>CAZXRX010000012.1:0-50020 GCA_964642945.1 uncultured Flavobacterium sp. | reverse complement strand
TTTGGTTGTACTGTGACAATATGCCTACCGTTCCGGAACCGGTTTGGTTCGGATTCACAGGAACGACCACGATTTCCCCGACAGAAACCGAAGAACTACTGGCAATAATACTTCCCGAATTCACCGATTGCACCACCGACTGCGCGGTACAAAATCCGGTCACAAGTAAGCAGGAAAACAAGATTATTTTTTTCATGGGTTAAAAATTTTAGGCAAATATAGATTTTTTAGTGTTTGTAAAATAAAATACCTGCCCGAAGAGAGCAGGTATTTTTATATATTCTTGGTGAAATTAAATTTGGGTAACGGTGTAAGTTCCTCCTCCATTTGTACCCAGTGTCAAATCTACCCTAAAGTTTTTAGGAGTTGATGTCAAACCTGGAATAGTGATGACACTTCCGCTAAGTTCAATGGTACCATCCGCAAGGTTGTCGCCAAACATATATGGGGTACTGATACCACAAGACTGTATACTGAAATAAAATGATGCTCCTGCCGTCAAACCAGTTAAATTTATGGAAAACTTATTGGTAGCTACATTGTATGTTCCATTTCCACCAGTACCGCTACCACTACCAGTTACAGTGCAACTTACACCAATTGAAGTTGCCCTGAAGTTATAGCTTGCGAGTGAGGTAGGTGCTGATTGCGAGTATACATTCACCACATAGAATCCATCTGTCGGAACAGTCACCGCACTTCCGTTAAGAACCACATTATTGCTTCCATTTGCACCGTAAACTGGTGAGGTGTCATTGTTGGTAGACAAAAGTTTTAGTTGGGTTCCTGACGTAAGATATTTAAAGACGCTGAAAGTGGAATTACCACATCCGCCTCCAGTAACAGATTGCATTGCAATTGCACCAAACGGATCAAAACTATTGAAACTGCCATATAGGTAAAATGAATTGGGAAGAGTACCGGTTGTTCCTGACGTCGGCAATGACAACTGTCCACTGTCATTTACACTAACCTGGTAAGGGGTTCCGTTGGGTGATACCAAGGTAATGGCTTCCCCTGCAGACATGACCAAGCTGTCGGCCGCCAAAGCATAAGGAACCGAAATCAATTGGGTGGTGCCTACCAAAGCATAGTTGGTACCGCCGGCCACATCCATTTCCACTTTCAGGAATTTGGAATTCACTTTCCAGTTAATCCCTGCAAATGTTCCGGAAGTCACGGTTCCCTGACCAATCACCAGGTTGAACAAACCTTTGTTGTTGGTGGTTTTTACATGGGTTTCAGTATACAAAACCGTTCCTGAGGCCGAGTTGTCCAGCACAGACAGACGGATGCCTACATTGGCGCTTACCACGGCGTTTCCGGAACCATTAAGGGCAATGGCCTGGTACGAAATGCCCTGCGGTACCTGCGCAAAAGTGGTTAAACTGATAAAAAGGGAAGCTGCAAGTAATAATTTCTTCATGATATTTTAGTGTTTGATGATTTTAAAGGATTTTGTTTTGTCGTTTGATAGTTGGATTATATAGAGGCCACCGGCCAAACCGCTTAGGTCAACCGAATTCTCGGCATTGATGGTTTTTTCCGCAACAAGTTGTCCGTTGGTATTGAAAACGCTCACTTTTTCATTGGCCAAAAGGATGTTGCTTTTGAAGAAAATCCCTGCCGTAGTTGGGTTGGGGTAAGCCACAATATTTTCAGCCAGTGCAAATTCAGCGACTTCCAAGGTTTGGTTGTACTGTGACAATATGCCTACCGTTCCGGAACCGGTTTGGTTCGGATTTACGGGTACTACCACAATTTCTCCGACAGAAACAGAAGAACTACTGGCAATAATACTTCCTGAATTCACCGATTGTACCACCGACTGCGCGCTACAAAATCCGGTAACGAGTAAAGAAGCAAACAAGATTGTTTTTTTCATGGTTTAAAAATTTTCCGACAAAGATAGCCTTTTTGCCCTAAATTCTTTTTTACGCCCATAAAATTAAATTTGCTTAATTTCGTTATATGAATATGAAGCAATTATTTCTCACCCTTCTTTTTTTAAGTGGCTTTACCGCCGTAAATGCCCAGGAACAGTTTGTGGTGTATTTTGACAGCAACAAATTTGAAACCACGGCTGCCGAAAGCAAAAAACTCCAGGATTGGATGACGGCCAACAAAGCGGTCAAGATTGTCGCCATCAACGGCTATACAGATGAAGACGGCACCAATGGCTTCAACGACACTTTGGCCAAAAAAAGGGTAGATTTCATTTTCAGGCAAACCACCAAAGGACAAATCAAAATCCGGGAAGATTTCAAAAGCCGGAGTTTTGGCGAAAATTTCCAACAATCCAAAAACAAGGCCGAAAACCGGAAAGTCACTATTTATTACATTTTGCCCAAAGACTTGGCCCGCGAAGACGAAATTTTGGGTATAAAGCCAAAAACCATCGAACCCGAAGTGATTGTCCCAATTGAGGAAGAAACCATGAATTTCCCTGCAAATGCCACACTCGAAGACAAAATCGTCCTTTCCCGCAAAGGCACGCTGATCCGCCTGAGCGACATCAATTTTTACCTCAATACCTTCGCGGTGATGCCCACTTCCAAGCGTTCCATAGACGAACTGATTTATGTGATGAATACCTATCCGAAGCTCAAAATCGAAATTCAGGGCCACATCTGTTGTGTCAATAAAGACGTGAAAAACCTTTCGCTAGACCGTGCCCGACAGGTGAAGAGGATATTGGTGTCAGAAGGCATCAGCGAAAGAAGAATCAAAGTGGCCGGTTTTGGCGTATCCAGACCCAAATTCCCGATTCCGGAAAAAAGCGAATTTGAAGCCGCGCGCAACCGCCGTGTCGAAATCATGGTGCTCGACAAATAAGAAGCTTATGAAAAAAACAATACTCTTTTTATGCTTGCTTTCTATGGTTTCCCACGCCCAGGACAAACTCAATGTCTATTTTGATTTTGACAAGTACAACCTCAATGACGATGCCGTCAAAAAAATAAATTCCTGGATCGCAGAAGGCAAAAATTACCAGGTTACCAAGCTTTACGGCTTCTGCGACTGGAAAGGCACCAACCTCTACAACGACACCTTAGCGCTCAAACGGGTCAATGAAGTCTACCGTTTTTTGAAGGAAAGCGAAATCGATGTGAAGAAAGACATTGAAATACGGGGTTTTGGCGAAGATTTCGAACAATCGAAAATACAGGGCGAAAACCGGCGCGTCACCATCATCTACCAGTTAAAACCGGAAACCGCTCCCGAAAAAAAGACCGAAACCCCCAAAGAAGTTCTCAAAGACCGCATCAAGTCGGCCAAAAAAGGCGATTTGATTGTACTCGAAAACATCTATTTTTTCAACAATTCAGCCAAAACGGTGCCCAAATCAGAGCCCACCCTGTATGAATTGTTGTGCATCATGGTCGACAACCCCAAACTCAAAATCGAAATCCAGGGCCACATCTGCTGCAAACGCCCCAACCAATACGAAGTCATTTCTACTGCCAGGGCCAGGGCCGTCTACAATTATTTAATCCGCCACAAAATCAGCCGCGACCGCATGACCTTCAAGGGCTACGGCGTGTCGAGGCCCATCCACCCGATACCCGAAAAAAATGCCCAGGAAGAAGACGACAACCGCCGGGTGGAAATCCTGATAGTAGATAATTAGTTTTTTTGGAGCAGGCGTTTGGTTTATCAAAAGACCTATCGTCCTGCTGTCCGCTCTATCTTTTGTGGCTGATGGCCCCAAAAGGATGCCGCTTCCATCAGGGCTACACCCGAAGTCTGGTATTTCAATTGGCGTTTTGGCCTTGCTGTAAAAATGAAATCCGGCTATAAATCTTCCCTCTTTCCCCTTTCCGACTTCCAGCTAATTTCTTATCTTTGCCCCACACAACAACACAACCAAAATGAGTTCTGACCACAGCCAACGCTACGCCAAGCGCGGTGTTTCCGCTTCCAAGGAAGACGTGCACAACGCCATCAAAAACATCGACAAGGGTTTGTTCCCCAAAGCTTTCTGCAAAATCGTTCCCGATTACCTCACCAACGACGACGAGTATTGCCTGATTATGCATGCCGATGGTGCCGGGACCAAATCTTCCCTGGCCTATATGTACTGGAAAGAAACCGGCGATTTGTCGGTCTGGAAAGGCATTGCCCAGGACGCCCTCATCATGAACATCGACGATTTGCTCTGCGTGGGCGCCACCGACAATATTTTGCTCTCTTCCACCATCGGGAGGAACAAAAACCTGATTCCTGCCGAAGTCATTTCGGCCATCATCAACGGTACCGAAGACCTCATTTCAGAATTGAAAACCTACGGCGTGACCATTCATTCCACGGGTGGCGAAACAGCCGATGTAGGCGATTTGGTGCGCACCATTATTGTCGATTCTACCGTGACGGCACGCATGAAAAGGGCAGATGTCATTGACAATGCGAACATTCAGCCCGGCGATGTGATTGTTGGGCTCGCTTCTTATGGTCAGGCGCATTATGAAAAAAGCTACAACGGCGGTATGGGAAGCAATGGCCTTACTTCGGCGCGACATGATGTTTTTGCCCATTACCTGGCCGAAAAATTCCCCGAAAGTTTTGACAGTTCAGTTCCGAAAGATTTGGTTTATTCCGGCAAGGTGCAACTGACAGATGCCGTTAAAGATTCCCCCATTGATGCCGGTAAACTGGTGTTATCCCCCACACGTACTTACGCTCCGATTATCAAAGCCATTTTGGACAAATACACGCCCAAAGAAATCCACGGTATGGTGCATTGTTCGGGTGGTGCGCAAACCAAAGTGCTGCATTTTGTAGACAACCTGCACGTTATCAAAGACAATTTATTTCCGGTTCCGCCTTTGTTTCAACTGATTCAGGAGCAATCCAACACCGATTGGAAAGAAATGTATCAGGTATTCAATTGCGGCCACCGCATGGAGTTGTATGTGCCACAGAAAATTGCCAACGACCTGATCGCCATTTCCGAATCATTTGGGGTGGCAGCACAAATTGTAGGCAGGGTAGAAGCCAGTGAGACCAAAAAACTCACCATTGAAAGCAGCTACGGCAAGTTCGAATATTAAGATTGGATTTCCCATAAAAAACAAATGCCCCTGCTGATGTTCAGCAGGGGCATTTTTACATAACCTTAATCTCAACCTAATAACTATCTTTTAATCACCCGAAGGGTTTTTGTATTTTCTCCTTGCGATACAATCACGTTGAACACACCAGAGTGGTAGTTGCTTCCTATTTCAAAATTTTCCATATCCGCAGTACTGATGTTTTGATTGTCAATCAACTTGCCCAGCATGTCATAAACCAATACTTGTATTTTTTCCTCACTGTTGGTGTTGAGTTTCAATTGGAAACTGTCGCCAAATGGGTTAGGATACACCACTGCCTCAAATGAGTTGGTGTTTTTGGCAGCCACTTCCGTAGGTAATGTTTTGGCAAGACCACCTACTACGATGGAGCAGGTAGCTCCGTAGGGTCCGAAATCTGGCTGGCTCGGAATTCTCACTGCCACTTGAACCGAATACATCCCTGAGGCAATGTCTTCAAAGTTATTCAAGGTAAACCTGTTGTTTGAAGTATTGGTGTAGACTTCATCATAACCCGTTCCGTTGAATACCCTGAAACGGTATTGCGAAGCACCATTTACCACATCGGCAGAAACAAATGAACTGTTGTTCGGAACCATATAATTACTACACTGACTGGCTGTCAGTTGGGTAACAGGATAATCAGGAGTCGTAATGTTACAGGCGGCATTGTAGTCTAAATACACGCCATCGGTATTGCCCAAGGCTACTTCAACACGATAGGTAGTGGCATACAAAATACCAGATAATTGTGTCATGTTGAATTTGTTCAGGCTTTGTGTCGTGATTTGCGGCATACCTACGGGCTGCAAGGCATTATCCAATTGGGTCACCCTGAATCGGTATCCGGTAACATTCGGAACCTGTGTTGCATTAATCGATTGGTTTAATGCCGTTAAGGTAGTGCCACATTGGGCACCAATGGTACTCACCGGGTTTGGTGTATTCACAAAACAGGTAGCCCCATACATTTGCCATACATTGTTTACGCGGATGGCTACTTCAATTTGATACCTCGAATTGTAGGTTACCCCGGCCACATTGGTCAAGGATATGTTATTCACAGGCCTGTCAATTACTACTGAAGGGGCCAGTGCCACATTGGTCATGTTGTCTACTTTGGTAATCCTGAAACGGTAACCTTGGGCAGCCGCAACCACATTGGCATTGATGGTCACATTCAGTGCATTGAGGGTCGCCCCACAAGATGCCGACTGTAAACCGGTGTACAACAATCCGGCTGTTTGGCTTTCGTAAGCCCCGATATCCCTTCTTCCGCCGAAAACGGCATTGCCAATCTGGTCAGTAAAGCTATCAGCCAAGTCACCACCGTTGTAGGCCGGACTGTTTGATTGCAAAGAGTGGGTAAGCGTAGTGCCGCCATTATTGGCCAAGGCATTTAAAAAGGCATTGACCGGCATGGCATTACTTCCGACGATATCGCCGCTGGCTGCTACGAATGTGGTAGCAGTCGCTTTTCCGACAAGGTTAAAACCATTCGAAACCAAAGCACCGGTTGTTGAAGCTATGTCGGCATCTGTTGTAGCTACATTTGAAGCTACAATAGTATTTTTCAACACAGGTAGTGAAGCACTAGTGTTTGCTATTCCACCACCATTAGTTGAAGCGGTATTGTTAGCAATTGTCGTGGCATTTAATGTTAAAGCAGCATTGCTGAATATACCCCCACCAGCTGCAGCAGAGGTATTTCCTGATACAGTTGTAGTGGTAAGCGTAGCAGAACCCGTTTTTATGTGTACACCGCCACCGTTTCCGGCAGCACCCGTTGAGGTATTGTTGGTAATAGACGATTTGGTTACTACTACATCACCGCCATTTACAAAGATTCCGCCACCACCAAATGCAGCACCGTTTCCTTTGGCATTGTTGGCATTGATGTTTACATTGGTCACATTCATGGTGCTTCCGGTTTGATTCCACAAACCACCGCCTTCACGACGTGCGTTGTTACCGGTTACATTTCCACCCATAATAGTTGTTGTTGTTACACCAGTAATGTGTAAAGCACCACCATTGCCCGGAGCAGGAGTTCCGGCACCACCATCCACATCGTTGTTGGTCATGTTGGAATTAGTCAGGTTCAACGTACCGTTTACCACTTCAATTGCTCCTCCTGCACGGTTGGCAGCGTTCGCATTGAGGGTAGAATTGGTTACAGTAACTGTTCCGACTAAGCTTAGAATTGCACCACCAGAACCCAAAGTTCCCGTAGCTTTATTATTAGAAACCGTTACGGTATTTAGATTTAATGTACCGGCATTGTTGAACAACCCTGCACCACCATCGTCTGCCAGGTTGCCCAAGGCTGTATTTCCGTCTATGATAGTATTGCTTACGGTCATTGTTCCGGAGCCATTCCATAAGGCACCACCTTCCTGGGCCGCCCTGTTGTTGTTGTTGGTTCCACCAGTGATAGTAGCATTTCCAGCTCCGGTAATGTGGAAACCACCACCATTACCCGGACTGGCCGCTGTAGCGCCAAAAGCGACTACACCGGTGTTATTTCCGTTAAGGGAAACCATATTTAGCGTTGTAGTAGAACCAGCCGCAGCTTCGATTCCACCACCGGCCCTGTTCGAAATATTAGCAGTAATTGCGGTGCTGGTTGCATTGAATGTTCCGGCAAAGTTGAAAACACCCCCACCAGAACCACCACCCACAATAGCAGTGTTTGCTGTAATCGCACTGTCAAGAACTGTAACGGTTCCGGCACTGATGTAAATTCCACCACCACCATTGGTTGGAGCTGTTGCACCCAAAGCAGTGTTGGCATTTACAACCGAATTACTTTGGATAGTTGTAGTTCCGTTGTTGGTGAAAATTCCACCACCGTTTAAGTTGGCCGAATTGTTATTTAAAGTCGTAGCGTTTAAAGTAACGGTTGCCCCGTTGTTTAAAAGTCCACCACCAATTCCGGAAGTTCCAGTAGCCATATTATTCGATACGGTAGCATTAGAAACAGTTAGTGTTCCTACTTGATTGTACAAACCGCCACCACCGCTTGCTGCACCGTTTCCGGATACCACGTTGGCATTGATGGTTGTTCCGTTTACCATAAGGGTTCCGGCACCGTTCCACAAACCACCACCTTGGTTTCCTGCCAGGTTGGTATTGGCTGTTCCTCCGGTAACCGTTGCGTTGGCTGTACCTGTCAGGTGCAATCCGCCTCCATTTCCTGGAGAAGCAGCACCGGCACCAGAAGCCACAACACCTGTATTATTGCTGTTTAAGCTGACCGATGTAAGATTGGTAGTAGAGCCTGAAGCGGCTTCGATTCCACCACCGGCACGATTGGAAATATTTTGTGAAATGTTTGTTCCGTTGGCACTGAATGTTCCGGCGAAATTGAAAACACCACCACCGGACGCTCCACCTACTATAGCCGTGTTGGCTGTAATTGCGCTTCCAAGTACAGTTACGGTACCCGCGCTGATGTAAATTCCACCACCACCATCAGTAGGGGCAGTAGCACCCATTGCGACATTGGCATTTAAAACCGAATTACTTTGAATCGTAGTTGTTCCGTTGTTGGTAAAAATTCCACCACCGTTTAAGTTGGCCGAATTGTTATTTAAAGTGGTCGTATTTAAAGTAACGGCGGCACCGTTATTTAAAATTCCACCACCAATGCCTAAAGTTCCGGTTGCCATATTATTTGACACTGTAGCATTAGATAGATTTAAAGTTCCTACTTGATTGTACAAACCGCCACCACCACTGGTTGCCGCGTTTCCGGAAACGGTATTCCCATTGATAACAGTTCCGTTAACTGACATTGTTCCGGCACCATTCCATAATCCGGCACCTTGATTTCCGGCAACGTTGTTGTTTACTGTTCCGCCATTAATGGTAGCGTTTCCTGAACCTGTAATGTGGAAACCACCACCGTTTCCTGGAGCAGCAACAGCTGGAGCAACTCCGGTATTGTTATTGGTTAACATCACATTGTTTAAGGTTGTCGTTGTTCCTGCAACGGTTTCGATTCCACCTCCGGCACGATTCGAACGGTTTCCGGTAATAGTAGAATTAGAGATAGTTACTGTAGACCCAACATCAGCCAAAATTCCACCTCCGGAGCCTGCAGTTCCGTTGGCGATATTGTTACTAATCATAGTGCCGTTTTGAACGATTAACGTTCCGCCATTCAATTGGTAAATTCCACCACCGCCGTTATCGGCAGCAGCACCTGAAGCGGTATTTCCGCTGATAGTAGTGCCATTTACGGTCATGGTTCCTGATCCGTTCCATAATCCGCCACCTTCAGCACCGGCATTGTTGTTGTTTACGGTTCCGAAATTGATATTGACGGTACCTGGTCCTGTCATGTGCAATCCGCCACCATTTCCTGGCGAAGTGAATACGGTATTGTTGTTCAGGCTGACATCGGTCAGGGTGATGAAATTGGTTCCTGCTGTTGCATTTCCTTCAATTCCACCCCCTGCACGGTTGGCTGTATTGTTGTTGATGGTCGAATTGGTAATGTTCAATGTCGCCCCCACATCGTTTAAGATACCGCCTCCGGAACCTGCTGCTCCATTGGCTGTATTATTGGTGATGGTGGCTCCGTCTATGTTCAAGGTTCCGCCATTGAGTTGGTAAATTCCGCCACCGCCATTATCGGCTGCGGCACCAGATGCTGTGTTGGAGTTGATAACCGTACCGTTGATGGTCATGGTTCCTGAGCCATTCCACAATCCACCGCCTTCTGCAGCGGCGATGTTGTTGAATACCATTCCACCATTAATCATTACAGTACCATTGCCTGTCATGTGGAATGCCCCTCCATTTCCAGGAGCAGCAGTGGCCGGAGCAACACCGGTATTGTTTGAAGTTAGCGTTGTGTTGGTGAGTGTGACCGTGGTTCCGGCTACAGCTTCAATAGCCCCACCGGCACGATTGGAGCGGTTTCCGGTCAGTACCGCATTTGTGGTAGTCAGGGTGGCTCCTGTTCCTACCATTACAGCACCTCCACTTCCGGAATCCCCGTTGGCAATACTGTTTGAAATAGTGGTATTGTTCAGGCTGAGGTTGGCACCAATTACCTGAATGGCACCTCCATTGTCTGCCAAGCCGTTGGTCAGCCTGATGGCGTTTAAGGTAACATTACCGGCGGTAATATCAAAGATCCGTCCGTTGGCATTCCCATTGATGATGGTAACTGAAGATCCGTTTCCGGTAAGGGTCAGGCTTTTGTTGATGGTAATCTGTCCTGATAAAAGCGTCATGTTCGTAACGCTGGGAGCAACCGTAATTGTTGCACCCGGCGCTGCGGCGGCAATCTGGCTCCGAAGCGTTCCCGCCGAACCATCATCTGCACTACTTGTAACTACTTGTCCTGACGAACCTATTGTAAAAAACAGGGTCGTAACCAAAAAGACAAGATTTCCGAGAGTAATTTTTTTCCTCATAGGTAAATTGTTTATTGTTGATTAATACTGAAGTTTAATTACGAGAGGAAATGCCGATTGGTTTTGAGGATGTTAAAAAAAATAAAGGCAATAGCGCTGAACCACTATGGATATTGCTAATTTTGTAAAAAAAAAGATGAAAATAAATCCAAAAAACGGGATTGGTGCTTTGCTTTTCGGGATGAAGCAAAAAGATGTTGTTGGCGTGTATGGCCAACCGGATAAACAGTTTGAGGACGAAGACGGCAATATCATTTGTTTATACAACCACGAAAAACTAAGGCTTACTTTTTACGAAGACGAAGATTTTCGTTTGGGTTACCTGATTACCTCAAATGCCGAGGCCACTTTATTGGATAAAAAAATAATAGGCAGGAAGGTAGAGGAAGTTAAAGAGGAGTTGCCTTTCAAGAGTTGGGAGCAGGAAGATTTCGATGCCACCGAAAACCATTTCAACGAAAGCAACTGGCTCATCCTGCAATCGGAATTTGGCGTGGTCATCAGGGTAGAAGTCGGTGCCATCATCAATGACTTTGACAGCTTTGATTGGAAATTCAAAAGTTAAGACATAAAAAAAGCCCTCTTTACCGGAGGGCTTTTTTGTATAATATATTGGGGTTAAGGGGTGTTGATTTTAATCAATTCCACTTCAAAAATCAAATCACTTTTTGCAGGGATTACATTTCCCATGGCCCTTTCACCATAGGCCAATTGATAAGGAATGAAAAATTTGTAACGGGCTCCTTCTTTCATCAACTGCAAACCTTCCTGCCAGCCTTTGATTACCTGGTTCAAACCAAAATCAATCGGTTGGCCTCTTTGGATGCTGCTGTCAAATACTTTTCCGTCAGTAAGGGTACCGGTATAGTGTACTTTTACATTGCTGGTGGCGGTTGGCATGGCACCGGTTCCTTCAGTCAGGACGATGTATTTCAAACCACTTGCCGTAGTTTTTCCGTTGGCAAATTCTTTCAATACCTGTTCGTTAGCAATGGCCCTTTCCTTGGCTTCTTTTTCAGCCTGGGCTTTTTCATCGGCATCCTTGTTGTTCATATAATTGGCGAACACTTTGGCTGCGTCAAAATTTTTGGCGTCATTCCCTTTCCTGGAAATGGTGATTTTGTTGATGAGGTCGTCTTGTGCGATGGCGTTCACGACTTCCATTCCGCTGACGATGCTTCCGAAAACAGTGTGCTTTCCGTCAAGCCATGGGGTGGCTTTGTGGGTGATGAAAAATTGTGATCCGTTGGTTTTTGGCCCTGAATTGGCCATAGACAAAATACCTGGTTTATCGTGTTTCAAATCGGTAAATTCATCCTTGAAGGCATAGCCCGGACCACCCGAACCATTGCCCATCGGGTCACCGCCCTGTATCATGAAATCACTGATTACCCTGTGGAATTTCAATCCGTTGAAAAATGGTTTTCCCTTGAATTTCTCGTCTTTTACAAAGGTGTTGGTGCCTTCTGCCAAAGAAATAAAATTGGCTACGGTAACCGGTGTTTTTTTGTATTCCAGACGCAATACGATCTTCCCTTTTGTGGTTTCGATTTCGGCAAAAATACCGTCATTTGCATTGGAAACAGCTGCCGTTTTGGCCGCAGGTTTTGCCGTTGTTTTTTTGGTGGTTTGTGCGAAAGTCAGGCTGGCTCCCAACACAAACAGGCAAAGTAATTTAAATTTATTCATGGTTTTAAAATTATTTTTTTTGAATTCGTGCATTTTAATTTGGTTACAATATTAAATAATTATTTTATTTTTCGAGCATTTCAATTTCAAAAATCACGTTGGTGTTCGGACCAATCAAGGGGGGTGCTCCCTGTTCTCCCCAGCCAAGGCTCGATGGGATGAATAAAATGGCTTTATCACCCAATTTCATTTTCTCCAAACCTTCAATAAAACCAGGAATCAGCCCTGTTTTGGTGCCCATGGTAAACGGAATGGGCTGGTAACCGTTCTGCATTTCTTTTTGTTTGTTGAATTTTCCGTAACTTTCTTCAATAGACTTGATACTGCTGTCAAACAACATGCCATTTTCAAAATAACCTGCGTAGTTGACCATCACATTAGTGCCATTGGCCGGTTTTTTCCCGTTGCCGTTTTTGGTGATTTTGTATACCAATCCGGTAGATGATTTGGTGCCTTTGGATTTTAAATCGTTAAAGTAGCTCATTTTTTCTGCCATCAGGACCTTGTTTTTCTCTTCGGTCTGCTTTTTCATTTCGGCGTCAGCCAAAGCCTGTTTTTTCTGGTTTTCTGCTTCGTCCTTGAAATAATCGTGGAATACTTTCTGGGCATCAAACTTTTTGGCGGCTTCCCCTTTACGAATGATTTTTATCGAAATGATGTCGTCGTTTACCGCAATCTGGTTCACCACTTTCATCCCGTCACCTATAACATAGCCAAAAACGGTATGTCTTCCGTCAAGGTGTGGGGTAGGCACGTGGGTGATGAAAAACTGGCTGCCGTTGGTGCCTGGTCCGGCATTGGCCATTGACAGCGTACCTTCCTTGTCGTGCATCAAGTCTGTAATTTCATCCTTGAATGCATAGCCCGGGCCACCTGCGCCATTACCGGAAGGATCGCCTCCCTGGATGACAAAACCGGGTTCTACACGGTGGAATTTCAATCCGTCAAAAAAGGGTTTGCCTTTGTATTCCGGGCTTACAAAATCATTTTTCCCTTCGGCCAGCGATACAAAATTGGCTACGGTTATGGGAGCTTTGGTGTATTCGAGCTGAACGGTAATCAGCCCTTTTGAGGTTTCGATGTCGGCAAAAAGCCCGTCTTTCAGGTTGGTGTGTTCTTCTTTCTTACAGGAAAACAATAGGGTTGCAAAACCCAGCAATACAATAAGTTTCTTCATTTTTTTATTCGGTGATTGTCTTAGATTCAGGTTTAAAATCGGTTAGCGTTACGGTACAGATGACCGGTACGTTGGTGCCAATTCTTTTATTGTCACCATGATAGCCGTAGGCCAGGTGGGAAGGGAAGAGGAAAGTCACTTTTTCGGTTTTGCGCATTTGCTTGATTCCCAAACGGAGCCCTGACATGATGTTCTGTTTGTCGACCACATAGGTTTGCGGTTGCAGTTCTACTTCAGAGTAGATGACGTTGCCTTTCAAATCTTTCACTTCGTAAACAAAATTGGCCACATCCCCTTTTTTCGGGCGCAGGGTGTCGGTTACATTCTTGGTTTCATAGTGGTACCAATAGCCTTTGCTCGACGCGAGGTATTTTATCTGCGGGTTGCTTTTGATGATGGAGTCAATCTTGGCCTCTTCGCCCTTGATCATTTTCTTGTTTCTTTCAATGGAATTGGTCAGGAAAGTCCCCGACGATCGGGAGACTGGCTTCCGGGCCTGTTGTTGCTTGCAACTGAAGGTAAAAATAACCAATAACATCAGCAAAGCGCTGTATTTTAATTTTGACATTATATCTCGGTTTTTGTAATTAATTGTTCTAATTTTCTAATGGTATTCTCCAACGTGTCATATGATTTTCCTCCTGCTGCATTGATGTGCCCGCCACCATTGAAATGGGTTCTGGCAAATTGGTTCACATCAAAATTGCCCTGCGAGCGGAAGGAAATCTTGATGACATTCTCATCCTTGTGCTCAATCAGGATGACAGCAAAAACAATACCTTTTATGGTCAGTCCATAATTTACGATGCCTTCCGTATCGCCTTTGACATAATGAAATTCGTCCAATTCCTGTTGTGACAAAAAGGTAAAAGCGGTTTTGTATTCCGGCAAAACCTTCATGTTCTGTAAGGCCCTCCCTAGCAATTGCAGGCGGTCATACGAATTGTTGTCGTAAATCAGGGTGGAAATTTCGGTGTTGTCAATGCCCAGGTCGATGAATTCGGCTACTATCCTGTGGGTATCACCCGTGGTTTTCGGGTAACGGAATTGCCCTGAATCGGTCATGATTCCGGTATATAAGCAGGTGGCAATGGTTTTGTCAATCAGCGCTTTTTTGCCCAGGAAGCTGATGAAATTGTATATCATTTCGCAGGTAGAGCCAAATGCCGTATCAGAATACGTGTAAGCCGCATAAGAATCAGGCAGTTGGTGGTGGTCAATCATGATCATCGGAGCCGAAAGCTTATTGAGTGCCTGCTCCATTTCGCCGGTGCGGTGCAGGGCATTGAAATCGAGTGTAAATACCAATTCGGCTTCCTGCAGGATTTTGGTGGTGGTCATGCGGTCATTTTCATAGACCAAAACTTTTTCTGAATCAGGCATCCAGGCCAGGAATTCCGGAAAATCATTGGGTGCAATAACGACCGGCTCGTGTTGCAGTTTTTTCAAAAAATGGTACAATCCGAGGGTAGAACCCATGGCGTCTCCATCTGGGCTGCGGTGCGGGATGATGGCTATTTTTTTAGGTGAAGCCAATAGTTGCCCGATTGACTGGATGTCTTTTTCATTCATAGTCTGCGAAAATACTAAAAATTAACAGATAGGGAAAGGGATTAACACAGATTTTTAACTTTTAGCGGGCCACAGACAGACCAAGCCAGACCGCCAATAAACCCAGTACGATACTCAGCGCAATATAGCCCAGCGCCAGCAAAGGATTTTGGTTTTGCAAAAGTTGGTAGTTTTCCAAACCAAAGGCTGAAAAAGTAGTATAACCGCCACACAATCCGGTGACCAGAAACCATTTCAATTGGCTGTCGGCCAGGTTGTTTTTCTCGAGGATGCCGATGAAAAGACCAATCAGGAAGCATCCCAACACATTCGCGATAAAAGTGGCCAGCGGAAAATGGTTTGACCAGTATTTACCGACCAAAACGGTGGTCAGGTAACGCAATACGCTTCCGATGGCCCCGCCGATGGCTATGTATAGGATGGTTTTAAGCATTAAAATGACAAATGGGTTCGTGAAAGGTGCATTTCAACCAAATTATAGAAACAGTATAAAAGGTAGAACACGGACAGGATAATCAAGATAATTTTCCACTTATAGTTTTTTACGGTAAAGGCCAAAAAAATCGGGGAAAACATCCAGACCACATTGGACAATTCGCCATAATATTTATAAAAGGTGTTTTGGTAAAACTGGGCGTCATTTTTGGTTACTATAACCCAGATTAACCGATTTACGAACAGCCACAACAGG
This sequence comes from uncultured Flavobacterium sp., assembly GCA_964642945.1. Classification (GTDB taxonomy): domain Bacteria; phylum Bacteroidota; class Bacteroidia; order Flavobacteriales; family Flavobacteriaceae; genus Flavobacterium. The sequence continues at coordinate 34,390 of CAZXRX010000012.1, read as the reverse complement.
TAGGTAATAATGATAACCGAATTGGTTTTGTCATCGTTGATGAATTCCCCAATGTCGCTGTTTTCGGGTTTTTCCCCATAGTAGTTTTCTTCTTCGTCACTGGCCGTACAAAACAAGACAATCAGGTAAATGTTCACCAAGGGTACAATCGCCAAAAGCATGTACCACCCACTTTTGTCTACGTCATGCAGCCTTCTGACCCCAACGGCAAGCCCGGGAATAAAAGCCAATAAAGCATACAGAGCATAAAAGGGCCCGAAACCCAATTTGCCAAACCCAATATCGAAAATCAGGTCAATGGAATAAAACAAAAAGGCAAACATCATGTTGAATAACCCAAACATCCAATACTCGGTACGGCTCGAACGTCCGTCAAAATTGGCGTAATTCCGTAAGGCGTGTATATACCATTTCATAAGGCAGTATTTTTTAATTTTCAAATGTAATAAAAATTGATTCCTGATTTTTTATTTTCGGTCAGGAATAGTACTTTTGCACATGCAACACAACGTACTTATTTTAGATTTCGGCTCGCAATACACCCAACTCATTGCGCGCCGCGTTCGCGAACTGAATATTTTCTGCGAAATTTTCCCTTACAACCATTATCCAACCGATTTATCGCCTTACAAAGCCGTCATTTTGGGCGGAAGTCCTTATTCCGTAAGGGCTGAAGATGCCCTGAAGATAGACTTGTCCGACATCCGTGGCAAGCTGCCTTTGCTCGCTGTTTGTTACGGCGCACAGTACCTGGCCCATTTTTCGGGAGGGGAAGTGGCCGCTTCGAACACCCGCGAATACGGTCGGGCGAATTTGTCCTACATCAGGGAAGGCGAAACTTTTTTTGAAAATGTCAGCCCAAATTCACAGGTCTGGATGAGCCACAGCGATACCATCAAACATTTGCCCACCAACGGCGTCAGGCTGGCCAGCACCCACGATGTGGAAAATGCCGCTTACAAAATTGAAGGCGAAACCACTTATGCGATACAATTCCACCCGGAAGTGTACCATTCCACTGATGGCAAACAAATACTCGAGAATTTCCTCGTGAAGATAGCCCACGTACCGCAGAGTTTTACCCCCAACGCCTTTGTGGACGACTGTGTCAAAGACCTGAAAGAAAAAATCCAGGATGACAAAGTGGTTTTAGGGTTGTCCGGCGGTGTCGACTCTACCGTTGCGGCGGTTTTATTACACAAAGCCATCGCTAAAAACCTCTATTGCATTTTTGTCAACAACGGCTTGCTGCGCAAAAACGAATTCGAAAATGTGCTCCATCAATACAAGGATATGGGTCTTAACGTGAAAGGCGTCGATGCTTCGGCACGTTTTTTGAACGAATTGGCCGGAGTTGATGATCCGGAAACGAAACGGAAAATCATCGGACGTGTGTTTATCGAAGTGTTTGATGACGAAGCCCACCAGCTCGAAGACGTAAAGTGGCTGGCCCAGGGAACGATTTATCCTGATGTCATCGAATCTATTTCGGTTAAAGGCCCGTCTGCCACCATAAAATCACACCATAATGTGGGAGGTTTGCCCGATTTCATGAAGTTGTCTGTAGTCGAACCGCTTCGGATGTTGTTCAAGGATGAGGTAAGAAGGGTAGGAAAAACATTGGGTATCGATCCGGAATTGTTAGGGCGCCATCCGTTTCCCGGGCCGGGATTGTCCATCCGTATTTTGGGTGACATTACGCCCGAAAAAGTACAGTTGTTACAGGATGTGGATGCCATTTTCATTGAAGGATTGAAAACCCACGGATTGTATGATAAAGTTTGGCAGGCCGGGGCGATTTTGCTTCCGGTGAACAGTGTAGGGGTGATGGGTGATGAGCGAACCTATGAAAAAGTAGTGGCGCTCCGTGCCGTAGAATCAACTGACGGGATGACCGCCGACTGGGTACACCTGCCGTATGAGTTCCTGATGAAAATCTCAAATGAAATCATCAACAAGGTCAAAGGCGTCAACAGGGTGGTGTATGACATCAGTTCGAAACCGCCGGCAACCATAGAATGGGAATAAATGAGTATTCATTAATCAGTGTTCAGTAAGTATTTAATATTAGGACGTATGCTAAAAAGAGCGATTTATATTTGGTTGGTATTGTTTTCTTATGCTGTTTTTGCCCAGGATTACATCAAACACACGGTCTTGAAAGGCGAAACAATTACTTCGATTGCACAGAAGTATCATGTCACTCCGTATGACATCCACAAATTGAACCCAGATTCACAAAACGGTATTCAGTTGAATTCGACCTTACTCATTCCGAAAAGTACGGCAAAACCGGTTGTAAAAACAACAGCTGCCAAACCACTTCCCAAGGTTGTTTCAGAAGGCAGCAAAGTTCATATCGTACAACCAAAAGAAACCATTTACAGCATACTGAAATTATACAATCTGACACAAAATGATTTGGTCAGGGACAATCCATTCTTAAAAACAGATGGTTTGCAACCCGGACAAAAATTGGTTATCAACAAGTATGAAGAACCGCCAAGGATGGAACCGAATACCAAAATGTTTACCCTTCATGAAGTCCAACCCAAAGAAACCAAATACGGAATCGCCGCCAAGTATGGCATCACAGTGGACGAATTGGAAAAACAAAACCCTGATGTTTCTGCTAATTTGCCCGTTGGTTACCCGTTAAAAATCTACGGAAGTAACAGTAAAGCTACCACTCCCAAAGAAGTAATTTCATCAGAAAAACCAAGACCGAAAGCAGAAAGTGTTTTCGAATACACCGTAAAATCAGGCGAAACTTTGTACAGTTTAACCAAGCAATTCAATATTTCATCAGAAAAACTCACGGCACTTAACCCGGAACTCAAAGATGGCGTAAAGGAAGGCATGGTATTGAAACTACCGGCCTCCATTTCCTATGCCAAAGCCGTAAAAAGCCCGTTTGCAGACCTGACCCAAACCCTTTCCCGTCAACAACGCAAGGAAATGGTCTTGCTGTTGCCGTTCAACATTTCCAAACTGGAAAACGATTCGCTGGTTTCTACAGCCAGCCGACTCAAAAAAGACAAATTCCTGAACATGACCCTCGATTTTTATTCGGGTGCGCTCATGGCGATTGATTCTGCCAAGGTGCTTGGTATGAACATTAACGTGAAAATTTTTGATTCGCAGGAAACCAAATCGACTTCCAGCGCGGTGAACATCGTCAAGGAAAATGCCCAGAATGCCGATGTCGTGATTGGGCCTTTTTATCAGGACAATGTCGAAAAAGTGGCCGCCGCACTCGAGGAAAAAAACATTCCGGTGATTTCACCATTGTCGAAGGAATACGACAAATCTTATAAAAACCTTTACCAGGCTACGCCCAACAATGAGCTGCTCAAACAGGCGATGTTTGATTATATGCGCACCAAAAACGGCAACATCATTGCGGTGGTTGATCCCAAAAAACCAGCCATCAAAAATTACCTGACTGAAAACCAAAAAGACACCCAATTGGTCGGAATGACCGAAAAAGGCAGTTTTGTGGCCGACAGCATCAAAAAGCACTTTGTAAAAGACCGCATGAATTTTGTCGTGATGGAATCAGAAAATTATTATACCATCAACACCACTCTGAATACGCTTACTGCCGCCATGAAGGAGTATCAGGTACAATTGGTTATCCTGGAGCCTAATGATATGCTCGACAACGAAGAAATAGCCTTGTCCCGCCTGACCAAGGTCAAAATGACCTATCCGTCGCTGACCCGTGAAAACGAATCGCCCGAGGCCAACCGGTTTGAAAAACTCTACAAAAAGAAAAACAAGGTCTTGCCCAACCAATATGCGGTACGTGGGTTTGACCTGGTGTTTGATACCATGCTCAGGCTGTCACAGGAAAAAACCTTTGAAGAAATCGCCCAATCTACAGCTACCGAACAGGTGGAAAACAAATTCGATTATGACCAGAAAGTGGCCGGAGGCTATATCAACAACGGCATATACATCTTATATTACAATACTGATTTAACCATAAAACAAGCAGAATAATGGCCACTTCAAAAGTAACTTATGTGGGTGATTTAAGAACAGTTTGCATCCACCTGCAATCTGGAACTGAAATTTTAACCGATGCTCCGACCGACAACCACGGAAAAGGCGAGGCATTTTCACCTACCGATTTGGTGGCTACGGCCCTAGGTAGTTGCATGGTTTCAATCATGGCCATCAAATCGAAGGATTTGGAATTGGATTTGAATGACTCCACGGTTTCCGTCACCAAAATCATGCAGGCTGAACCGCGTAAAATCGCAAAAATCATAGTGGCTTTGGATATGGCTGTTTCGACTTCCGATAAAAACAAAACCATACTGGAAAGAAGTGCCATGAATTGTCCGGTTTTGTTGAGTCTGCATCCTGATGTGGAAAAGGAAGTGACTTTCAATTGGAAATAGACCAGTCAAATGTCTGAATGACCCAATACTTTCGACTCCAATGGATTCCCAACAAAAATCACTTGTCAAACTCGCCCATACCAAAATGCCTTTCGGAAAATACGAAGGACGTTATTTGATTGACCTGCCCGAATATTACGTGGTTTGGTACAGCAACAAAGGTTTCCCCAAAGGCGAACTCGGACAGCAACTGCAATTGGTTTACGAGCTCAAATTGAACGGCCTCGAAGTGTTGGTGCACAACATCAAAAAGCAATATCCTTCCCCATTGAAATAATCTTCTTTTTTGTTTATAAATGTCAATTCCTGATTATAAATAATCAATTTATAATCGTATTTTTGCCTCGTTTTTTACAACAACAACACAACAACAACCAACTACAATGAATCAAACGAAATATATTTTTGTTACAGGCGGTGTGACTTCTTCCTTGGGGAAAGGAATCATTGCGGCCTCGTTGGCAAAATTATTACAGGCCAGGGGGTACAGAACCACCATCCAGAAATTCGATCCTTACATCAATGTCGATCCCGGAACCTTGAATCCTTACGAGCACGGCGAGTGTTTTGTGACCGATGACGGGGCCGAAACCGACCTTGATTTGGGCCATTACGAACGTTTTCTGAATGTTCCGACTTCACAGGCCAACAATGTTACTACCGGGCGGGTCTATCTTTCGGTTATCGAAAAAGAACGCCGCGGAGAATTTTTAGGCAAAACCGTACAGGTCGTGCCTCACATCACCAACGAAATCAAGGAACGCATGCAGTTGCTCGGCAATTCGGGCGATTATGACATTGTCATCACTGAAATTGGCGGAACAGTCGGCGATATCGAATCGTTGCCATACATCGAATCGGTGCGTCAGTTGGTATGGGAACTCGGCGAACACAACGGAATAGTCGTACATTTGACACTGGTGCCTTATTTGGCCGCTGCGGGCGAATTGAAAACCAAACCCACCCAACACTCGGTCAAAACCCTGATGGAAAGCGGAATCAAGGCCGACATCCTCGTGTGCCGTACCGAGCACGAAATATCAGACGAACTGCGTCAGAAACTGGCCTTGTTTTGCAACGTTAAACGGGAAGCGGTGATTCAGTCCATTGATGCGAAAACCATCTACGAAGTGCCGAACCTCATGCTTGAAGAAGGCTTGGATGTTGTGGCACTCAAGAAACTGAACCTGCCCAAAAAAGCCGCCCCGGACTTAAAAAACTGGAACACTTTCCTCCACCGTTTAAGACATCCTAAAAATACCGTTACTGTTGGTTTAGTAGGGAAATACGTAGAATTACAGGATTCTTATAAATCCATTCTTGAAGCGTTCATCCACGCGGGAGCTGCCAACCAGACCAAGGTGAATGTGGTGAGCATCCATTCGGAATATATCGACGAACAAAGCGCCGCAGAAAAACTCAATGGCATTGACGGGATATTGGTAGCACCGGGTTTTGGAGAACGCGGTATTGAAGGAAAAATAGAAACCGTGCGTTATGCCCGTGAAAATAACATCCCGTTTTTTGGTATCTGTCTGGGTATGCAGATGGCCGTCATCGAATACGCCAGAAATGTCTTGGGCCACAAAGACGCCAATTCTACCGAAATGAACGCTACCACCAAACATCCTGTCATCGATTTGATGGAAGCCCAGAAAACCATTACAGACAAAGGCGGAACCATGCGTTTGGGTGCCTGGAAATGTGATTTGGAAAAGAATACGTTGGCCTACGAAATTTATGGTAAAACACAAATTGACGAGCGCCACCGCCACCGTTACGAATACAATAACAAATACAAGGCTGCCTTGGAAAAAGCCGGTTTGGTCAGTTCCGGAATCAATCCTGATACCGGTTTGGTTGAAATTATTGAGCTCAAAAACCACCCGTTTTTCATCGGCGTACAATACCATCCGGAATATAAGAGTACGGTAGCCAATCCGCACCCGATTTTTGTTAGCTTTGTGGCCGCAATGGTGAAAAACAAAAAGAAATAAAACGTTTTAAATTGAAACAAAAAAGTCGTTGCGGCGACTTGTATCGAAACAAATCCCAAGAGGGAAATTACTATGGAAGAAAAGAAATTTGACAAAAATGCCATCATCGGTTTCGGGTTGATCTTCATCATCGTCATGTGGATGATGTACAACAGCCAGCAAACCGCCAAAAAAGAACAGGCTGAAAAAGCCAAACAGGAGCAAATCCAGAAACAGAAAAAAGCCTTACAGCTTCCTCCGAAACAATTGGCTGCTTCCGAAATGGATGCTGCGGTAAGTGATACGGCCAAACTGCAACAATTGCAGGGCGCTCTCGGAAGCTTTGCCTATTCGGCTACCTTACCAACGGCAAAAGAAGGTTTTACGGAAATCTCCAATGACCTCATGACTGTAAAAGTCGCGAACAAAGGCGGACAGATTGCCGAAGTTTCGTTGAAAAAATTTGATAAAATCAAGAAAAATTCAGGCGAATTGGTGGCCCTGGTCAAAAACAACAATGCCAATTTCAATATTGAACTGCAAGGAAAAGACAACCGTATTTTCAATACGAAAGATTTGTTTTTTGAACCGACTTTAAGCAAATCCGGAGCAGACCAAATTCTTTCGATGAAGCTCAAAACCGGAGCCAACACCTTTTTGGAATACAAATATGTGTTGAAACCCAACGATTATATGCTCGATTTCGACATCCGTTCGCAAGGGCTCAACACGGCTTTGAATACTACTAAACCAGCCGAATTGTTATGGGATGTGAAGGCGTTGCGCAACGAAAAGAGCATCTCTTACGAAAACCGCTATACCGAAATTTATTTTGAGCACAAAGACGGGAAGGTTGACTATGCCGGTTTGGGCAAACAGGAAGACGAATCACCTGAAAAAACCACTTTTGTGGCTTACAAACAGCACTTATTCGCCTCCATTCTTTTGACGTCAACACCAATTGAGGATGCCAAATTGAGTTCGACCAATATGGTGAACGACGATAAAAAAGACACCATCCACACCAAGCATTTCCGTTCCACACTGCCATTGGCTTTCAGAAACGGGGAGCTGGACTACAAAATGAATTGGTATTACGGCCCCGCAGATTACAAAATATTGAACCAATATGACCGCAATATAGAGCACATTATCGCTTTGGGTTGGGGTATTTTCGGTTGGATCAACAAATTCATCTTCATTCCGTTGTTTGGATTTTTGAGTTCGTTCATGGGCTTGGGATTTGCCATCATCCTCTTTACCATAATCATCAAACTGGCCATGTCGCCTATTACCTTCAAATCGTTCCTGTCACAGGCCAAAATGAAGGTGTTGCGTCCGGAAATCAACGAATTGGGTGAAAAGTACAAAAAAGACCCAATGAAAAAACAGCAGGAAACCATGAAGTTGTACAACAAGGCTGGTGTAAACCCAATGGCAGGTTGTATTCCGGCACTCATTCAGCTGCCGTTCATGTATGCCTCATTCCAGTTTTTCCCATCGGCAGTAGAACTGCGCCAGAAAGGATTTTTGTGGGCAGACGATTTGTCTTCTTTTGACTCGGTATTGAAATTGCCTTTCAACATTCCGTTATATGGCGATCACGTGAGTCTCTTTGCCCTGATGGCAGCCATCGCCATTTTCTTTTACATGAAAATGACTTCGGGTGACCAACAGATGCAGGCCCCACAACAGGAAGGAATGCCCGATATGGCCAAAATCATGAAAGTAATGATTTACCTTTCGCCTATCATGATGTTGATTTTCTTCAACAATTACGGTTCCGGTTTGAGTTTGTACAATTTGATGTCAAACATCATCACCATCGGAATTATGCTGGTCATCAAGAAATATTTTATCAACAGCGATAAAATACACGCCCAAATCCAGGAAAACAAATTGAAGGAGCCTAAAAAACAAGGCAGGTTCCAACAAAAATTGCAGGAAGTCATGCAGCAGGCTGAAGAGCAGAAAAGATTACAGGAGCAGCAAAAGAAAAAGAAGTAATTTTTTTTTAAAAACAGTATTTAATTTCATGCCAAATAAAAAGGCTTTCCAATCCGGAAAGCCTTTTCTTTTTTTAAGCTGTTTTACTAATTACAATACCGGCAACAAAACTTTGTCTAAAACATGGATAACGCCATTGCTGCACTGTACATCAGTAGCCACTATGTTGCTTGCCGGACGCGTCGGTGAAAATGTCCCGGTAATTTTTGGTCCTCCTGTCAGGCTGATGGTGATATTTTGTGTGTTCAACGTAGGTACTACACCGCCACCGGCTACCACTGTAGGCAGGCTTGACGCCAAAACATTGCCATTGATAACATGGTATTGCAGCACACTGGTCAATTGTGAAGTGCTTGGCGTAAACGGAATGGCTGCCAATTCAGTGGTAAGATTGGCAAAAGCAGTATTGGTAGGGGCAAAAACGGTGAACGGTCCGGTTCCTGAAAGAATGGATACAAAGTTGGGTTGTCCGGGTCCTGTTAATGCCCCGACCAGTGAAGTAAAATTAGGGTTGGCTGTAGCATGGGTTACTATGGTTGGTAATCCGATTACAGCATTAACAATGTGGATTACCCCATTGGTGGCTAAAACATTTGCTGTTGTCACGGATGAAACCCCGTTCAATCGTACCCCGCTTGTAGTATTTACATACATGCTTAAGGTGTTGGTGGTAGAAGCACTCCCTTTGGCCAGTGTTTTGATGTAGGTGTTGTTGACCAAATCTGTCGATTCAAATTCACCACTGATGACGTGGTTGAGCAAAATTTCCTTCAAAGCAGGCACTGGTACTGCGTCAAGATTGGCATAGCCGTTTGCGGTTAAAAAGGTGTTAAACGCCGTGTTGGTTGGCGCAAAAACTGTAAAAGGCCCAGCACCTTGAAGCGTGGTAGCCAAATCTGCCTTAGTCAGTGCCTGTACCAAAACTGACAAGTCACTGTTGCGCGAAGCGATGCCGGTAATGGTATCGTCTGTTTGAACAATAGTGTCATCGTTGTCCGTGCACGATGATAGAGCCATGGCGAAACACGCCAATACAATTGCAAGTTTGTTTTTCTTTGTTTTCATAATAATTTGTTTTTATTTGTTTGACTAAAATTATTTATTATTGTTTAAGTAAAAACAAAAAATGTTAAACAATATTTTGTTGTTAATAATAATTTAACGGTTTTGTTTAACGGAATTGTTCTGAATATCAATATTATATGTTACATTAGTTTTAATGACCAAAAAATAGATAAACAAAATTTCAATCCTTTAACAATTTAATCTGAAGAATTTTCTTTCTTTTTTGGAGGATAAAAATAATTGGAACTATTTTTGCCATACTAAAAATGACTTTTTGAAGTTATACCAAAAACAAAAAATACCTACATGAAATTTGTACTGATATTATTGCTTTCCATCCCGTCTGTTTTTTCACAAGACTTCAATAAACTCGATGAAAAAGGACTCAAACACGGGCTTTGGAAAGGTTTTTATGAAGAATCCAAACGGCCGCGCTATGAAGGTACTTTCGAACATGGTAAGGAAACCGGCTTATTTAAATTTTTTGATGATACCAAGGCAGGTACCGTCATTGCCACCCGCGAATTCAACCCGGCTGCCAATTCCTGCTATACCATTTTTTACAACCAGAGGAAGAGCAAGGTCAGCGAAGGAAAATCGGTCAACAAGCTCAATGAAGGCGAATGGAAGTACTACCACGAAGATGTGCCTATTGTCATGACCTCCGAATTTTATGTAAAAGGAAAACTGGAAGGTGTTCGTAAAGTATTCTATAAAAACGAAACGCCGGCCCTTGCTGAAGAAACGACCTATAAAAACGGTATCAAAAACGGTCCCTATAAAAAGTATGCCGAAAATGGAGTGATACTCGAAGAATCCAATTACAAAAACGGGCAATTTGATGGTTTGGCAGTATTTAAGAGCCCAACCAATGTGATTACGGCAAAGGGGCTTTTCAAGAATGGAAAAAAATCAGGCATCTGGGAATTTTTGAAAGATGGCAAGACCGTCAAGGAAAACATGGACAAACCACAAGGAAAAAAATTCGCCAGACCCAATATGCCTCCTCAAGGTCAATAACCGGTATCAATATAATCTACCAAAGCATGTGTTTTAACAATTAAAGCCCATGCTTTTTTTTATTTATTTGACGTAACTTTGCACTTCAAAAAATAGATTTTAACATGAAACGTGTCATTGTTGGGCTTTCCGGAGGGGTTGATTCGAGCGTTGCTGCTTATCTTTTGAAAGAGCAGGGCTACGAAGTGATTGGCCTGTTCATGAAAAACTGGCACGATGATTCGGTGACCATCTCCAACGAATGTCCGTGGCTGGAAGACAGCAACGACGCACTTTTGGTGGCAGAAAAACTTGGGATTCCTTTCCAGACTGTCGACCTGAGCGAGCAATACAAAGAACGTATCGTCAATTATATGTTCAGCGAATACGAAAAAGGCCGCACACCCAACCCTGACGTACTCTGCAACCGCGAAATCAAGTTTGACGTGTTCATGAAGATTGCCCTGTCTTTGGGAGCTGATTATGTAGCGACAGGCCATTACTGTCGTAAAGGAATCATAGAAAAAGACGGACAGGAAACCTACCAACTTTTGGCAGGTGCCGATCAGAATAAAGACCAATCTTATTTTTTGTGTCAGTTGTCACAGGAACAATTGTCTAAAGCACTGTTTCCGATAGGGGAACTGACCAAACCTCAGGTGCGTGAAATCGCCCTGAATCTTGATTTGGTTACCGCTGAAAAGAAAGATTCACAAGGCTTGTGCTTTATAGGGAAAGTACGACTGCCAGAATTTTTGCAGCAGCAACTCCAACCCAAAGAAGGTCTTATCGTGGAAATTGACGCTAACCATCCGATCTATTCAAAAGAAAATCCGGAATTCCATACCCAGGAAGACCAATTGGCATACGAAGCTGCTTCCGTCACTTACTCACCAGACATGGGCAAAATTGTCGGAAAGCATCAAGGGGCACACTTTTTCACCATCGGGCAACGCAAAGGACTTAATGTAGGAGGAACCAAAGAAGCCCTGTTCATCATCGCCACCGATGTAGCAAAGAATGTCATCTACACTGGGCAGGGGCATTCCCATCCGGGTCTGTTCAAAAAGGCATTGCGGGTGCAACCTTCAGAAATCCATTGGATTCGCACTGATATGGCCTTGAAAGATGGTGAGACCATGTCAGTCATGGCCCGCATCCGTTACCGTCAGGAATTGCAACAAGCCACCTTGTACCAATTCAACAGTGGTTTGTATGTAGCCTTTGACCAACCCCAATCTGCCATCACCGAAGGACAGTTTGTGGCCTGGTACCTAAACGACGAACTCATCGGTTCGGGTGTTATTTCCTGATTGTCACCGTTTTTTTACTTTTTTTTGTATTTTTGAGGTAACCAAATTTTCTATGCTATGCGAAAAGTAAGTTTTCTATTCATGCTGTTGGTCGGTTTTTCGGTCTATTCACAGGAAGATGCCTGGGTTTATTTCAATGACAAACCCAATGCAGCCGCCCAATTGAACGACCCCCTGAACTTTCTTACCCAAAGGGCTTTAGACAGAAGAGCCAACCAAGGAATAGCCCTCACCGTTAACGATGTGCCCATCCACCAACCTTATATTGATCAGGTTACCGCCGCGCAAGGCATCACGGTGAAAGCCAAATCGAAATGGATGAACTGCCTGCACGTCAGGGGAAGTATCGCAGACATCAATGCCCTTGAATCACTCCCTTTTGTGAACCATGTGGAATTTGCCGATGCTTCGCTCAATGCCAGGATGCCCAGGCCAAGAACCATCACACCGGTCAACAAGCAAATGGAGGTGCAGACTACTTTCAATTACGGTAATTCTGATAACCAGATCCAGATGCTCAACGGGCACTTGCTTCACCAGGCCAATTATACCGGTACAGGCAAAATAATAGCCGTACTAGATTCGGGTTTTATCAACGTCAATTCAACCTCACCTTTTCAAAGGCTGTTCACCAACAACCAGATTTTGGGAGGCTACAACTACGTCAGCCGAAGTAATGATATGTATTCTTTGCACAACCACGGAACCATGACGCTTTCCTGTATGGGTGGTTTTGTAGACGGACAATTGGTGGGTACTGCACCCGATGCGCAATATTACCTTTTTGTGACCGAAGATGTGACCGAAGAAAATCCGGTAGAGGAAAGCTATTGGGTGGAAGCGGCCGAAGAAGCCGACCGTTTGGGGGCTGATGTCATTTCTACCTCTTTGGGGTATTATGGTTTTGACAACCCCAATTACGGACACAATTACAACGATTTCACAGGGAATAGTGCTTTTGGTTCCAAAGGGGCCAACCTGGCTTTCAGCAAAGGAATGATTGTGGTAGCCAGTGCCGGAAATTCCGGAAACAGTGCTGAGCCAATGAACCACGTGGGTGTTCCGGCAGAAGCGCTGAATGTGTTGGCAGTGGGTGCCGTCAAAGGCGATGAAACCTATGCGGCTTTCAGTTCGATTGGCCCCAGTTTTGACGGAAGGATCAAACCGGACGTCATGGCCAAAGGACAGGGTTCTGTTGTAGCCAATACTTCGGGGACTGTGCAGACCGCCAGCGGAACTTCCTTTTCGTGCCCCATCCTTGCCGGATTGGTGGCTTGTTTTTGGCAGGCTGCACCCAACCTGACCAACCAACAGGTTGTGGATTTCATCAAACAGTCTGCAGACCGCTACGCCAATCCGAATGCACAATATGGCTACGGAATCCCCGATTTTTACCAAGCTTTGCAAGCGGCACAACTGTCCAACCCCGAAAGTTTATCAGAAAGTTTCCGTTTCTTCCCGAATCCGGCAAACGATTCGGTTACTTTTGTGATTCCACAAGACACAGAAGCTACAGCAATAACCCTCTATAACAATTTAGGGCAGTCTGTACTGAATGCTGCAATCGAAAACAACCTCCAGACCATTTCATTACGTGGTTTAATTTCCGGAATGTACTACTTCAGCATCACTTCCGGGAAAAATAATTTCCAAGGCAAAATCATTAAAAATTAATGAACAGGATTACCCAGCTTTTCAATATACAATATCCCATCATCCAGGGTGGCATGATCTGGAACAGTGGTTACAAATTGGCCAGTGCCGTCAGCAATGCCGGCGGATTGGGGCTCATCGGCGCCGGTTCTATGTATCCGGAAGTTTTGCGGGAACACATTCAAAAGTGCCAAAAAGCCACCGACAAACCATTTGGTGTCAATGTCCCGATGCTCTATCCGAACATTGAGGAAATCATGCAGATTCTCGTAGAGGAAGGCGTAAAAATCGTGTTTACTTCTGCCGGAAACCCCAAAACCTGGACCTCTTTTTTGAAGGAAAAAGGTATTACTGTCGTGCATGTGGTCAGCAGTTCTAAATTTGCCTTGAAAGCACAGGAAGCCGGAGTGGATGCCGTTGTAGCGGAAGGTTTTGAAGCCGGGGGCCACAACGGACGCGAAGAAACGACCACGCTGACCCTTATTCCGATGGTGAAGGAAAATATCTCCATTCCCCTTATTGCCGCAGGAGGTATCGCTACCGGACGCGGCATGTTGGCTGCCATGATACTGGGTGCCGATGGTGTGCAGATGGGAAGCCGTTTTGCCGCTTCAACCGAAAGTTCTTCGCATGAAAATTTCAAGAAAACCATACTCGAAACCAAGGAAGGCGATACCCAGGTTACCCTCAAGGAATTGGCGCCCGTCCGTCTGATCAAGAACAAATTCTACAACGACATTCAGGAATTGTATGCGCAATGCCCATCTAAGGAAGATTTGGAAAACCTGCTCGGGAAACGCCGTGCCAAAAGAGGGATGTTTGAAGGCGATTTGGTTGAAGGTGAGCTTGAAATTGGTCAGATTGCAGGGCTTATCCATGAAATCCAGCCGGTTGAAATTATTATGAAACAAATTATTGCTGATTTTGAACTGGCGAAGAAGCAAGCGGCCACTTTATAAACCAATCTTAGCAATTCCTTCACACAACAATTGCCTTTAATCCTTATTTTTGCCTAAAAACCAATATCCATGAAAAAGCCGTTGTTTTTCTTTTTGTTCCTGTTCTGCCTTGGTGTGTCTGCCCAACAAAAACAACCCAAATTGGTAGTGGGTATCGTGGTCGACCAAATGAAAATGGATTATTTGTACCGTTTCAGTAGTGATTTTTCCGAAAACGGATTCAAAAGACTGATGAATAGTGGCTACACCTTCCACAACATGCATTACAATTACATGCCTACTTATACCGCACCCGGACATGCTTCCATTTATACCGGAACCACGCCATCCATGCACGGAATTGTGGGAAATGAATGGTTTCACAGGACTTTGAAAAAAGAAGTCTACTGCACAGATGACGAATCAGTAGCTAGCTTGGTTCCGGGAACCGAAAAAGAAGGAAAAATGTCGCCAAGGAATTTACAGGCTTCCACCATAACAGACGAATTGAAATTGTCAACCAACTTTAAAGGAAAGGTAATCGGGATCAGTATCAAAGACAGGGGTGCCATTCTTCCTGCCGGACATTTTGCCGATTGGGCCTTTTGGTATTGCAAAACAGGTGAATTTATATCGAGTTCTTTTTATGGAAAAAGCATGCCGTCATGGGTGAACGATTTCAATAACGAAAAGCATTATCTTCCTTACCTCAATAAAGGCTGGGATTTGTTAAAACCGCTTTCCGCCTATAACGAAAGCCTTACTGATGACAATCCGTATGAGGGTAAGTTATACAAGCAAGCCCCTCATTTTCCGTATAATCTCAAGGAAATGCTTGACAGCAATGATGCCGGTGTGTTGCGGGTGACGCCTTTCGGCAATGATGTCCTCGCCGATTTCGCCATGAAAGCCATTGAAAATGAAAATCTGGGAAAAGACAATGTAACTGATTTTCTGGCCCTGAGTTTTTCTTCTACAGATTATGTAGGCCATACCTTTGGTTCCCGTTCGATAGAAATCCAGGATACCTATCTGCGTTTGGATTTGACCATTGCCAACTTCCTGAATTACCTGGACAAAACCGTCGGAAAAGACAATTACCTGGTTTTTTTAACAGCAGATCATGCCTGTGCTGAAAACGTAACCCACTTGAAAGACAACAAATATCAGGTCAACAACATCAACAGTAAAGCCGTGGAAAGTGATTTGAAGGCTTTTTCCAAAACTACTTTTGGTATGGATGCCCTGCTGAAATACGACAATTACAATCTCTTTCTGGATAAAGAAGCCATCAAAAGCAAAGAACTTGAATTAGCTGCCGTCGAACAGGCCTTCAAGGATTTTTTATATACCAAAGACTATGTGAAGAAGGTGTATACCGAAGCAGAAATTTTGGCCGGTTCCAGTAGCGATCAATTGCTGCCTTACGTAGCAAAAGGCTATGACCCTATGCAAAACGGGGAAATTTATTTCGTTTACAAACCCGGCTATGTAGAATATTCGGCTACCGGTACTACACATGGTTCGCCCTATACTTACGATACCCACGTACCCTGCCTGTTTTACGGCTGGCACATTCCAAAAGGCGAATCACACGACAAAAAAGTGATTACGCAAATAGCCCCTACCTTGTCGCAACTGCTCAAAATCACCTTTCCGAACGGAACCGAAAGCAACGTGTTGACAGAGCTTTTTAAGGGAAAATAGCCACTTTTGTCTTATTTTTGCCTTAAAATTAGGCTAAAAGCTTCCTTTTTTCGGTTTTTTTTACTATATTGTAAGAAAGTTACAATTATGAAAAAAATCATCGAAGCCACAGAAACCAATCCGTTTATTATTTACAGACGCAACATCAAAGATTTTGTGCTGATTACGTTGGGCATCATCATGGCCAGTATCGGCCTGAAGGAATTCCTGCTTCCCAATAATTTCCTCGATGGGGGTGCCATGGGATTGTCCCTACTGACAGAACTGATTACCAATGTAGAATTGTCCATCCTGATTGTGCTGATCAACATGCCTTTCATCCTCATAGGTGCCAAACAGATTTCGGTAAAGTTTGCCATCAAAAGCGCCCTCGCCATCATCTCTTTGTCGATTTTGGTTCATTTTATCGACCTTCCGGCACTCACCAACGACAAATTGCTGATTTCTGTTTTCGGCGGATTCTTCCTGGGAGCAGGTATCGGGCTGTCGATAAGGGGTGGGGCCGTCATTGACGGTACTGAGGTGTTGGCGCTGTATGTCAGCAAACGGACCAGTCTTTCGGTAGGTGATTTCATCGCTGTATTCAATATTGTGCTGTTTTCTTTTTCAGCCTTGCTGGTGAATGTAGAAACCGCCATGTATTCGATGTTGACCTATTTCGCCGCATCCAAAACCGTCGATTTTATTATTAATGGTATCGAGGAATACATTGGCGTGACGATAGTAACTGAGAAAGCCACCCAAATCAAGAACGCCATTGTCAACAGTCTCGGTAGGGGCGTAACGGTTTACAATTCTGAAAGCGGATTCGGAAAGTCAGGCCACAAAAACGAAAACAACAAGATTTTGTTCTGTGTGGTTACCCGTCTGGAAGTCACCAGTTTATTGTTGGAAATCGAAAAAATTGACAAGGAAGCCTTTGTGGTACAACATTCGATAAAAGACACCAAAGGCGGTATGATCAAAAAAAGGCCGTTACACTAAAAACCAATGTCTATCTGATTCCGGATTAAATCTTCAAAAGTTTCCCTTTTACTGATGAGATGACCTTGGCCGTTTTTCCATAAAACCTCTGCCGGTTTGTAGCGCGAATTGTAATTCGAAGCCATCGAAAAGCAATAAGCCCCTGCATTTCTGAAACACAGGATATCGCCTTCACTGATTTCGGCAATCCGGCGGTTGTTGGCAAAGGTATCGGTTTCGCAAATGTATCCCACTATGGTATAAAAACGCTCTTTCCCCTTCGGGTTGGAGATGTTTTCAATGCCATGCTGCGAGCCGTAAAACATCGGGCGGATGAGGTGGTTGAAGCCACTGTCAATCCCTGCGAAAACCGTGGAAGTGGTTTGTTTGACCACATTCACTTTTGCCAGGAAATAACCCGCTTCACTCACCAGGAATTTTCCGGGTTCAAAGGCCAGGGTCAGTTGGCGACCGTATTCTTTTTCAAAGGCGAGGAAACGCTTGGTCAGCTTCTTGCCCAATTCCTCAATGTTGGTTTCAATGTCCCCTTTTTTGTATGGTACCTTGAATCCGGAACCAAAATCAAGGAAATCGAGGTTTTTGAATTGCTTGGCTGCATCGAACAGAATTTCAGAGGCATATAAAAAAACTTCAATATCCAAAATGTCCGAACCCGTGTGCATGTGGATGCCATTGATGGTCATTTTGGTATTTTCGACAATGCGTAAAATGTGCGGTACCTGATAAATCGAAATACCAAACTTGCTGTCGATATGGCCTACCGAAATGTTCTCGTTGCCGCCCGCCATCACATGGGGGTTGATGCGGATGCAAACCGGGGTTTTCGGGTATTTGGCGCCAAAATGTTCCAATACCGAAAGGTTGTCTATATTGATTTGAACCCCCAATTTGGCTACTTCCTCAATTTCCTCAAAAGAAACGCCGTTAGGAGTAAAAATAATTCTTTCT
Source organism: uncultured Flavobacterium sp. (assembly GCA_964642945.1). GTDB lineage: Bacteria > Bacteroidota > Bacteroidia > Flavobacteriales > Flavobacteriaceae > Flavobacterium. The sequence continues at coordinate 16,391 of CAZXRX010000012.1, read as the reverse complement.
GGCGTAAAACCGGCATGAAGGCCCAATTGCACTTCCTGCACCGAAACCGTATCGAGGCCCGATCCCATGTTTTTGAGCAGTTTCAATACAGCAATATTCGACAGGGCTTTCATGGCATAATTGATACGCAGGCTTTCCACTTTGGAAAAGGCAGCCGTAAGCCGATGGTACTGTTTTTCAATGACATTCGCATCATACACATACAAAGGGCAGTCGAAATTTTCGGCCAGTGAAAGGAGTTCTTTTGGTTGCATCGGGTATTATTTAGGCACCAAAGATACCTAATGCCCCACGGATTGCAAAATGAAGTGGTTTATAATTACCGCACAAAGGTCAGGGTAAAACCGTCGGCATATTCGTAGGTAATCACCAGGTCATTGGCAGAAACGGTAAAGCAACCCATGTCCATGTTGTTGACATTGAAGGTCTGGGCACAAATTGCATTCGGGTCGGCCTGTAAAGTGTAGTTGTAAACCCCGCTGTCGAGGATTTCCTGCATGTTCGGGTTGTTATTGTTGTTGACCACGGTCACAGTCTGGTTGGCGGTATTAACAGTCCAGGTAATCTGTCCGGGAGGAAAGCTGTCATTGACCCCGACGAAACCGCCACGTACATTTACCAGTTTCCAGGTTCCGCCTAATGGAGGTAAAGCCGACGTATTATTGTCATTTCCAGTGGAACAATTGGTTAGTAAAGTAGCAAAAAAAAGTAAAAGGGTAATTCTTAACGTTTTCATAGTGATTGTTTTTTGGTTGATACTTTAGGGATGAAAAAACAGCAAAAAGGTTGCGTAAAAATAAAATTCTATGATGGATCCGTTGCGAACAAACAGCTTTCAACAGCATGGAAACTATTGCTCACAGCGGGAATAGGTTTCACGGAAAAGGGCAGGGGTATCAGCTCATCAAAAAACAAAAAAGAAAGTTACTAAATTGGTATACATTTCTTTTGGGATTCAATCCATTTACTTACTTTTGTGACTCCAAAAACTGACAAATACCGAGATATGAACATACACGAATACCAAGGAAAAGAAATTTTAGCCAAATACGGCGTACGCGTGCAACGCGGGATCGTAGCCAACAATCCGGTCGAAGCTGTGGCTGCTGCCAAGCAACTGACTGCAGAAACAGGTACGGGCTGGCACGTAATCAAGGCACAAATCCATGCCGGAGGACGCGGAAAAGGCGGAGGGGTGAAACTGGCTAAAAACCTCGATCAGGTAGCTGAAATTTCAGAACAAATCATAGGCATGATGCTCAAAACACCACAAACACCTGCTGAAGGTAAAAAGGTGCACAAAGTGTTAATTGCTGAAGATGTGTACTATCCCGGAGAAAGCGAAACCAGTGAGTTTTACATGTCAGTATTGCTCAACAGGGCAACAGGAAGAAACATGATTGTTTATTCTACAGAAGGCGGAATGGACATCGAAGAAGTAGCCGAGCATACCCCTCATTTGATTTTCAATGAAGAAATTGATCCGGCCGTAGGTTTGCAGGGGTTCCAGGCCAGAAGGATAGCCTTTAATTTAGGTCTTTCCGGAAATGCATTCAAGGAAATGGTGAAATTCATCGATTCATTGTACAATGCCTACATCGGTTCTGATGCTTCGATGTTTGAAATCAACCCGGTACTGAAAACATCCGACAATAAAATCATGGCAGTAGATGCCAAAGTAAATATCGATGACAATGCGTTGTACCGTCAGCCGAAATATGCTGAAATGCGTGACATCCGTGAAGAAAATCCTATTGAGGTAGAAGCCAAGGAAGCCGGTCTGAACTATGTAGACCTTGACGGAACCGTAGGTTGTATGGTAAACGGCGCCGGATTGGCCATGGCTACCATGGATTTGATCAAATACGCCGGTTTTGAACCAGCAAACTTCCTTGACGTGGGCGGAACAGCCGATGCCAAACGTGTCGAAACCGCTTTCCGTATTATTTTGAAAGATCCTAATGTTAAAGCCATCCTCATCAATATTTTTGGTGGAATTGTTCGTTGTGACCGTGTGGCGCAAGGAGTAGTGGATGCCTACAAAAACATGGGCGACGACATCAAGGTACCGATTATTGTGCGTTTGCAGGGTACCAATGCCGAAATCGCCAAAGAACTGATTGACAATTCCGGAATGCCGATTTTATCTGCTGTGGAATTCCAGGAAGCGGCCGACCAAGTGCAGAAAGCCCTTTCTTAATCAGCGAAATTTTTAGATATAGAAAATCCCGAAGCAATTCGGGATTTTTTTATGGATGCCAATCGTCAAAATCCATTTCGAATTTCGTTTCTTTTCCGTGTATTCCGACTTTTTTCCAACCCTGTAATTCATAAAACCGTTCGGCCCTTGTGCCCGGAGCCGTCCCGAGCCAGATTTTTTCGCTGGTTTTGGAGAAGTAATGATGAAGCATGACATCATGCAGTTGTTTACCGATGCCGCACTTTTCAAAATCAGGATGCACGAAGAGTGCCCAAATATTATTTTCCTTAAAATCCACAATGGAGAATCCTACTATTTTTCCATCCAACTCATAGACCCAGCCTTTGCCGCGTTTGAACAAAAAATCTTTAACATCTTCGTCGGGTACCAGTGCCGGATCAGACAGGGTATTTTCCTTTACTGAATTGCGGACGAACTGAATTTGCGGAATGTCTCCCAGCCTGGCTTCGCGAATCATTTTCTTAGAATGTCATTGATAATGTCGAGGTGGTGTTGGGTGTGCAATTGCAGGAATAATCCCGTTTGTTTGAGGTTGAATGCCCCGAGAAAAGGGTGGATGAAGTGGCTTTTTTTGTCCAGAAGATGAAAATCCTTCAGTAAGGCACGTGCAGTCTGTAACTGTCTCTTGATGTCGGCCTGCGTAATTTCTTCATAAGATTGTACTGCCTTGGGCGCCCTGATTTTCCCCCTCGGGATTTTTTTGACCAGCAGGAAATAACTTCTTTTAAGATTGAAGCCGGGTTTGTAATCGTCCGGATTTGATTTTTGCAAACCCACCATCACACTGTTGATTACCTTGAGTGAATGGTCAATTTGCCAGCCCACCGTAGCTGCCGACACTGCCGGATTGATTTTTCCGGCCTGATCTGTATGGGATTCCAGTTCGTCAAGCAGGTCAGTTATTTTTGCCATAAATCAGCTCTTTTTCTTTCCGTTGTTGAACTTTACTTTTTCAACAATCTCTATTTTCTTCACCGGTTTTTTAGCTTTAAATGCCGGTTTTTTCTTGGCACCGTCAGTTGTTTTAAAATCGGTTTTCTTCGGGGCAGCTGGCTTATCAGTTGCTTTTTTCAAAGCCAAGTTTTGCTTTACTTCGGCCTGGTTTTGTTTGATGACATCCATGGCATTTTTCGGGTTTTCCTTGGTGCCGCGCAGGTGGATGACTAATCCGTTGAGGAAATTGCGCAACACCTGGTCGCCACATTCCATGAAGTTCGGGTGGTCTTCGTTGCGGAAAAAATTCCCGATTTCGCCTTTCGACATCCTGAAATCGACCAATTCGAGTATGGATACAATCTGGTCGTCCCTGAGTTGCAGGGCTACACGTAGTTTTTTGAAAATATCGTTGTTGTTCATGCTATGTTTGTATTAGAAAAGCCAAAGGTACGCTTTTTTGAAGCCCTCACGCCATAATTTTACATCATCGACAGCATCTTCCAGGTAAACCCTTTTGTTGAATTTCTTGCACGAACAACGTTTGGTATTGACCCAGTGCTCGAGGTAGTTCACAGCTTCTGTCGTACTTCCGCCACCCAAAAAATACACCCGGGTTTTGCTGAAATCGGGCGTTTTCGACATGGCCGATACAATTTCCTGCCAATATTTTTCATAAACCGGCGAAAAGCAACCTAATTTGCCAAAGGTTTCGGGGTATTTCAAACCGGCATAAAATGCCATGATGCCGCCGTGCCCTGCTCCTAGCAGGGCGGTGTGTTTCCATTCGGTTTCGGTACGGTAAGTGCTGTCAATGTAGGGCTTGAGGGTCGAAACAATGAATTCCAGGTAATGGTCCATTTCATTCAGGGTGGCAAAAGATTCCGTCTGTTCGATGCCAACTACGATGGTTTTGGCTTTCACTTCCTCAAGGGTTTGGGCTGCATCCCAGCCACCATCAAAAGCATTTTGTCCGTCAATCACATACAGTACCGGAAAATTTTTACGCCCAGCTTCATAATTTTTGGGCAGCCATATCCAGATTTTTTTTTCGGTTTTCAGTTGTGGTGCCCCAATGGTAATGGTGCTGACGGTTTTTATAGCATCCGGGGTTTGCGCCTGAAGTTGACAAACAGCAAATAAGAAAAAGAGGTAGGAGGTAAATTTCACGGTGAAAATGATTGGGTATTTAAAAAAAATAATATTTTAGCTAAAAATAAGCAATTGATGGATACCAAAGCGGAAAAAGTAAGTTTATTGTCAGACATGATTGCCTTTGCGATTGTGGATGGCGAATTGCACGAAAGGGAATACCTTTTCCTGACGCTGATTGCGACAGAATTGGGCGTTACTAAGGAAGAACTCAGGCAGCTTTTCCATGAGGAACACCGCAGCGAAATCATCAAAAACGAATTTGAGCGCATCCAACAGTTTTACCGTTTGGCACTTTTAATGCACTGCGACGGCGTGTTGCACGAGCGCGAACAAATCAAGATACATGAAATCGGCATCAATATGGGGCTCAACCCTTTTGCCATCAAACGCGTCCTGAAAGCCATGGAACAATCACCTACCAAAACAATTTCCCCGGAATTTTTACTGGAAGTTTTTCAGGAACAATTGAATTAAAGTACAACTACTGTATTATAAGAGCAGGAAACCCTAATTTGGCTTCCTGCTCTTTTTTTGTGTTGTTGTTTAGCAAATTAGTTTCTTTCTTCGTACGTCATTTCAATTTCAATAATTGAAGATGGACCGTTAAAATATTCGATACTGCCAATTTGATTGTTGGCATTCCGTACTGTTGTTGCTGTTAGTGTAGTGGATGGGCTACCCATTGTTGCAAGCTCTTTACTGGAGAAAAATTGCACTGTAAATTTGGTGGTGCCACCTGAAAAAAGCGTGGTTAAAAGCAAAGGAATGCTATTGGTGTTGTTTTTAAAAACACCGGCATTGGTGGTGTGGCTGATGGTAGTAACATCACCAACAAAGTTTAACCGGCTGATGTTGTTTGCATCGTCTACATCGATTTGAAAAATCAAACTTCCGCCGGGACTGGCTGTTCCTGTATATCTTTTTAAGGTAGCATTGTATGTAAAATTAATCACTGATGGCGTTGGAGATGTTGTTGAGGTAACTGAGAGACTGGCTATTTTGTCTGCCGAATAGGTAAATGCATATTGAATTTGATTGGTTGAAGCGGTAGACGATTCGTTTATTTGTGTAATGACCGAATTGGCGTTATAGATAATAGTGCGGGTAATGGTTTCACTTGTTTTTTCTACCGTATAATTCGCTATTCGGTTTTGACTATCGTAATTAAATGTTATGGTTTCGGGATTACCAGTACTGGACGGGGAAGGTATAAGCCTCATTTTTTTTACATAAAAATCAGAAGGCGTGCTATCTGTATCGCTGCTACATGCAATTCCTGAAAAGAGGCAAGCGATTACTATAATTTTGATAATGGTGTTTTTCATGATTAGGTTTTTTTAAAGTTTGTTTTGACTATTAATTTGTTTTTGTGGACAATCTGGAGTTCATAATTCCCTTTTTCCAGGTGGTTCACGTTGATGTAGATCGTTTTGGAAGGCAGTTCCTCCAATTTGCCCAACCAATTGGCTTGTTTTTTTGGCATGGCTCTTATTTAATGGAGTACCTTGAATTCCACCCGGCGGTTTTGCTTTTTCCCGGCATCGGAAGTATTATCCGAAACCGGCTCCGTTTCCCCTTTGCCACCCGTAGTCATCCGGTTGGTATCTATCCCGAAATTCTTGTTCAGGTATTGTTTCACACTTTCGGCCCTTTGTTCAGATAATTTTTGGTTGTCGGCCTCCTTACCGTCACTGTCGGTATGACCTGTAATGCTTACTTTTACTTTCGGATTGTCTTTCAGGGCCTGTCCCAAGTCTTCCAAAACTGCCGCACTTGACGCTTTGATTGTGGCTTTATTGGTGTCAAAAAGGATTTCATTGGTGGTGAACGAACCCGTTTCAATCAATTTGTGACGGGTGTCTTTTCCGGCTTCCGCCAAACGCAGGTTCGAGATATAATATTTGTCTTTCTTATCTGAATAGCCATGGATGTAAAACACGATGTTGTTGTAATTGGCATCCTGGAAGGCATTGGGTAAATCCCACAATTTTTCGCCATTCACATAAACCCGCAAACGGCCTTCCTGCCTCCAGAATTGTACTTTGGCATTATTCTGGTTGTTATGGAAGCCACCCAGTTCGGCATCATTTTTCATAACTTCGCCACCATTGTCGATAACAAAAAACGTCGAATAGCCAATTTTTTGGTTGCCGGCTACCTGCGGATGCAAGGCCACAATTACCCCTTCATTACCATTTTTGAATTCGGCCCACTTGAGGTAATCATTCTTCTTTTTTGATTCGATAAACCCGATTTTGATGGGAGTGGAGTAAAACGAAAAATCTTCTGTTGCATACAAATCGAACTCAAAGGTGAAGTTCTTCGGAAGCTTGTTGATGTGGTTGGGCAGGTAATTGCCGTTGTCATTGAGCTTGAGCCAACGCGAGTCACCATCAGAAAAAGTGACCACTTCGCCGCTGCTGTTGGTTGACCAATTCACCGGAAAATCCCCTATGGCATCCTGCGAAAAATCTTCAGTGGCGATTATTTTGGTTCCGGGCACAAAGTCTTTGGCGCTTTTGGCCGATTTTCCTTTTTTTCCTGATTTTGAATTTTCGGAACTGCCGCCCTGTTTTCCTTTTTTGTTCAAAACCTGATCCATTTTGTCACTGGTGGTGCGCTCGGCTTTTTCCTCAACTTTACGTTCTACGGTTCTTTCTACTGCTTTTTCGGCTTTCTTGGCCAGGTTGTCTAAAAACTGTGCGTTAACAGATGATGAAAAAACAAGCATTGCCAAACATGGTACTATTGTTTTCATGAAAGTTAGTTTTTTATAAATTTATTTTGAGACACTTTTCCTTCCTTTTTGACAATAATCAAATACATTCCTTTTTGCAATGAATTGACATCAATGGCATACGGGTTTTCAGTCTGTGTTAAGACAAGTTTACCTATGCTGTTGTATATTAAAATACTTTCTATATTACTATTGTTTTCATGACTGATATACAGCGTTTCGGTAACGGGATTTGGATAGATGATGGTTTCGTTTTCCGCAAAATCAGTGTTGGAAAGCGAAGTGGGACAGCTAATGGCAATTGGGCTGTTGACCTGATTATTAGAACTGTTTCCTAACAAACCTGCACTATTATTGGCACCCCAAACACGTAAGCTTCCATTTGATTTTAGGGCAACAGTATGTGAAAATCCACCATCAAAAATGATGTTCCAGTCGGTTTCAGTGCCAATCGGAACTGGTGATGTCTGGTTGCTTGTAGTGTTATTCCCCACTTGACCATAAAAATTATAACCCCACGCCCATAAAGTACCATCGGCTTTTACTGCCATCGAAAATGAATTGCCTGTTTTTACTACAAACCATCCTGTGGCAATTCCTATCTGGATTGGGCTATTCGTGCTGTTAAACGTTCCGTTACCGAGTTGACCGGCAGTGTTATTTCCCCAAGCCCATAAGGTGGTATCCATTTTTACGGCAATCGAATGTTCGCCACCCGCTGCAATTCCGAACCAATCTGTTCCTGTTCCGATTTGGGTGGGCGTATTTTTGTTGGTTGTAGTGCCATCACCTAATTGTCCAAAATTATTTCTTCCCCAAGCCCACAAGGTTCCTGTTGATTTTGTTGCCAAGGTGTGGGTGCCCGTTACACTGATATTATTCCAATTGGTAGCAGTTCCAATTTGCGTCGGAACGCTTTTGTCAACTAATGTACCATCACCCAACTGTCCGTACTGGTTATCACCCCAAGCCCATAGGGTGCCATTTGTTTTTTTAGCTACGCTGTAGCCAACACCAGCTACAATAGTTTCCCAATTGGTAGCCGTTCCAATCTGGACCGGAGTATTTTTATTGATTAAGGTTCCATCTCCCAACTGGCCGTCAGCATTATTTCCCCACGCCCAAAGTGTACCATCGGTTTTAATGGCCAACGAATGGGCGCTTCCTGCTGCCACTTTTTGCCAATTGGTTTCACTTCCTACTTGTGTAGGTGAAATTTTAATTCCAGGGGTTCCATCGCCAATCTGACCGGAATTGTTGTTTCCCCAGGCCCACAAAGTGCCGTCGATTTTTACCGCTAAGTTGTGCGTGTTTCCGCAAGCGATGGTTTGCCAACATTGCGCATTTGAAAGCAACACTTGGCCAAGGATAAAGAGTAAGGTAATTTTAGTTTTCATAACCTGAAGTTTTGATTGTACACTACAAATTTGTGCATATCAAAACGAACACGATAAAACTATTGTAACAGGAAATATAACCATTGTAACAGCAGGTTACAGGCCAATAAAACAGAGGGTTCAGAAGAAATTAATTGGTTTTTTCCTGGAATTCAGAAGGGGTGCAATGGTATACTTCCCGGAAGCAGCGTATAAAATAAGACACATCGTTAAACCCGACGGAATAGGCCACTTCAGAAATGTTCCCATTGCCTTTTTTGAGTAGGGTGGCAGCGGTCTTGAGGCGTTCGCCACGTAAAAAATTGGTGGCCGAAACCCCCAGTAACGATTTGAGTTTGCGGTGCAGTTGCATGCGGCTCATGCCCATGGCAGCGGCGAATTCGTCTGCAGAATAATCGGCATTGGCCAGTTCCTTATCAAGTACCAGCTGCAATTTTTCAAGGAATTTTTCATCTACCGAATTGATCACGATATCTACCGGTTTCAAAACCAGTTCCTTGCTGTAACGTTCCTGTAATTTACGGCGTTCACCCAGGAGTTGGGCCACGGTTTCCCGGATGATTTCATTGCGGAACGGCTTGGTCAGGAAGGCATCGGCCTTATTTTTGATCCCCTCTAAATGGGCTTCATCGGCTGTTTTGGCAGTCAGCAAAATGACCGGGATGAACGAGGTCAGTTCGTTGGTTTTGATAGAATTAGTGAAGGCAAAGCCATCCATTTTCGGCATCATCACATCCGAAATAATGCAATCCGGAATTTCCTTCTTAGCTATTTGCAAGGCCTTTTCGCCGTCTTCAGCCTCCAGTATTTGGTAGTCCTGTTTAAAAAGATCCCGCAGTACATTCCTTATGTCGGGGTTGTCATCTACAATAAGCAAAACAGGAAGCGTATCGTCTTCTGCTATTTCCGCATGCTGTACTGGTGTTTGGGTAGGTTGTGGCAACATAATTCCGCCTGCCTGATTATGCAACGGAAGCGTAACCACAAAGGCCAATACCCCTTGGTTTATTTCAGCCTTAATTTCTCCTTTGTACAGTTCGACCAATTCCTTTACCAAAGCGAGGCCAATGCCTACGCCCTGTTGGTTTTCGTGTTTTTGGTAGAAACGCTCAAAGAGTTTGGGCAAGTCAGATGCGATGATTGGAGAACCCGAATTGGAGACCACCAATTTCAGTTCATTGCTTGAAACAACTGCTTCGAAACGGATGGTTTCCTTTTCATCCGTATACTTGAAGGCATTTGAAAGCAGGTTGGTCACGATTTTTTCTATCACATCATGGTCAAAATAATGGCTTTCTGTAGTTTTTTGTATGTGGGTAAGGAACTTTTGATGGTTTTCTGAAGCCTTGAATTCAAACGATTCGGTCAAAGAACCCAAAAAAGAACCGATGTTGCCTTCTTTCAAAAGCAATTGCAGGTTGCCGCTGTCAATTTTGGAAAGGGCCAGTAACTGGTCAACCAGCTCGAGCATGCGGTCGGCATTTTTGTCTATGAGGGTCAGCTTTTTTTGCTGGCTTTCTGCCGTTATTTCCTGCTGAAGGCTTTCCACCGGACTTTTAATCAGCGTAAGCGGTGTGCGGAATTCATGCGAAATATTGGCAAAAAAGCGCGACTTGAGTTGACTCAGTTCTTTCAGTTTTTCGGCCGTACGGATTTTGTTCCGGTACCCGAAAAACAGGAAGACTGCCGCCCCAATTACCAACGCCAACAGGCTTAAATAGAGGTAATTTTGTTTTTTGGTCACTTCAGAAAGGAAGGCGATTTCCTGTTCTTTTTTTTCGGTTTGGTATTTGGTTTCGAGCGAGGAAGTCAGATTGCGGTTTTCCTTGATGATTAATTTTTCCCTGAGGTTATAAGCATCCTTCAGGTAAATATTGGCCTGCTCGTGGTTGCCGGTTTCGGTATAACAGCGCGATAAATTGAAAATCAGGCGCTCAAAGGCATCAATATCAGTCAGGTTAATCGATTCGTAAATGGATTTGGCTTCCAGCAGGTTTTTGATGGCTTGCCCATACTGTTTGGTGTTTTTCCGCTGGAAACTCCCATAATAGGCGAGTGCACGGGCCAGTTCGAGCCGGTCTTCTTTCTGCCTCAGGTAATTGATTCGTTTGATTTGCTGAAGGTTGGCGTTCCTGATATCATCCAGACCAAGATAATAGGAAGTATACAACAAATACACCTGCGACAGGTTCCTGATGTCGTCTTTTTTGAGGTAATAGGCATAAGCCTTGTCGATGTATTGTTTTGATTCGTCGTGTTTTTCCTTGAGTTCACTGGTATCGGCCAGGTAGGTGTATATCAGGTGGACCATTTCGTCCGATTTTATTTCCCGCGCCATTTTCAGGGCTTCGAGCAGCAGTTTTTCGGCCTCATCGGTGGTTTCGTGGGTAAATTTCTGACGGATGATTTCCGAACGCTGGATGATGGCGTAAACGGTCGTCTTGTTTTGGATGTGGTATTTTTTCGACAATCCGGCTACTTTCAAAAACTCCGGAAAAGCCAGGGCCCACTCGTTGTTCAGGTAAAAAACCTGGCCTTTCAGGTAGGTGGTTTCAATAAGCAAGGCCTTGTTTTTGCTTTTAAGTGCTGCATCCTGGGCAATCGAAAAATAATCGGTACTGTCTTTTTTGATGGTGGTATTTTCCAACCGGAACAATTGCAGGGCAGATTTGACCAACAACGAATCAATCCCTTTTGAGCGGTTGTAATCATAGGCACGTTTGGCAAAAAAATAAGCACTGTCTACGTTGAGGTTTTTGCGGTATAGGTCGGCCAGTTCATAGTCAAGTTGGGCTTTTTGAGTTACGGAAGCCGTTTTCCTGAGGTCGTTGCGTAACGATTTGATGGTCTTACTTTGGGAAAAGACCACCACATGGCAAACGAAGAACAAAAGAAGAACTGTTTTTTTCATAAAGTGCACTGACCTGACAGGTAAAAATATGCAATTTTAACCATAAAAAAACAGCAGCGATGCAACAATTGTAACCGTTTGTTGTTACAACAGTTTAAATTTTCTCCTGCAACGCTTTGATTTCATCACGTAATTTGGCGGCCTGCATGAAGTCAGGCTCTTTGGCCACATTTTCAATGGCTTGGCGTTTTTTTTTTGATGTCTTTTTGTGGCTTTGGGGGTTAAAATACAGGCACCAATCCACAACCTCCGCAATTGCCACAAGAGTAAGTATTGGTTGTGGTTTCGATTAGTTTCTTGCCTGTTGTATATTCATAATCAGCTGCAGTCCTTTTATAGGAATTTGAAATAGCGCCTTTTCCATTACAATGACTACAAGATTTAGGTTTTGACGATGCTTTATAAAGTTCCGGATTTTCTAGATTTTCCAGTTTCTCATATACTTCCATATTGAATTTAGGATCGTCATTCAGTGCGTCCAATCGGACTAAATTTCCTTCATATAGCGGTTTGTCAGGTACAACCATATATACGCCTTTGGTTTTTGTATTGTACACATAATTTCTATAACCTTGTACTTTTGACAATCGTCTTTTTAGTACATTTTCTGGAGCATTCATTATTCTGGTTTCTTCAGCCATTCTTGCATTTTCTTTGGCTTTTACTGCATTAACTAAAGCTTCATTTTCATTAGATTGATTGATTAAATCTAATGAATAGAGTAATTCACCTGTATCAAGACTATAAATAGTGTAGCTGGTTTGATATCTGGTTTCACGGAATTCATCTTTTTTAAACAGAAAGGAATAATCTTCTACAAAGTGTATTTTTTTTTCGGTTTTATCCAGTAGCACTAAGTTGGCTTTACCACCACTTGGTTCTTTTTTAACTGCGAATTTTGGATAAAAACGGGTTTTTACACCGTTTGGAGCCCAAATGCCAAACTCAATATCATTATCATTATAATTACCAATTTCATGGTAGTAATTATTTACTTTGTCACCAGTGGGTGAACTACCGGAATAGTCTGTATAAGCATTATTTGAAAATTTATTTTTATTTGAATAGGTTTGACTCACTATATCATAGTAAGTTGTTTTATTCTTGGCAGTGGTCATTGTTATTATATTTCCATCATTCGATACGCCCAAATTGAATGTATTTTTATCTCCGATTTTTATTTTATCTCCTGTTTTAGGGTTTACCAACCAAGTATCATTTTTTTCAAAAACACCAGAATTAATTATAACAGGAACATGGTTATTTGAAGTAAATTGTATTTCACGATAGGGCCATTTAGTAACTTTATTCTCTTTTAATTCTATGAAATAACTATTGTTGTAATCTTTTAGCATCATTAAACTTTTATCTGAATTTAAACTAAATCCATTAACATAAAAAGTATCCCCTAAACCAAATTCTTTATACGATTTTTTCCAAACTATGTTTTTGGTTGGTAAATCCCAAAGAATTATTTCAAACTTGCCAATAGTTATTAATTTGGTATTATTGTCTAATAAATAATATTTTTGAATACGTGTTCCTTTGATATGTCCGTTGTTTTGTGCAAAAGCAAAACTGAACACAATTAAGCTGAGTAGTAAAATAATTTTTTTCATAATCTGTATAATTTAAAATCAAAATTATACTTTTCATGTTTTTTCTTCAATACGTAAAATTGCGTATTTAAATGCGCTCCTGCAAAGCATTGATTTCATCACGCAATTTGGCGGCCTGCATAAAATCTAAATCTTTGGCGGCTTTTTCCATGGCTTTGCGGGCCTCACGGATTTTCTTTTCGATTTCCGGTTTGCTGAGGTATTGGCTTTCGGGTTCGAGTGCTTTCTGGATTTTGTCTTCAAAATACTGTGTAGAAACCGAATTGCCGCTCAAGGCATTGCCCAGACTCTTATTGAGGGCTTTGGGTTGCAGGCCGTGTTTGGTGTTGTAGGCCATCTGTTTTTCCCTGCGGTAAAGTGCTTCATCAATGGTTTTCTGCATCGAAGCCGTAATTTTGTCGGCATACATGATGGCTTTACCGTTCACATTTCTTGCGGCACGGCCCACGGTTTGTGTCAGGGAGCGGTGGCTTCTGAGAAAACCTTCCTTGTCTGCATCGAGGATGGCTACCAGCGAAACTTCCGGTAAATCCAAACCTTCCCGCAGCAAATTCACGCCGATGAGCACATCAAACAAACCTTTCCGCAAATCCTGCATGATCTCTACACGCTCCAAAGTATCCACATCACTATGGATGTAACGGCAACGGATGGAAACCTTCGTGAGGTATTTGGTCAGTTCTTCGGCCATTCTTTTGGTCAGGGTGGTTACCAAAACCCGTTCGTCGAGCTCGCAACGTACCTGTATTTCTTCAATAAGGTCGTCAATCTGGTTTTTGCTCGGCCTGATTTCAATAATCGGGTCAAGCAAACCGGTCGGCCGGATGACCTGTTCGACATACACCCCTTCTGATTTTTCGAGTTCATAATCTGCCGGAGTGGCCGAAACATAGATGACCTGGTTTTGCATGGCTTCAAATTCCTCAAACTTGAGCGGGCGGTTATCCATGGCGGCAGGCAGCCTGAAACCATATTCCACGAGGTTTTCCTTACGGCTGCGGTCGCCTCCGTACATGGCATGCACCTGCGAAATGGTCACGTGGCTTTCGTCAACGACCATGAGGTAATCTTTCGGGAAATAATCGAGCAGGCAGAACGGACGTGTGCCGGGCAGGCGTCGGTCAAGGTAGCGGGAATAATTCTCAATGCCCGAACAATAACCGAGTTCACGTATCATCTCCAAATCAAAATTGGTGCGTTCTTCCAACCGTTTGGCTTCGAGGTGTTTACCGATTTCCTTGAAATAGTCAATCTGTTTGACCAAATCCTGCTGGATTTCCCAAATGGCCGAATTCAGGATGTCGGGCGAGGTCACAAACATGTTCGCCGGATAAATGTTCAGCTTGTTGTATTTTTCCACCACCTTAGATGTCTTCGCGTCAAAAGCTTCAATCTCTTCAATTTCATCCCCGAAAAAATGCAGGCGGAAAGGTTCATCGGCATAGCTCGGAAATACTTCAACGGTATCGCCCTTGATGCGGAAAGTTCCCGGGGTGAATTCGGCTTCAGTCCTCGAATACAGACTTTGTACGAGGCGGTGCAGCAATTTGGTACGGGAGATGACTTCATCCTTAAAAACCGAAATGACATTCTTCTGGAATTCCACCGGGTTTCCGATACCATAGAGGCAGGATACGGAAGCCACCACCAACACATCCTGACGGCCTGAAAGCAGGGCAGAAGTGGTACTGAGCCGGAGTTTTTCGAGTTCGTCGTTGATGGACAAATCCTTTTCAATAAAAGTCCCGGTTACAGGGATATAGGCCTCGGGCTGGTAATAATCGTAATAAGAAACAAAATATTGTACCGAATTGTTAGGGAAAAACTGCTTGAATTCAGAATACAATTGTGCGGCCAGGGTTTTGTTGTGCGCCAGTACCAACGTGGGTTTCTGTATTTTTTCAATAACATTGGCCACGGTAAAGGTTTTTCCGGAGCCGGTAACACCAAGCAAAGTCTGGTATTTTTCGCCATTGCTGATGCCTTGGGCCAATTTTTCAATGGCTTGTGGCTGATCGCCCGTAGGCTTGTATTCTGAGATAACCTGGAATTTCATTTTCGTATGTGATGGTTCACAAAGTTACAAGTAAATTACAAAATTTGATGCATCAGCAGGCCATGATTCTTTATTTTTTCAGAAAATCCAGCATGATTTTGTTTACCGCCTGGGGTTGATCGATGCTCAAAAAATGTCCGGCATCTGTTATGGTCTTGGTTTCACTGTTTGGCAATAATTGCTGCGCCCTGGTGAGGGCTTCGCTTGAATTGATGATGTCATGGTCGCCAACCAGTACCAGCACAGGAATTGTTATCGTTTTCAATTCGTTATCGGAATAAGGCTGCAGCTGCAGAAAACTGGAATTTTTTTTGGCGTGTTTGTTGGCCAGGAAAAATTGTCTTTTATAGTCTTCAGGAATTCTTGCCGGATAGTAAGAAAATGCCGTGAGTGTTTTTTCGAGTTTCTTCCTGCTCGGAAAGGCTTTCAGGAAGAGGGCTGCCGAAGCTTTCCCGGCTTTATCGATGTTCATGAAGGTTTGGGCCGGGCTCAGCAATACCAATTTGTCGATTTTACTTTCTTTTTGAGAAGCCAACAAGGTAGCCAGCCAACCTCCTTTTGAGGCTCCAATTACGGCAAAGTCTTTCAATTGGTAATGGTTGAAAATTTCGTGGTACCAAGTGATGATTTCCTGCTTGGAAAGTGTTTTTTCCACTGATTGTGACTTCCCGACTTCCATCAGGAAATCAATGGCATATACCCGGTGGTTTTTCGTCAACGCTTTGATGTTCGGGAACCACATGGTAGAAGTGGCGTCCATGCCGTGCAGCATGACAACAGCTTTGCCATTGGCTGGCCCCGAAACAATCACGTGTGCCCTGCCCAGACTGGTATTGATGTTTTCTTCCTTGAAAGGAACCTGCCAGAGCTGCAGTGATTTGTTGTAGGCATTGAGATAGCTGTTCTTGCCACTTTTACTGGCGAAAACATAATCTTTCTTCAAGTTTTGCTTGGATGCAGCGCAACCCAACAGTAAAAAAAACAGTAGAGAATGTAGTAGTGTTTTGTACATAAATGTCGGAATATTGAGCTGGAAAAATACCCACATTCCGGCAATTGCGTTTAACAAGATTTCACGTCAATGTTTCATAATTGTAAGCGTGGAAAAATCAGAATTTCCACTCCTGCTGCTGTTTTTCGCTCAGAAAGGTCCAGGCAACCATTCGGCTTATTTTCTGACCTTGCGCCATATCAATGGTTTTTACGGCCACTGCACCCACTTTGTTTAGGGTTTTATGGATGCTTTTCAGGTTGTCTTTTTTCGAAACCAGCGTCGTAAACCAAAAACATTGCAACGGGTATTTGGCACTTTCGTATATCATTTGTGTGATAAACCCGATTTCGCCTCCGGCACACCACAGT
>CAZXRX010000011.1:38672-51866 GCA_964642945.1 uncultured Flavobacterium sp. | reverse complement strand
GACACGGGCAAAAAAGCATGAACTTGACTTGATGATGCTCACCCAAAAAACCAACAAATACGATTGGAACAAGATTAAACGCAAACCCACAAACCCACTCTATCCTTTCGAAAAAGGACTCGACATAAAAGGCACCATCAACAGTACCAAGGCCGACCTGAAAAAATGCAGGCTCCAATTAAAAAACATACTGGGCGACGTGCTGGCTTCTACAGAAGTGGTTGACAAAAACGGATTCCTGCTGAAAGAAACCGCAGTTACCGATTCGCTGATGGTTTATGCCCACCTTATTGACGCCAAAGATCGGTCAAAACAAGACATGAGCTATTACCTGACCATTGTGAACAAGAATAAAAAGTATAATAAAAGTTATATTCCGGTACCCTATACTTTTCCTGAAAAAGCCAGCACTGCCGACGCCGAAGAGATACAGCTTCCTTTTTTTGACGGGATTGTACTGGACGAGGTTGAAATCAAACAGGAAAAGATAAGACTGAAAAGGCAAAGCCAAACCGGGAATTCCATGCTTCGGGGCTATAAAGTGGGTGTGGATGTTTCTGAAAATTACTCCGTTCTTGATTTTATTTCACAAAACGGATTCAATGTGTCGAATTCAGCTGGAACGGTAACCATATCCGGAAGATCCATAAATTCCATAAACATGCAACAATTCTCGATGCCTGCCGTGTTTATTGACGGCCGCGAACTACTACAGTTTGATGAACTGATAGGCATGCGTATGAGTGAATTGGATGAAATTTACATAAGTTCAATAGCCGTAATACCTTCTATACTCAACCGTCAGGGGGTCATCAGGATGTACCGCAAACAGCCCGATTTTTCGGCTCCTGACCCTACAAACAAGCCCAAGATGCTGGTTGGCGGATTTGAGACCATCACGCCTTTTGAAAATGCCGATTACAAATCTGAATACAGTATCGGTTTTAAAAACCTTGGCCTGATTCATTGGGCTCCTTGGGTATTAAGCGATGAAAACGGAAATATCAAGGTGGTCATCCCAAACAACAACCATCCAAAAGTAAGGCTTTTGATAGAGGGCTTCACCTTTGACGGCACGTTAATTTCTGAAATAAAGGAAGTGGAAGTTTCTGAATAAGCTATTTTTTCTTCCGGAGCAGTTTCATCAATACCGGAAAGGTAGTCACCAATATGATTCCGATAACAATATATTCGATGTAATGCTTCAAATCGATATGGAACTGGTTCAGGAAAAGTGAATACAGGTAGTGTCCGGCAAAAATCATTGTAAATGACCAAACAATTGAGCCTACTATATTGTAGAACATGAACCGCTTTTTATCCATTTCGACTATGCCTGCAATAACCGGGGCAAAGGTCCTGAAAACAGGCAGGAAACGGGCGAAAACTATGGCCTTGTTACCATATTTGTCAAAGAAATCCTTTGATTGGTAGAGGTATTTTTTCTTGAACAGGAAATTGTCTTCTTTATTGAACAGGTAGCTGCCGCTTTTCTTTCCAAACCAATAGCCGGTCATATTTCCGAAAATACCCATCAGGGAAACCAAGGCTGACAAAAAGGTGACGTTGATAAAATCGCTGCCGGTAGAAAAGGGTGCCATAAGCAACTCACTGTAAATCCCGGCCAGGAACAACAAACTGTCACCCGGAAGAAAAAACCCAGCCAGCAAACCTGTTTCGGCAAAAACAATAAACAAGATGACGTACAATCCTATCTTTATGCCTCCCAATTCCAATAATATATAAAATTCAGGATTAAAAAGTTGTTTCCAGTCGAAATCTGTCATAAAATAGAATTGAAATTTTAAGGATGTGAAAGTACTTATAATTTATTTGATATGGTAATAATGGCTTATTTTTTGACTAAATTATAACACTATTTGTTCTCGCGGTACAGCATCAGGTTTTGATACAGGCACAATGAAAATGTATGGTTCATGCTGTCGTTTCCTGCAGCAGAGTTGAGAAATTGGTTCAGGTAAGCCACTTCAAACTGGATGCTGTTTTTATAATTAAACCCAATCCCGGCCAGAAAACGGTTCTGATCAAAAAAAGTGTTGTTTACCCTGTTGTTGCCCAGATTCAGGAATATTTCGTCCTGGATCACAAAGTACAATTCTTCATTTCCTGATTTGAAATCCATCAGGTGGATGGTATGCCGGTTCAGGTAACGCAGCCGGTTCTGGTAATTGGTTTCGAGTTTATCTACCGAGCCGTCTTCCACCACACCTATTTTATCTACAAACCGCTGTTCGAGGCGCAACCGGTTCACAAACTTGTTCCTGCCTTCATGCCAAGGGTGTGTATATTGGTAATCTTCCCATATCCGGTCTTCGTGAAAATAACTGTTGAGTTCCGGTTGCAGGGTATTGATAAGCCCGTAACCTACTTTCAGCATGGTGTTGGCGTTGGGTTTGTAAAAGCCTCCAAAACGGAAGAGATTTTGGTTGTTCCTGCTCAACTGGTCGTTCAGCCGGAATTGGGCCTCTATATGATAACCCCATTTCGGGGAAACATTGTAATGCCCCATATAGGCAAACCAATTGGCTTGCTTGTGCTTTATTTCCTGTGCGCCTCCCAACAAAGGAAAAAGCAACATAATCCAATATTTCTTTAACATAGCATAGCGTTTGACACAAATTTAAGGAATAAAAAAACGCCTTGCTAGTGAAGGCGTTTTTTTGTGATTATTTTCTTTCATACATACAACAACCGTGCAGCTTATCATAATCTTCTTCAGTGGCTTTGACATCATCAGTATCATGCCCCACTTTGGCTATGGCTTTTTTAACGTCGAGCAACGAGGTTTTTTCTTCGTTCAGGATCAGGTGAAGCGTATGGTCGTCTATATGCCATTCTGCACTTTTCACACCTTTGACCGAGAAAGCGGCTTTTTCAATGCGCTTTTTACACATTTCGCAATTGCCGTTTACTTCAACATTATATTTGGCATTTTTGTTTTTTTCCTGGGCTGTTACCGCGACTGTTGTAAAAAGTAACAGCATTCCCAATACGATGTTTTTCATTTGGTATATTTTTAAAAGATTATTTTATCTTGAAGCGCAAACCGGCATAATACATTTGTCCGAAAACCGGTGCATAAACAATAGACGTATCAAAATTCGGTCCAAAAGGGTTGTCTGCCCCCAAAATGGCTTTGTCCTGTTTGAAATTTCCGATGTTCTCTCCACCGATATACATCTCAAAGGTACTCGAAAAGGTTCTGGTAATTTGCGAATTGAATACAAAAACGGCTGGGGAAGCCACTGGCAGACGGTCACTTTCCGGATTGGAAGCTGTATAAGGCAACTGCTGTTTACCCAACCAATTGTAGGTGGCATCAAATTTCCATTGGCGGCCTTTTTCGACGATGTGCGTCGCATACTCCAGGTTGGCAAAAAAACGGTGCTTGGCCTGTAACGGACGTTGGTAACTTCCCGAAAGGTAATCGGTGGAAATGTCATAATATTTATAGGCCGTGCGCAGATTGAGGTGTTTGATGATTTCGAGGTTGAAATCAAGCTGCAGGCTGTTCGCATAAGACTTTCCCCTGAGGTTGTAAAACAAAACCGATTGTGGGCTCTGCATGACATCGACTACCGCCTGGTTCTGGAAATCGGTGCGGTAAAAATCAATCGTGGTATCGGCAGCCATCCCAAATAGGGTAAAATTTTGCGTAAAACTAAGACCGTAATTCCAGGCAATTTCGGGGTCAAGCCCATAAATTTTTCCTTCCGTATCCAAAACCGAAAATGTTCTGGAACTGGCAAAAAGCTGCTGGTTTTCGGCAAAAATATTAGCCGCACGCTTTCCTCTTCCGGCAGAAAAACGGATGACCGATTTCTTCCAGGGGTTGTACCTCACATGCAGTCTTGGGGTAAAAAACGAACCCAACCTGTTGTGGTAATCCAACCGTGCCCCAAGGATGTAGCTGAATTTGTCGTTGTCATCAAAAGTATATTCAAAAAAGGCCCCTACAGAATTGTCAATCCGGCCCACATCAAACGTATTGACCAGCTCAGCGTATTTATCATAGGTAAAATTCAGTCCGGTGGCAAATTTGTTCCTGGTATTGCTGATGATCGAATTGAAAATCAGGTTCGAATAATAGCTCTGCTGTTTGATGTCATACTGGTTCAACCCGAAATAGGAAGTCTGGTCATGGTTACTGTAGGCATTCTGGAAGCCGATGCTTTGGTAAGGCATGTCCTTGAACACATAACCAATTTTTGATGAAAAATCGAAGCGTCCGGTGTTGATTTCAGAACCCCAATAATTGGTGGTGAGCCGGTCGCGGTTTTTGTCAAAATCGATTTCCCCGGTCTGTTTTTCATCTTTCATGTACCTGAAATTGACAAACGAAACCCAGCCGGTTGACGGATTACTGTATTGCCAACGGTTGACCAGATTGATTTGTTTCCCGAGCGGATTGTCAAGAAAACCATCGTCATTCATGTCGTTTTTGGAAACACGGGTGTTGCCGTGAACGTACAGACTGGTGGCCCATTTGTCTGAAATTTTCCTGTTGAAATGGGTGTTGACTTCAAATCGGGAATCGGTTGAGCCATATACATTCAGGAAAAATGGGATGTCCTTGAGTGGTTTGATGAGTTCGGTATTGATTTGGCCTGAAATGCTTTCGTAGCCATTGACAACACTGCCGGCCCCTTTGGTAATCTGGATACTTTCTACCCAGGTTCCGGGTGTGAACGACAATCCGTAGGCCTGCGAAGCGCCACGTACCGACGGGATGTTTTCTTCGGTAATCATCAGGTATGGGCTGGTGAGGCCAAGCATCTTGATTTGCTTGGTTCCGGTGAGCGCATCTGAAAAATTGACATCAATGGACGGGTTGGTTTCAAAACTTTCTGCCAAATTGCAACAGGCTGCCTTGAGCAGTTCATTGCTGCTGACCACAGTAGTATTAGTGGTTTTGATAAGTGATTTTTTTATTCCTTTTTTGTTTGACTCCACTTTTACTTCGTCGAGTTTCTGCTCCATTTTTTCCTCTTTTTTTTCCTGGGAAAAAGCCAGCGTAGCAAACAATAACATCAGGAACAAGGGTATTTTATTCATGGGTGTATTGATTTAATCGTTAATTTATTTGTTGTGTTTCCTTTGGGGAAACCTGAAATAAACCAAGATCAAATCATCCGAACAGGGTATACTGACAATACAGCTGGTATAGGGGCGGCGCATGGGCCTCAAAGCTGTAAGCAATTTTGTTTGAAGGTGCATTTGAAGTTACCGGACTGTAAACTTTCAGCAGCCATGTGGGAACCGCTTCTACAGCCTCAAGATCGAAAGCAATGGTTTTCACCACTATTTTTTCGGTTTTGTTTTTGAGGTTGACTTCCTTGTCAGAGCAGCATTTTTTGTGCTGCATATCTGGTTTGGCACAGCAGGGTTTTTCTTCTTTTACAGGTGTTTCACAAACTTCTTCCTTAGAGAATGTAGAAGAAACCGAAGCTATCTTTCCACCACAATAATGCACATTCAGTGCCAGTCCTGAATTGGAAACCAACAGGAGAAAGGCCAAAATGAGACTAAAGTGCTTTTTGAAATGCATGTGGCAAAGGTATAAAAAACAGATTATAAGCGTACTAAAGTTTTGTTATTTTCTTCTGGTAGTAAAACGCCGGGATAAACAAAATCAGGAACAAGGGCTGTATCAAAAACCGCCGCACATAAAAGAGGTACATTTTATTGGGCTCATTGAGTTTGAGCATCATGAAAAAGAAAGCAATCATCAAGACTGTCCCAAAAAGGCTGTACAGAAAGATGGAAAATTTGGTGATTTTGGCATCCCTGAAAATCAGGTACAGCAAGCCCAACGAAATAATGGAATTGAGGTAATACCTAAACCCGATACTCAAAAACAACTTCACCGGATTGACCACCGGAAACGGCTGGTTGGCATAATTTCCCCTGAAATAAGCCAGAAACGGGTCATAAAACAAGTGGTCTTCAAACGCCCTGATGGCAATGAGCAACCCCAACAGCAAAGCACCACTGATAAGGTCTGATTTATTGATTTTTTTTAGCATACAAAGAATATTTATTGACCCAGATTACCCACAACACAAACACGGCGCCATATATCGCCAACGGAAACAACACCCCGTGCAATAGGTCCTTATATTCCGGAAAATGAAAAATCGCCATGCACAACAAGGCAATCCGGATTACATTAAAAACATGGATAAGCAAAACGCCACCCAACAGGAAAATTACCGTTTGTTTGAACTTACCGGTAAAGGCCACCACAAAAGCGACAAACAAAATCATCACACCCACCGCATTGCAGCCTTCAATAATCCGCGCCACCCATTTGCCGTGGTAGAACAATTTCACACTGGGTTCCTTGGGATTCGGCATGGTATAAGAAGCAGCATCAAAAAGCGACAACATTTTTTCAGATTGCGAAGCCACCATTTGGGTAATGCCGTCAACTTCCATCTTTTTGGTATCAAACCCATTGAGGTAACTTTGATACAAAAAAGCCAATACCAGGTAAGACACGAAAAATTTGGTCAGGAAAAGCAGAAAAGGCTTAAACTGTATGAGGTATTCCTTCAAAATAATTTTTTAACAAATTTATATAAAACTACCCTATCGCAATCATTACTTTTGCATAAAAAAAACAACTTATGGATTTTGACAGCCTCAAACCCAACGTGGTTTCACTCTTATCAGACCAGCACAACTCAACCGATGAAAAACTCCAGAACCTTTGTGGCTTTTTGAGCAACAGTGTTCCCTACTACAATTGGGTCGGTTTTTATTTTGCCAACCAAGACACCAAAACCCTGCACCTGGGTCCGTATGTGGGTGCAGCAACAGACCACACCGTCATTCCATTCGGGAAAGGCATCTGCGGACAGGTAGCCGAATCCAACCAGAATTTCGTGGTGCCTGATGTGTCCGCGCAGGACAATTACATCGCCTGCAGTTTCACCGTAAAGTCAGAAATTGTGGTACCGCTTTTCGTCAATGGCAAAAACATCGGCCAGATTGACATCGACAGTCACGTGATTGATCCGTTTACCGAAGCTGACGAGTGGTTTTTGGAATTTGTGAATGAAGAGGTGGCGAAATTGTTCTGACGATTATTTTAATTTTTTCGGTTTTCAATTTTTCAATCCAAAAATAAATCTTACCTTTGCGCACGAATTAGGAAAACCCTAATCCTACATAATAATCATTTAAATAATATTGGCATGTACTTAACTAAAGAAGTTAAAGCAGAAATCTTCGCTAAACACGGAGGAAAAGCAGAAAACACAGGATCTGCTGAAGGACAAATCGCTTTGTTCACACACAGAATTTCACACCTTACTGAGCACTTGAAAAAAAATCGTCACGATTACAACACCGAGCGTTCGTTGGTACTTTTGGTTGGTAAAAGAAGGTCACTTCTTGACTACCTTAAGAAAAAAGACATCAACAGGTATCGTGAGATTATCAAAGAATTGGGTATTAGAAAATAATACATACGATAAGAGGTGCTTTTGCGCCTCTTTTTGTTTTAAAAATAAATAAGAAAGTTTCGGTTTTTCATTGGGTTACAACAACTACACACAACAACACAACAACCTAATAGTTTAACAGAATTAATATTTTATGATTCCACAAGTAACCCAAGAAACAATCGATTTAGGGGATGGAAGAACCATCACGATCGAAACAGGAAAATTAGCCAAGCAAGCCGATGGTTCGGTAGTAGTCCGTATGGGCGACTGTATGCTTTTGGCAACTGCTGTATCTGCAAGAACAGCCAACCCGAATGTAGATTTTTTACCGCTTACGGTAGATTACCGCGAAAAATTTGCCGCAGCCGGACGTTTCCCGGGCGGATTTTTCAAAAGGGAAGCACGACCAAGTGACAACGAAGTATTGACCATGCGTTTGGTTGACCGTGTGTTGCGTCCGCTTTTCCCGGATGATTACCATGCCGAAACCCAGGTGATGATCCAACTAATGTCACACGACGAAAACGTAATGCCCGATGCATTGGCTGGTTTGGCCGCTTCAGCAGCCTTGGCCGTTTCTGACATTCCATTCTACAATTTGATTTCTGAAGTACGCGTAGCGCGTGTTGACGGAAAATTCGTCATCAACCCAAGCAGGGAACAACTCGAGCAGTCAGACATCGACATGATGATTGGTGCTTCCCTGGATTCCGTGGCGATGGTAGAAGGCGAAATGAAGGAAATTTCAGAAGCCGAAATGGTCGAAGCCATCAAATTTGCACACGAAGCCATCAAGGTACAAATCCAGGCGCAATTGCGTTTGCAGGAGAACTTTGGCAAAAAGGAAATCCGTACTTATGAAGGTGAAGTAGAAGACGAAGAAGTATACAAAAAAGTAAAAGCCGCCGGATACGACAAATGTTACGCCATCGCACAGGAAGCTTCAGGCAAAAGTGAAAGAAGCGAAAAATTTGCTGCTGTAAAAGCAGAATGCCAGGCCCTTTTCACCGAAGAAGAATACCTTGAAAACGCTGACCTTGCCGGCTTGGTAGGAAAATATTTCTACAAAACCAACAAAGAAGCCGTACGTAATGTCATCCTTGAAAAAGGCATCCGTCTCGACGGAAGGAAAACCACAGACATCCGCCCAATCTGGTGTGAAACCGATTATTTGCCATCCGTTCACGGTTCGGCCTTGTTTACCCGTGGGGAAACCCAAGCTTTGGCAACGGTAACCTTGGGAACTTCACGCGAAGCCAACCAAATCGATTCGCCATCAGAACAAGGAGAAGAAAAATTCTATTTACATTATAATTTCCCACCATTCTCAACTGGTGAAGCCAAACCTTTAAGAGGTACTTCACGTAGGGAGGTTGGTCACGGAAACCTGGCCCAACGTGCCTTGAAAAACATGGTACCAGCCGATTGCCCATACACCATCAGGATAGTTTCTGAAGTATTGGAATCTAACGGTTCCTCTTCTATGGCAACGGTTTGCGCCGGAACTATGGCCCTTATGGATGCCGGTGTTCAAATGATCAAAGCTGTTTCAGGTATCGCTATGGGATTGATTACCGACGGACAGAAATTCGCCGTATTGTCTGACATCCTGGGTGATGAAGACCACTTGGGTGACATGGACTTCAAGGTAACCGGAACCAAAGACGGAATCACTGCCTGCCAGATGGACATCAAGATTGACGGATTGCGTTATGATATTATGGAACAAGCCTTGGATCAGGCCCGTGAAGGAAGAATGCACATTTTGGGTAAAATCACTGAAACGATTGCCACACCAAGGGCTGACGTGAAGAAACATGCTCCGAAAATCATCATGAGAACCATTCCGGGTGCTTTCATTGGTGCCTTGATCGGACCGGGCGGAAAAGTAATCCAGGAATTGCAGAAAGCCACCGGAACGACCATCGTTATCAATGAAGTGGACGAGCAGGGTGTCGTGGAAATTTTGGGTACCGATCCGGACGGAATTGCAGCAGTATTGGCCAAAATTGATTCGATCATTTTCAAGCCAACCGTTGGGGAATCTTACGAAGTGAAAGTAATCAAGATGCTTGACTTTGGCGCTGTGGTAGAATATACCGAAGCCCCAGGAAACGAGGTATTGCTCCACGTATCAGAATTGGATTGGGCTCGTACCGAAAATGTTTCTGATGTAGTCAATATGGGCGATGTATTCCAGGTGAAATACTTGGGTATCGATCCAAAAACAAGAAAAGAAAAAGTGTCCAGAAAAGCACTTTTGCCACGTCCTCCCAGAGACGAAAATGCTCCAAGGGAAGACAGGGGTCCGCGTCCGGAAAGACGTGACGACAGGGGTCCGAGAAGGGATGACAACCGTCCTAGAAGAGATGACAACCGTCCGGCAAGAGAAGACAGAACAGATACTCCTACAGACGGAGAATAAGAATTTCATACTTTCGAAAAGCCCCGACTTAAGCAATTGAGTCGGGGTTTTTTTATAATTTTTTCCCAATTTGTAACTTTTTTGCAACTTACCACGTATAACTACCTGAACACTTCACTTAAAGAAAAGAAATAATGAGACAGCTCAAAATCACCAAGCAGGTAACCAACCGTGAAACTGCTTCGTTGGACAAATACCTACAAGAGATTGGAAAAGTGGATTTGATTACTGCTGATGAAGAAGTAGAATTGGCACAACGCATCAAGGCCGGAGACCAACGCGCTCTGGAAAAACTGACAAAAGCCAACCTCCGTTTCGTAGTTTCTGTTGCCAAACAGTACCAAAACCAAGGGTTGACACTTCCCGATTTGATCAATGAAGGAAACTTAGGTTTGATCAAGGCCGCACAACGTTTTGATGAAACCCGTGGTTTCAAATTCATTTCGTATGCCGTTTGGTGGATTCGTCAGTCGATTTTACAGGCTTTGGCCGAACAGTCGCGTATTGTGCGTTTGCCGTTGAACAAAATCGGTTCCATCAATAAAATCAACAAAATGTATGCCTTGTTGGAGCAATCCAATGAGCGCCCACCTTCTGCTGAGGAAATTGCCAAAGAGCTCGACATGACTGTCAATGACGTAAAAGAGTCGATGAAAAACTCCGGACGTCACCTATCGATGGATGCCCCATTGGTCGAAGGGGAAGATTCCAACCTGTACGACGTTTTGCGTTCGGGTGAATCACCAAACCCCGACCGCGAACTGATTCACGAATCATTGCGTACCGAAATTGAACGTTCTCTCGAAACTTTGACCCCAAGGGAAGCCGACGTAGTGCGTTTGTACTTCGGCTTGGGCGACCAACACCCGATGACTTTGGAGGAAATTGGTGAAACCTTTGACCTGACCCGCGAAAGGGTTCGTCAAATCAAGGAAAAAGCCATCCGCAGGTTGAAACACACCTCAAGGAGTAAAATCTTGAAAACGTATTTAGGTTAATTACAATTGAAATTTTTAAATATTTAAATTTTTCAATTCACGATAACAACAGTTTCAATAACTGTTCGTTTTTTGATTGATGATTGAACCCCGGCTGATTACCGGGGTTTATTTTTGTCATCAACCAAAAAACATTTTGATTGCTCCGCATACGCTTCGCCAGTTCGCCTGCGGCTCGGGTGATGATTGAACCCCGGCTGATTACCGGGGTTTATTTTTTAAAGGACTTTAAGTTATTGTGCCCCGGTAAATTTAGGGCGTGCCCCGGTGGGTCAGGCTATCCGCTTCAATCTTTTTCAGGATTGTATTTCCCTTCGCAAGCTCCGGGCAATCCTAAAAAAGGATTTTCACTCCTATCCTTCACGCAAAACCCTATTCAGAATTCAAATATCGATTTCTATGAGCAACTTTGTGGTTAAAATTTTACCTTTGCACCCACAACACCACTTATAAAATGAAGAACACACTTATTGCCCCTTCTGTTTTGGCAGCCGATTTCGCCAATTTACAGCGCGACATCGAAATGATTAACCATTCTGACGCCGATTGGTTCCACATTGACATCATGGACGGCGTTTTTGTACCGAATATTTCCTTCGGGATGCCGGTGCTGGAAGCCATTTCGAAGCACGCCAAAAAAACGATTGATGTCCACCTGATGATAGTCGAGCCTGACCGCTACATCAAAACCTTTGCCAGCTTGGGTGCCAACATCCTGACGGTTCATTACGAAGCCTGTACCCACCTCCACAGAACGCTGCAGGCCATCAAGGCCGAAGGCATGAAAGCAGGTGTAGCCATCAACCCGCATACCAATGTGGCTTTGCTGGAAGATGTGATCAACGACATCGATTTGGTCTGTATGATGAGTGTCAACCCAGGTTTTGGCGGACAGTCTTTTATTGAAAACACCTACGCCAAAATCAAGAAACTGAAAGAAATAATCACCCGAAACAACGCAGCCACCCTTATCGAAATTGATGGCGGCGTTACCGACAAAAATGCCTTACAACTGGTCAATGCCGGTGCTGATGTATTGGTAGCCGGAAACTTTGTTTTCAAAGCAGAAAATCCGGTTGCAACGATAGCAGCCCTTAAAAAGCTCACCTGTTTGTAGTATAAAATCAGGGAGAAATATAAAAAACATCCATTTGCCTTATCGTGAATGGATTTTTTTTATGATTAAATTTTCACGAATTTCTTTGTAATTATGCCATTATCAATCGTCAAGCGGAGCAGGTAATTTCCTGCCTTGAGACCCGAAACATCAACCGTAAGACTATCTGTATGGTTGGTCGTGAATTGTTTGATCAAACGCCCGGTAATATCGAAAATTTCCAGCTTCCCATCCAAATCAAAAGTTTTGCCTGCAATAGTAATTATAGCCGAAGCAGGATTCGGAAACAAAATAATCCCATCAGATAAATCATAGGAATCTATTCCAAGAACATTCCCATTCAAAACAAACGGCAGGGCACGTTGGGTGTTGGTGCCGGTATCAATAATATCACTCCACATGGTATTATCGCGCTGTTTGGCATTCCAGGAAGCGTCAGACAAGGTATTGAGGATGGTAACCGGAGGTGAAAATAGATTCAGGTCACCAATATCATGCAATTGGTGTTCTATCCAATACGTTCCGGCAGGAAGACTTACCGTTACATTGGCGTTGATTTTCCAGACTTTACGCAAAGTGGTCATCGGAATGTTGCCCCTGTATACCAAGGCATCAGCACTGTTTGCAGCATTGAACACATTGGTCACCATGTCGCCATATACTATGGTTGAAGTTCCTAATGACGGGTCGCCATTCCAAATCCTGACCCTGATGGCATCAATCGGTGGAACAGTACCTGTATACCCTGTCTGGTAGCAATAAAAGTCTGCGCTGGCAATATTCCAGACCTGTCCGGCCGGAACCACAAAATCATCGGCTATGGCATAGTCTATAGCAATCACATTCCGGTACATGACACTGGTGCCATAGGTAGTATTGGGGGCCTGCAATTCAGACCAGGCATAACCCGCAGGCGCAGGCGTATTGTCGGAAGCAAGGGTACCGGTGGCTATCGGGCCGTTGGTGTAGATTTGTTGCGCACAAACAATGGGCATATAAAGAAATAGGGCCACCCATTTAAACACCATAAACACTTTTTTATCCATTGTTCGTACAATTAATCATAAAAATAGGGATTGTATCTTAAAAAGGCAATAATTAAGATAAGTTTGTTTTCCGCTGCGCTGCAAAATTCCTCACAGCGCTCCATTTTAAAACAAATCAAATTCGCGGAGGAATGTT
>CAZXRX010000011.1:0-38572 GCA_964642945.1 uncultured Flavobacterium sp. | reverse complement strand
CAAAATTCCTCACAGCGCTCCATTTTAAAACAAATCAAATTCGCGGAGGAATGTTTTCCGCTACGCTACAAATTTCCTCACAGCTCCGTTTAAAAAGTCGAATTCACGGAGGAATGTTTTCCGCTGCGCTACAAACTTCCTCACAGCGCTCCGCGCTGATAATAAAAGAAAAAGCTAAAGAAAATTGAAAGCAAGGCTTTCTTTTCTTTAGCTTTTTCTTTTATTCATTCGTGACCGCGAGAGGACTCGAACCTCCATCATCAGAACCGGAATCTGACATTCTATCCGTTGAACTACGCAGCCGTATTCAAAACCTAATGGAATTATCCCAATAGGTTCTTGACTATGGTGGAAATGGTTTTTCCTTCGGCCTGTCCGCCAATTTGTGCAGAGGCCAATCCCATGACTTTACCCATGGAAGCGATGCCTGATGCACCGGTTTCGGCAATGATTTTAGCCACTATGGCTTCAATTTCTGCTTCAGACATTTGGGCCGGCAGGAATTTTTCGATAATGGCCACTTGGGCCAATTCCGGTTCGGCAAGGTCCGGACGGTTTTGCGCTGTAAAGATACCCGCGCTGTCCTTACGCATTTTTACCAAACGTTGCAGGATTTTGATTTCGTCGGCTTCAGAGATTTCCTCCTGTGAGCCCGTGGCAGTTTGTGCCAGCAACAATTCTGATTTGATGGCGCGCAGGGCTTCCAATGCTAAGGTGTCTTTGGCACGCATGGCATCTTTGATCTGGTCCATTATTTTAGCTGATAAACTCATACTTATGTAATTATATTGATTAGGCTTCGCAGAACGATTTTTTATGGCTGCCCACCTAGCCCTGATGCAAGGGAAAAACCTTTTATGGGGTTGGCCGTAACGCAGTGAAGGCAACAAACCTGTAAAAGTTTTGGAACAGCAGCAGGAAAACGGAAAGCATAAAATGCCCGAGCCATTCGCTCCTGAAAAGCCTGGCAAAGATAAAAAAATAACCCGGAATTTCTAAAGAACTTCCGGGTTAAAAATTGGTTGCGTATGAATTTAATCTACGTTGTCGTGCAGGAAGGAATTGTTCGAACGCAATTGAATGTCATCATTGCTGTCGGTGCCGAGTGACATCCTGGAGCTGTTGTTCTGCCCTTGGTTTTGGGTCAGGTCAACGCCCAATCTTTTGTAGGCCGGTTCTTTTTCAAGTTCGTCAACCCTTGACGGATTGTTGTGGAACTTGTAATTGAACTCCTTTAACTTCATTCTTCTTTCGTCTGCGCGTACTTTAAGAATGTCTTCGATAGACATTTCAACCGGGGAAATGTCTTCGGTATGGGTGGCGTAAACCGGTTGTGCCGGCTCTGCTGCCTGTTTCAAGGTGATGTCGAGTTCGAAATCGATTGGCGCTGCTTCTGCTGCAGGCGTTTCAACCGGTTTTGAATTGAGCAGGTCGTTTTCAAGCTCCATGTATTCTTCGAGCGAATATTTGATGACGCCGTTTTGGTTCACTTCCGTCACCGGAACAAATTCGATTTGCTCGTTTACCTGAATGTCGCGTGCGCCGTCTGTCAGGTCAAAAAGGATTTTGTTTTCCTCTTTGACTTCCGGCTGTGTAAGCGGGAGATCGAAAGAGAAGGTAATCTGCTCTTCTTCTTTGGCCACGATTTGTGGCTCGTTTACTTTCACCTCGTTGATGTTGGTTTCCGGAGTGGTGAAACTGAAGTCAATGTCTTCAATAGGCGACACGATTTCAAAAGTCACGTCAAGGTTACGGATGAAATCATTCATGGCTACCAAATCTTCGCTTGGTACTTTGGCCACGACTGGTGCAACCGGAGCCGGAACAAAGGCTTCCTCGTCTATCAGTTCGAAGATGATTTTTTCTTCTGTCACCTCGGCTTTAACTTCTGTTTTCACCTCAGGGGTTACTGTTTCAGCTTCTACCACAAAGGCGTTGATGGGCTTTTGGGTAAGGTCACGTACTATTTTTTGTTCGTCTTCAAGGGAATGAATGATTTTCTTTGGCTCGGTATTGACGATTTCGTTTTGTTGTTCTACGTTGAAACCGGTCGCGATAATGGTCACGGCCACGGCATCGCCCAAGCTTTCGTCTTCACCTACCCCCATGATGATGTTGGCATTGAAACCAGCTTCAGCCTGGATGTGGTCGTTAATTTCTCCGATTTCGTCAATGGTGATTTCTTCGGTTCCGGAAACGATAAGCAACAATACGTTTTTGGCACCGGTAATTTTATTGTCATTGAGCAATGGCGAATCAAGGGCAGAAATGATGGCGTCTTTGGCCCTGTTCTCACCACTGGCTACAGAAGACCCCATGATGGCGGTACCGCTGTTGGCCAATACGGTTTTGGCATCTTTTAAATCGATGTTCTGCGTATAGTGGTGGGTAATTACTTCAGCGATTCCGCGGGAAGCAGTAGCCAACACTTCATCGGCTTTGGAGAACCCTGCTTTGAAGCCCAAGTTTCCGTATACTTCACGCAGTTTGTTGTTATTGATGACGATAAGCGAGTCAACTTGTTTTCTTAATCTTTCCACCCCATTCAAGGCCTGGTCGGAACGGACTTTTCCTTCAAACTGAAACGGAATGGTCACGATACCCACGGTGAGGATGTCCCTTTCCTTGGCCAATTGCGCGATTACCGGCGCAGCACCGGTTCCTGTTCCTCCGCCCATACCGGCAGTGATGAAAATCATTTTGGTATTGCTGTCGAGCATCTTTTCGATGTCGGCAATGCTTTCAATGGCTGATTGTTGCCCTACATCAGGATTGGCACCAGCGCCAAGTCCTTCAGTCAAACTCACACCCAATTGGATTTTGTTGGGCACAGGACTGTTCTGTAACGCCTGTGAATCGGTATTACACACTATGAAGTCAACGCCTTTGATGCCTTGCTTGAACATGTGATTGATGGCGTTGCTCCCACCGCCGCCAACTCCTATCACTTTGATCACATTGGATTGGTTTTTAGGTAAATCAAATGAGATGTTTCCAAATTCTGAGTTGCTTATCATACTATTTTGGTTTTATTTTATTCTGTATTCTCTTTTTGTTTGATTGTTCATTTATCAGATGAACCTATTCTGCATTGTCTAAGAAGTCTTTGATTTTGTCTACGTATTTGTCAAAGAAAGACCTTCTTATTTTGTTTTCCGTCGTTTCGGGCTGCGGGACCTGCTTGACGGTTTCCACCACACTTTCGGCTTCCGGCTCGTGGTAAGCTTCAGTTGGGGTTTGTGGCATCACCGGCCTGGCTTCAGCCATGGTTGGTTTTGGCAAAGTTGTGTCTACCACTTCCAATTTGTAGGCACTGCGGGTGTTGTTGGCCACACTGTTCATCACCAATCCGACGGCTGTCGCAAACAACGGGCTGGAAATTTCCTCACTGGAATTCCCGGCCAAATGCTCGTTCGGATAGCCAATACGGGTGTCCATCCCGGTAATGTATTCGACCAATTGCTTGATGTGCAGCAACTGTGAACCACCTCCTGTCAAAACGATACCGGCAATGAGTTTTTTACGTGGGTCTTCGTGACCGTACGATTTGATTTCGGCATACACCTGCTCTATGATTTCCACCACACGGGCATGGATGATCTTGGACAGGTTTTTGAGCGATATTTCTTTGGGTTCCCTGCCGCGCAAGCCCGGAATGGAAACGATTTCGTTGTCTTTGTTTTCACCCGGCCAAGCAGAACCGAATTTGGTTTTGAGTAATTCGGCCTGTTTTTCGATGATCGAGCAACCTTCCTTGATGTCTTCGGTGATGACGTTTCCGCCAAAAGGCACCACGGCTGTGTGACGGATGATACCATCCTTGAAAATGGCCAAATCGGTGGTTCCGCCCCCAATATCGATGAGTGCCACACCGGCTTCTTTTTCTTCCTGGCTCAATACGGCATCAGATGATGCCAATGGCTCCAAGGTTAACCCAGACAATTCAATACCCGAACTCTGGATGCACCTACCTACGTTCCTGATGGAAGAAGCCTGACCAACCACCACATGGAAACTGGCTTCCAAACGGCCGCCATACATACCGATAGGCTCCTTGATTTCGGATTGCCCGTCAATCTTGAATTCCTGTGGCAATACATGGATGATTTCCTCGCCTGGCAACATGGCCAACTTATTTACTTGGTCAATTAACAACTGTATATCGTTGCCACTGATGACTTCTTCAGGGTTGCTCCTGCTGATGTAATCGGTGTGCTGGATGCTGCGGATGTGTTGTCCGGCAATGCCTACCACTACGTCGTTGATTTTGTATCCGGAGTTTTCTTCTGCTTCGCTTACTGCCTGTTGGATCGATTGGATGGTTTGTGTAATGTTGTTGACCACACCACGTGCCACGCCGAGGCTTTTGGATTTTCCAACGCCAAGGATTTCCAGTTTTCCATATTCGTTTTTCTTGCCAATCATGGCTACGATTTTGGTCGTACCGATATCCAATCCTACTGCAATATTTTCTTTTTCCATCATTTCCTTATTTAGTGCAGACTACTTGCTGCGTAAACATCAGGTTTATTTTTTTGTATTTGTACAACGAACTGTCTGAAACTGCTTTCTGAAAAAAGGCCTTATAGTTCCTGAACTTTCTTTTTATTTTAATCGGCCTTCCGAAATCAATGTCATAATCAAAATTCCTGTTCTTCAGGACCAGCGCCCCGTTTGGCATAATCTGGGCACCAATGATGTTCTTTTTCAAAAAATCATCGTCATAAATTGTCCGGAACAATTCGGACAACGCCTTTCTGTTTTTATTGTTTATTCCCCCCGAAACAAGTAGGACCCTTGCTGTATTTAAATCGGAAAGTGGCATTGTATGACCTTGATAGTCAAGGTAAAAAGAACCGTTTTCGTCAAACACCCTGGCAATCGGCACTTTTTGTTTTACCGTTGCTTTCAACACCCCATCAACACTGACAAACACCTCAGATTCCTGAATCATTTCCTGTTTGTTGATGGTTTTCTCCAATTTGTTCAAATCTACTTCATCTTTTGCGATGGTTTTTACGTCACGTTTATTTTCTATTAACAATTTATTAACCGTTTCGCTTTTGACAAAAAGGTTGTCGCCACCCACAAAAACAACCTCAGACTTGGTCAATTTCCTGGCTTCGTTGCGGTGCGAAGCAAACGAATACAGGAACACAACTAACGCTGAAATCAGTACCAATCTTATGTTCGGCCAGTTAAAAAATTTCATGATAAGGCTTTTTTAATTTCGGGCACCATTTCGCCAATATCACCCGCGCCGATGGTAACAATAACCGTGGCATCGTTAAACAAAATTTCATCAATCAGGTTTTCCTTCTGCACCAATTTGTTGTTGGTATTTTTCATTTTAGAAAGCAGCCAGGCAGAGTTAATGCCTTCCATCGGCAATTCGCGTGCCGGATAAATGTCAAGCAGTAAAATTTCGTCAAAGGCATCGAGACTTTTGGCAAAATCATCTGCAAAATCTTTGGTGCGGCTATAGAGGTGCGGCTGGAAAACTGCCAACACTTTCTGCCCCGGATACAATTCGCGTACGGCCTGGTGTACGGCATTTATTTCTGTCGGATGGTGGGCA
Source organism: uncultured Flavobacterium sp. (assembly GCA_964642945.1). Lineage (GTDB taxonomy): Bacteria > Bacteroidota > Bacteroidia > Flavobacteriales > Flavobacteriaceae > Flavobacterium. The sequence continues at coordinate 32,994 of CAZXRX010000011.1, read as the reverse complement.
TAATCATCGATATACACCAATTTATCGGTTTTTACCTGGTAAGAAAAACGGCGCTGCACCCCACGGAAGGATGCCAAAGCCCCGGCAATGGACCGGGTTGGGGTTCCAAAGGTTTTAGCCATTGCCAAGGCCATCAAGGCATTCATTAAATTGTGGTGTCCGGGCAGCCCGAATTGCAGGTCGGTGATGGTTTCAGATGGGGTTTCCACATCAAAAACGTAGCTGCTGTTGGCAATCCGTATGTTGTAAGCCCTGAAATGGGCATTTTCGTTTATGCCGATGGTCATCCCTTGCAAAGGCAAACCCTTCGGGACGAACAACTTGTTTTTATCGGTGACCTTATCGGCAAATTCACGGAAGGAATCTTCTATGGCATTTTTATCCCCGTAAATGTCGAGGTGATCGGCATCCATGGAGGTCACGCAGGCAATATCCGGGTGCAGGTGGAGGAACGAACGATCAAATTCGTCGGCCTCAACTACCGTAATGGTTTTGCCGCTTCCGATAAGGTTGGAATGGTAATTTTCTACTATGCCGCCCAGGAAAGCAGTTACATCTGCCCCACTTTCGTAGAGAATGTGCCCCAATATGCTGGAGGTGGTGGTTTTACCGTGTGTTCCGGCAACGGCAAAGCAAAAAGTGTCTTTGGTAATGAGCCCCAAAACTTCCGCGCGTTTTTTGATGGTGTAACCGCGTTCGGTAAAATAGTTCCATTCGGAATGCGATTTCGGAACGGCCGGAGTTACAATCACCAGTGTATTTTCGGTGTAATAATCGGTAGGAATAAAGTCAATGTTGTCTTCAAAATGGATGGCCATTCCGTCAGCCAGTAGCTCATCGGTCAGCATGGTCGGCGTTTTGTCATAGCCGGAAACGTGCTTCCCGATATGCTGGAAATAACGCGCCAGGGCACTCATTCCGATGCCTCCGATGCCGATGAAATAGACGTTATGGATTTGATTTAGGTTCACTCTAATTAATTATGATTTGTTTTGCAATAAGGAAATCTATTTCTTTGGATCCTCTTAAAACCCGCACTTTTATAGGTTCGTTCTTGAAAAAATTTTTAAAATTAAAATACAGCTCACACAAATTTTGTTCTGAAATTGTAGTGAAATCAACATCGTTAATTTTTTGAATTATATCTCCGTTTTTCAAACCCTGCCTGTCTGCATCAGAATCCTCGTAAATTCCAACTACTTCTATCTTGTTTTCCCGTTTGTAGAAATAAAATCCATAATCTTCTACTTTGTAATTTTCATGAAAAACGTAATTATCTAAATACAATTTTTTGTTTCTCCAGTCGATTACCACATCGTAGTCCTTCAATATTTTATTACCAATCATGCTCACTCCATTCTCATAAAAACTCACCATGGTTGGCCCCATACTTTGATTTTCAATGGTTACATCAGGAAGCATGGCACAGATTTCCTGAAAAAAAGCCACCTGACTTTTAGCAAAAAACTTCTCGGTTCCGTAATACTTGACGTTTTTGTAATCTTTGACTTTCTTTTTAAAATCCTTTAGAGGAAGGCTAAAGGTTCCATTAGAACCTAAATTTACCCTAACATTTTCGAAAGTCGTGTTATCAATAGTCACTTTTATAAGTGGTGAATTGTTAGTCCCGATTGTTTTGAAATCGATAATTTTTACCTGATTGGAAAATCCGAAATCACTAATAAAATCTGAAAGCAAGATTTTTTTGTTCAAATAATCGATTTTCAAGACTCGGTTTGACAACATATCAGCGCCAATGATTCCGTCAACTTTTTCGCATTTTAAACTAAAAGAGTCGTTTATATTTAAAGCTCTCGCATCTATATTCCTAAAAAAAGTATTTCCGATTTTTATTTCTTTTACGGAATAAAAAACAACATCTTTAACTGTTTGGTTTTCGGTATTTACTTTTAAATTATTTTGCTCAATAATTTTATTTGAGACCGCCGAATATCCTGTTGATGTCAATAAAAATTTATACGTCTTAGCATTTATTGAGATGTTTATGAACAGATTTCCATGCTCGTAATCAAAAGGAACAGCATCAACCTTGCCCTCAGAAAAAGCATAAGTACTGCAAAAAATCAACACAAGGTTTAAAATCAATATTTTCAAAGTCCTTTTCATTTTATCAGCTTTATAATTTGCGCCACTATGTCTTTTGTCGCATTGGGTTTGGCCAGTTTTTTGATGTTTTCGCTCAATTCCTGCTGTAAATTTCCGTCATGGATAAGCGTATTGAAAACACTTTCAAACTTTTCATCCAGCTCACTTTCCTTCAGCAACAAGGCGCCTTTTTTGTCGACTATGGCTTTGGCATTCTTGGTTTGGTGGTCTTCGGCCACATTGGGTGACGGAATGAACAACACCGGCTTCCCTACCAGGCACAATTCTGAAACCGAAGAAGCACCGGCACGCGAAATCACGAAATCGGCAGCGGCGTAAATCAAATCCATACGGTCAATAAACGAGAGCACCTGCACGTTTTCTGTTTCCGAAAAATGCTTATAATCGGCCATATACAGGTTACCACATTGCCAAATTACCTGTAAGTTATTGTTAAGCAGAAAATCGATTTCTTTTGCAATGAGCTGGTTGATTCTTCTTGAACCCAAGCTTCCGCCGATAACCAACAGCGTTTTTTTATCGGGGTCAAGGTTGAAATACGACAAAGCTTCGTGGCGCTTGGAATCGATTTCGAGTATGTCTTGCCGTACCGGGTTGCCTGTAAAAACAATTTTCTCCGCCGGAAAAAAACGCTCCAAATTTTCGTAAGCCACACAAATGGCATTCGCTTTTTTACTGAGCCATTTGTTTGTAATTCCGGGGAAGGAATTCTGCTCCTGGATAACGGTCGGGATGTTCATACTGCTGGCCATGCGCAACAAAGGTCCGCTGGCAAAACCACCGGTTCCGATAACCGCATCAGGCCGGAACCGTTGGATAATGCGTTTTGATTTCCAAAGGCTGCTGATGAGCTTGAGCGGAAATTGGGCATTCTGCAAAGTCAGCCTGCGTTGCAAACCGGCAATCCAGAGGCCTTGTATTTCATAACCTGCCTGGGGCACTTTCTGCATTTCCATTTTGTCCTGCGCGCCCACAAAAAGGAATTCCGCATCAGGGAAACGCGCTTTCAATTCATTGGCAATGGCGATTGCAGGATAGATATGTCCTCCTGTGCCGCCGCCGCTTACTATGAATCTGTAGGGTTTCATTTTTTGAGTGCCTGAGTTGCTGAGTGCCTGAGTGCCTGAGCCCATCATCGCTTTTATTTTTTGTTTAATACTGCATTCATCGGATTATCGGTAATCGAATAATCTTCGCTGTCTGATAAGACTATATTTTCAGCGGCTTCATCTTCCTGCAATTGTTTGTCAATCAGTTTTTGCAGGGCGTCTTCGCGTTTTTGTTTTTCTTCAAGGTCACGGGTAATTTCTTCTTCTTTTTTGGTCACGCTCAAAATGATGCCGAGCGCAATACAGGTCATCCAGACCGAGCTTCCTCCCGAACTGATCAAGGGTAATGTCTGTCCGGTAACGGGTAATAATTCGACTGCCACGGCCATATTGATCAGTGCCTGGAATACGATGGGAAAGCCCAAACCAACCACGACCAGTTTTCCGAAAAGGGAGTTCGATTTGTGTGCCGCAACTACAAAACGGAAGAGCAGCAACAAATACAATCCAAGTACCGAAAAAGCACCTATCAAACCGTATTCTTCAACGATGATGGCATAAATGAAATCGGAAGACGACTGTGGCAAAAAGTTTTTCTGGATGCTTTTTCCAGGACCCAAACCGTACAATCCGCCCGAAGCAATGGCAATTTTGGCTTTTTCAATCTGGTAATCGTCTTCATCTGGTTTGTCACTGGTAAAATTGTCAATCCGGCTGATCCAGGTATCGACCCGGTTCGGGAAGGCATCCGGGAAAGCTTTCACCACGAGGATGAAAAACACCAAAGCCACTACACCGGTTCCGAGGATGATGGCGATATATTTTATGGGATATTTCCCGATAAAAGTCAGCATGATGACCATAGAGAAAATGAGCGCCGCCGTGGAGAAATTCGCCGGAAGGATGAACATCAGCGTAATAAACACCGGCAACCACAATTCGAGTAAAGACTGCTGGAAAGTGAGCGGGGTTTCACGGGTTTTGGACAGGTAACGCGCCACAAACACATACAGCACAATGGCCGCCAAGGTCGAGGTTTGGAAGGAAATCCCGATGAAAGGCACCTGTATCCAACGGCTTGCATTCGCTCCATCAATTACGGTTCCTTTGACCAAGGTGTAAATGAGCAATACCCAGACAATCGGCAGGGCAATACGCGAAATGCCCCTGAAGTAATGGTACGGAATTTTATGCACCTGATAGATGATAAAAAACCCTATAAAAATGTGGGCCAAGTGCTTGACAAGATAGGTGGCCGCATTTCCGGAACCGTTGCGCATATAGGCCAGGTTGCTGCTCGCGCTGAACACAGGCATAAACGAAAACAAGGCCAAAAGGGCCACAAATGCCCAAATGACTTTATCTCCGTGTAAGCTGTTGATCAGTTCTTTCATCTTGTTTCTTTTATTTGGGCTTCGGCTTTGGGTGCTCTGCACACACCCAAAACCAAAATCCCTTCAACCCAATTTATAAATTTCTGACTTCTTCCTTAAATTGATTGCCCCTGTCTTCGTAGTTCTTGAACAGGTCAAAACTCGCACAGGCAGGCGAAAGCAATACCGTATCGCCTTTTTCGGCTATGTGTTTGGCGGTATGCACGGCATCACGCATGTTATCTACTTCCACCATCATGTCTACCACGTTCCCGAAAGCATCAATTATTTTTTTGTTGTCAACACCCAGACAGATGATGGCTTTTACTTTTTCATGCACCAAGGCCATCACTTCAGAATAATCGTTTCCTTTATCTACACCACCCACAATCCATACGGTAGGCGTAGTCATGCTGTCTAGGGCAAAGAAAGCCGCATTGACATTGGTGGCTTTACTGTCGTTAATGTACAACACATTCTGGATTTTGAGCACTTTTTCCAGACGGTGCTCCACCCCTTGAAAGTTGGAAAGGCTTTCGCGGATGGTTTCTTTCCTGATGCGCATGAGTTGCGCTACAGAGGTGGCTGCCATCGCATTTTTCATGTTGTGCTTGCCTTCTAATGCGATTTGTGATGTTTCCATCATAAATTCTTCCTGGTTGATGTTTAATTCCATGGTATTGTTGTTTATATATGCGCCGTTTTCTGACTTATTTGTCAAGGAAAAAGGAATCAGTTTTGCTTTTGTTTTATTGTTTTGCAACCAATTTTTGATGGCCTCATCATCAGCATCGTAAATGAGGTAATCTGCTTCGGTTTGGTTCATCGTAATCCTGAATTTGGAAGCGATGTAATTTTCATATTTATAATCGTAACGGTCCAGATGATCAGGGCTGATGTTGGTAATGATGGCAATGTGCGGTTTGTACTTGACGATACCGTCCAACTGGAAACTGCTTATTTCCAACACATAACAATCATAATCCTCCTCGGCCACTTGCCAGGCAAAACTCTTTCCGATGTTGCCGCCCAAACCCACATTCAATCCGCCTTGTTTGAGCAGGTGGTAGGTGAGCATGGTGGTCGTGGTTTTGCCGTTGCTCCCGGTGATGCCAATCGTCAGGGCATTGGTAAAAGGATAGGCAAATTCCATCTCTGAAATTACCGGAATGCCTTGTTCCACCAACTTTTTAACGATGGGCGCCTTATCGGGAATTCCCGGACTCTTCATGACGACGTCGGCATTCAGGATCAAATCTTCTGAATGCTTTTCGTCTTCCCATTTGATTTCATATTTGTTAAGAACGTCTTTGTATCTATCGGTTATTTTCCCGAAATCAGACACGAATACCTCGTATCCTTCTTTTTTTCCTAAAATGGCTGTTCCCACGCCACTTTCGCCTCCGCCAAGCACCACCAATCGTTGCATTACCTCAGTTTTAAGGTTACGATGGACACAATGGCAAGCAGGATGGTCACAATCCAGAAACGGGTCACGATTTTACTTTCGTGGTAGCCTTTTTTCTGGTAATGGTGGTGTAAAGGCGACATCAGGAACACACGCCTGCCTTCGCCAAAGCGTTTTTTGGTGTATTTGAAATAGGCCACCTGGATAATCACCGAGGCACTTTCGGCAAAAAATATCGCACAAAGCACCGGCAACAGCATTTCCTTTCTTACTGAAATGGCCAATACGGCAATGATTCCTCCTATGGTCAAACTTCCGGTATCACCCATAAACACTGAGGCCGGATACGAATTGTACCATAAAAACCCAATCAGTGCCCCAACGAATGCAGCTATAAAAACAGTCATTTCGCCCGAATTCGGGATGTACATCACATTGAGGTAGCTTGAGAGAATGAGGTTACCCGAAACGAAGGTGAAAATACCCAGAGCGAGTACCGAAACTGCTGAAGTCCCCGCCGCCAGCCCGTCAATACCATCTGTTAAATTGGCGCCATTGGAAACCGCGGTGATGATGAAAATCACAATCGGGATGAACACCAACCAGGCCCAGTTTTGGTAACCGTCACCGGTCCATTCGATGATTTTGGCATAATCGAGCTCGTTGTTTTTCGTAAACGGAATGGTGGTCGTGGTCGATTTCAGTTCGTTTGGGGTTTGGCTGATCATGCTCTCCGTTTGGTTGAACGTAATGGGTTTATTGGATTTTTCACGCACCGTGACCGCCGGATGGAAGTACAATACGGAGCCAACAATCAGGCCCAATCCGACCTGCCCGATGACCTTGAAAATCCCTTTCAGTCCTTGTTTGTCTTTTTTGAAAATCTTGATGTAATCGTCAATAAAGCCGATGGTTCCCATCCAGAGGGTTGTAGTAATGAGCAAGATGATGTAAATGTTGTTCAGTTTGGTGAGCAACAGTACCGGGATGAGCGTTGCGATGATGATGATGATGCCTCCCATGGTAGGCGTACCGGCTTTTTGCTGCTGCCCTTCGAGGCCGAGCTCACGGACGGTTTCCCCCACCTGCTGTTTCCTTAAAAAATTGACGATTTTTTTACCGTAAATGGTGGAAATCATCAACGAAAGAATCAACGCTAGGGCCGAACGGAACGTAATGTATTGGAATACCCCTGTTCCGGGAACGTCGAGCGTTTTGTCTAAATATTCAAATAAGTAATACAGCATATCTCGTTATTTATTCAGTTGTTCTAATAGTTCTTTCACAATCTGCATGTCGTCAAAATCGTGTTTTACACCTTGTATTTCCTGATAGGTTTCATGCCCTTTTCCGGCAATGAGTATGATGTCATTGGCATTGGCCAGCTGGCAGGCGGTTTTGATGGCCTGTTTGCGGTCTTCGATGGAAATTGACTTTTTGAAATTTTGTGGTTCGACACCGGCTTCCATTTCGGCGATGATTACTTTTGGGTCTTCTGTTCTCGGATTGTCAGAGGTAATGATGACCTTATCGCTCAAAGTGGTGGCAATGTTGGCCATTATCGGGCGTTTGGTTTTGTCCCTGTCGCCGCCACAGCCCACCACCGTAATCAATTGTTCGTTTTTGGTGCGGATGTCATTGATGGTGTTCAATACGTTTTCCAAGGCATCAGGCGTGTGGGCATAATCGACTATCGCCGTTATTTTCTCATTCGACACTATAAACTGGAACCGTCCGGAAACACTTTCGAGTTCTGACAATAAGCGCAATACTTCGAGTTTTTCCAACCCGAGTTCGACTGCCGTTCCGTAAATGGCCAATAAATTATAGGCATTGAAAGTGCCGATAAGCCTTACCCAAACTTCACTTTCATTGATTTTGAGGAGCAGGCCGCTGAGTTGGTTTTCGAGTATCTGTGCTTTGTAATCGGCGTAGGTTTTTAAGGCATAGGTCAGCTTTTTGGCGATGGTGTTCTGCAGCATCACCAAACCGTTTTTGTCATCAATGTTCGTAAGTGCGAAAGCCGTTTTGGGCAAATGATCAAAGAAACTTTTCTTCACATCGCGGTATTCGGCAAAAGTTGGGTGGTAATCCAGGTGGTCGTGCGATAAATTCGTAAAAACACCTCCGGCAAAATGAAGGCCTTCGGTGCGTTTTTGGTGTATGCCGTGCGAACTCACTTCCATAAAGCAGTAATCGACACCGTTTTCGACCATTTCATTGAGATAGTAATTGATGGTCAGTGAATCGGGTGTGGTATGTGTGGCCTTGTATTCGGCTTGGTCTACCATGATTTTTACAGTCGACAGCAAACCGGTTTTGTAACCTGCCTTTTGAAACAATTGGTACAAAAGTGAGGCGATGGTCGTTTTGCCGTTGGTTCCGGTGATGCCCACCAGTTTCAGTTTGGAAGACGGATTGTCATAATAATTCGACGCCATGAAAGCCAGTGCCGCATTGGTATCTTTAACTTTGACATAGGTAATTCCGGTAACGATAACTTCCGGAAAGGTGTCACAAACAATGGCGATGGCACCCAGGTTGATGGCTTTTTCAATAAAATCGTGCCCGTCAGAAATGGTGCCGCGGATGGCAACAAAAACGTCATTTTCCTGGATTTTCCGGGAGTCAAACGCAATCTTGGCCACAGGCATTTCCGTAGAGCCTTTTACGGCTTCAATGGCTACTTTGTATAATATGTCTTTCAGTATACTCACGACAATTGCAATATGATTAAAGTGTTTTTGGTGATGGCCTGACCTGCCTGCACCGACTGTGATTTGACTTTTCCCGTACCGAGTACTTTTACCTTCAGTTTGAGGTTTTCCAACAAGGCCACGGCATCCATACCCGACATGCCTTTCAGGTTCGGGATGTATTTGGGTTTATTATTGGCCAAATCTTGGTATTTCTGGTAATTCACTTCCTGCTTGGCCACCTTTCCGTTCAGGTTTTTAATCTGGTTGGTGGTAGGGGAATCGGTAAAGATTTTCTGGGCGATGCGTTTGAAAACCGGTCCTGCCACATCGGCTCCATAATAATTGTTGTTGGAAGTATTGGGTTTGTGTACGACTACTATACAGGAATATTTCGGATTTTCAGCTGGGAAAAATCCGGCGAAAGACGAAATGTAATATTTGTTGACCCCGCCGTCTTTACCATAATCTGCTGCTGCTGTACCGGTTTTTCCGGCCATCGAGAAATCTTTCGAATACAGTTTGGAAGCCGTGCCCCGTTTGACCACATTCTGTAACATCACTTTCAGTTTTTTGATGGTTTCGGCCGAACAGATCCTTGGGTTGATGACCTGTTTGTCATATTTTTTGATGGTTTTGTTCCATTCCCTGATTTCGGATACAAAAATCGGTTTGATCATTTCACCATTATTGGCAACGGCATTGTATAAAGTCAGGGTCTGTAAGGGTGTCACTGAAACACCGTAGCCATACGCCATCCAGGGCAGTGCGATACCACTCCAGGAATCTTCGCCCGGCTGTGGGATAAACGGTTTCCCTTCTCCCTGGAACGGCAAACCCAGGGGCTTGTTGAGTCCCATACGGTCAATACGATCCACAAATTCCTTCGGATTGTTTTTGTAATTTTCGAATACTGCCTGTGCCATGACTGTATTGGAAGATACTTCAAATCCGCGTCCGAGTGAAATCGATCCGTAGCCGCCTTCGTGGGAATCCCGCACTTTTCTACCGTAGTAGTCAATGATTCCACCGTGGGTGTTGTACACTTTACTGGTATCTATTTTATTGTCGTCAAGCAGGGCAATTATGTCTACCAACTTGAAGGTAGAGCCCGGCTCATGCGATTCGGCAATGGCATAATTGACAGTTTCGTAGTAGGATCCGTCATTGGCCCTTCCTAAATTGGAAATGGCTTTCACCCTACCGGTTTTGGTTTCCATCACAACCACACAGCCATGATCGGCGCCATATTCTTCCAGTTGTTTGAGCAGGGCGTGGTGGGCAATATCCTGAATATACACATCGATGGTCGAAATGACATCATAGCCGTCCCTGGGCTCGACTTCATTGACATCGCGGATGGGTTTCCATTGGCCTTTGGCGATTTTCTGTTTCAAAACTTTGCCGTCTTTTCCGTTCAGGTATTTGCGGAATGACCATTCGATGCCTTTTCCGTCTGGCTTTCCTTCGGGCGTGATTCTTTCATATCCGATGGTCCGTTCGGCGATTTTCCCGATGGGATGTTCACGTACGGTTTTCTGTTCAACAATAATACCGCCTTTGTTGGGGCCCAGGTTGAATAAGGGAAACCCTTTGATTTTGATGTACTGGGTATAACTCAAATCGCGGGCTACCAATAAGTACCTGTTTTTGTTGGCTTTGGCCCGACGCAGTTCAGATTCGAAAAAGGCGCTGGGTTTTTTGAGCAATAATGAAAGAGAGTCAGACAGCGGCTTTACATATTTTTCAAAGTTTTCGGCTTTGGGCGTTACGGCATCAAAACGGATGCTGTAATTCGGGATGGAAGTGGCCAAAAGACTGCCGTCTGCAGAATAAATATTCCCTTTGTTGGCCGGAATGACGAAGTTTTTCACCGAGCGTTCCTTGGCGAGCTTACGGTAGTAATCCCCTTCCACCCACTGGATGTTGGTGAGTTTTACCATCACGGCCACCGCCATCAATAAGATGACCACTGCCATGAGGTAAATACGGTAAGAGATTTGTTTGTCTTCTACTGCCATAATTTCTTCCAGAAACTTTTTTCTGCCGGTTTTTTGACTTTTATTTTTGTGGGTGGTACCGAAGAAGGAAATATCTTCCTCGATTCCATTTGTTGTGAAACGGTCGATTCCATTTTCAGTTTCATGAGTTCCGACCTCCTGTCGACAAATTCCGAACGCAATTCCTTGACGTGACTGGTCAAATCAGCAATGCGGAAAACTTTCTGCTCATAACGGTGTGCATTGGCAATCATGATAATGGCCAGCACAATGAGGAAAACAATGAAACGCCAATTTCTTGTCGCGTCTTCGTTGACCAGGTATCTTGCTTTCAATATGCTGTATACGCCGCCTTTCATATTTATTTTTTTTCTGCTACACGCAACTTGGCACTTCGGGCCCTGTTGTTTGTTTTTATTTCTGCCTCATCGGGTACAATCAGTTTTCCGACCAATAGGAACGGAACCGAAAAATTCCCAAAAAAATCCCTTTCCGGCTCCCCGTCAAACAAGCCGTTTTTCATGAAACGCTTTACCAGCCTGTCTTCCAGTGAATGATAGGAAATCACGCTCAATCGGCCTTGGGGCTTTAAAATTTCAAGCGATTGGGTCAGGAATTCCTTGAGCACTTCCATTTCTTCGTTCACTTCTATGCGTATCGCCTGATAAATCTGGGCGAGTATCTTGTTCTTGAATTGTTCCGGCAAAAAGCGGTTCAATACGGTTTTGAGTTCTTCAGTAGTCTGGATGGTTTTCTTTTCCCTGGCTTCGACAATCGTCCTGGCAATGGCCGGAGCGGTTTTGAGTTCACCATAATCGAGAAACACCCTTTTTAAATTGGCCTCGTCATATTCGTTGACCACCTTATAGGCGTCCAGACTGTTCTTTTTGCTCATCCGCATGTCGAGTCCGGCATCAAATCGGGTAGAAAAACCCCTTTCCGGAACATCGAACTGGTGCGAGGAAACCCCCAAATCGGCCAAAATACCATCGACACTTTTCACGCCGTGAAACCTCAAAAAACGCTTGATGTACCTGAAATTCTCCGGAATCAACACAAAACGCTCATCTTTCAGGGCGTTCTCAAAAGCATCTTCATCCTGGTCAAAACCGAACAGTTTGCCGTTGGGGCCCAGCCGCTGTAATATTTCCCTGGAGTGTCCGCCGCCACCGAATGTCACGTCGACATAAATTCCGTCAGGTTTGATATTCAGGCCGTCTACTGTTTCCTTCAATAAAACCGGATTATGATAGTCCATGGTCATCGTCGTTTACATTACCCATGACATCTTCTGCCAAATCGGCGAAATCGCCCACAGAATCGTCAATTGCTTTTTCATATAGTTCCTTATCCCAGATTTCGATGATGTTGACCGCTGACGAAAGCACGATGTCTTTGGAAATTTGGGCAAAAACCGAGAGGTCTTTCGCTACCAGCAATCTTCCCAAGGCATCAATTTCAACCACTTTCACGCCTGCAGTAAAACGGCGTATGAAGTCATTGTTTTTCTTGACGAAACGGTTGAGTTTGTTGATTTTTTGCATCATTACATTCCACTCTGCCATCGGATAGAGTTCAAGGCAAGGCTGAAACACCGAGCGCTTCAGGACAAAACCATCCTGGAGCGACGCAGACAATTGCTTTTTGAGCGGCGCAGGAATGAGTATCCTGCCCTTGCCGTCAATTTTACACTCGTATGTTCCGATTAATGAGTTCAAAAAATTAGCTTTTCGTTGTTTGAAAGCAAAAATATAAAATTCTTTCCCACATTTTGCTACTTTCTCCCACTTTGTTGATAAGTTTTCCCATTTCAACGCATTTGAAAGCCCACCCTGAACGGAATTGATTTCCGGGATTTTTAAGAAAGCTTTAAGAAACGTAGGGTTTTCAGAAAAAAAGCAGGCAGAAAGGACCGGTTGTTAAATTTTCAACAACAAAACCAAAAACAACTTACACACTAAAAAAAAGAGCCTAACTGTTGATAATTAGCTTTTTGGGGAAATCAAAAAAAGGCAGTCGGGAAAATTCGATTTTTGTAATAAATACTAAACTTGTATATTAGCCATGTGGGATAAAACGCTATATTTGCACCCGTGTTTAAAGACAAATCCTGATGGAAAACAAGATTAAAAAAGAAGGAAGGTATACCTATTATGAAATTGGGGAAGGCACGCCAATAGTGGTGTTGCACGGACTTATGGGCGGATTGAGCAATTTTGACGGCGTGGCCCAGTATTTTTCAAAAAAAGGCTACAGGATCATCATTCCGGAATTACCGCTTTATTCACAAAACATCCTCAAAACCAATGTAAAGGCATTTGCCAAATACGTGAAGGATTTTATCACTTTCAAGAAACTCGACCGTGTCATCCTTTTGGGGAATTCATTGGGCGGACACATTGCGTTGTACCATTCCAAAATGTATCCTGAAAAAGTGGCCGGAATTGTCATCACCGGAAGTTCGGGGCTTTATGAAAGTGCCATGGGTGACAGTTACCCAAAAAGGGGCGACTACGAATACATCAAAAAGAAGACCGAAAGTGTATTTTTTGACCCCAAAACCGCCACCAAGGAAATGGTCGATGAAGTCTATGCCGTGGTCAATGACCGCATCAAGGTCATCAAGACATTGACCATCGCCAAGAGTGCCATCCGTCATAATATGGCGAAAGATTTGCCGAAAATGCACGAACAAACCTGCCTGATCTGGGGCCGTAACGACCAGGTTACCCCGCCTGAAGTGGCTGAGGAATTCCATAAACTGATGCCCAACTCGAGCCTTTACTGGATAGAGAACTGCGGACACGCGCCGATGATGGAAAAGCCGGACGAATTCAACCAACACCTCGAACACTGGCTTGAAAAAGTCGGTTTGTAGGAAGCTGATAATGGGATGGTCACATCCTGTAAAAAGACACCATGAAAATCAATACTGCCGAGTTTGTCGTGAGCAATTCTGAAGTGGCCAAATGTCCTTTGGAACGCCTGCCTGAATATGCCTTTATCGGACGTTCGAATGTAGGCAAATCGTCACTCATCAACATGCTGACGAACCATAAAAACCTCGCCAAAACTTCGGGAAAACCAGGAAAAACACAGCTCATCAACCACTTCAAAATCAACAGCAACTGGTTTTTGGTCGATTTGCCGGGCTATGGCTATGCGCGCGTTTCTAAAAAAACAAAGGATGTCTTCCAGCAGTTCATTACCGATTATTTTGAAAAAAGGGAACAGTTGGTTTGTGCGTTTGTATTGATAGACATTCGGTTGGAAGCCCAGAAAATCGATTTGGAATTCATCAATTATTTGGGGGAAATCGAAGTGCCCTTCTGCATCATTTTTACCAAGGCCGACAAAATCCCGAGAGGAAAAATCGACGCCCAGGTCAACGCCTACCGCAAGCAGCTATTGGCCAATAATTGGGAAGAAATGCCCCAGCATTTTGTTACTTCGGCTACAGAAGCGACCGGAAAAGATCAGGTCTTGCAATTTATAGACGAAGTCAACCAGGAAGTTTTCAAGGACCTGAATTCGTTTTAAATTAGCGCCCCAACTCCATTTTTTCGGCAAAATAATCACAGAAATCCTTCATGGTGGCCGCCATTTTTTCATCGTCGGTAGCCCTTTGAAAGGTATCAGCCATGGCTACCAAAGTCTGGTGGAAGAACTTCTTCATTTCATCGACAGGCATGTCTTTTGTCCAGAGGTCGATACGCAGGGTTTCCTGTACTTTGCTGTCCCAGATGGAAAGCATGATCGCTTTGGCTTCTTCCATTTCGACACCGCCATCCTGGGCTGTCCAGGATAATTTTTCGGGTACGCGGTTTTGATCTAACTCAACGAGGAACTTTATTTCAGATTGCATGCTATTCTTGCTTTTTGGGTTTGTATTTGGATTGTTCAAACAATTGGTTGGCCGGCATCCGGATCATGTCTTGGATGGAAACCTTGTTGTTTTCCATGAACGAACGCACAATCTGCCAACCCACCCAACGGCCTACCCTTCCGGGTGATTCGTTGTCGATTTCGAGGTAAAATTTAGAAAAGGGCGCCATGTTGATGAAACGGTTCGGCAATTTGGAATCGGCACTGTACAACAGTTTGTTTTCGATGAAATAACTCCACATATAGCTTTCATTTTCGCGGCACCAGACTTCCTGTGTGGGCGTGTAGCCTATCTTTTCGGCATCGGTAAATTGGTCTGCCAGCAGTAAATCTTTGATATACAATTCCTTTCCGGCATATATCATTTCAGAAAGCAGGGTTTTGTCTGAAGGCGGCGGCAGGATGCCCAAGGCAAAACTGGCGGCCACTTCGGGCATCATTTGGCGTTCTTCAAAATTCTGCCTGATGTAGGCCGGAAAATCGACATAAAACTTGTGTTTGTTGCCCAAAAACAATTCGAGGGCAATGATGAGCTTGTCGTTGGCATAAATGACCTTGTTGTTGTAATCCATTTCGCCTATGGCCGTATAGATTTTGGGGGTTTTGACCGTAGGAAAATAGTATTTGATGTGTTTGAACACGTCTTCTATTTCAGTTTGGTTGCTGTTGAAGTTTTTGTATTTTTTCTCTACTTCAGTATACAATTCGCGCCACAAGGGGTTTTGCATTTTCTGTATCCAGACGTCATCTGGGGTGTCTTCAGGGAAGAAATCAGGGAATTCTGCCTTTACCTGGGGAAGGGTTTCGGGAGTGGCGTCAAAAAAAGCCTGCTCGAAACGGTAGAGTTTCATGCTGACCGGAATTTCCTCGACAGCTTTTTCAACCTTGCTTTTCTGGTCACAGGACACAAACAGCAATATCAGGCCAACCAAAAGATATTTTTTCATGGATAAGAGTATTTTTAGCCCTGATGGCAGCGGCATCCTTTTTTAAGGTTGGGCCGGAGCCTTAGCGGAGGCACGGCCTTAAAAAAGATACAGCGGACAGCAGGAATAGCTTCAAATTCTAAAACGAAATGAATTTAAAATTATTATTTTTGCAAATATACATCACCAAAATCTAAATCTATCAGTAAAGATGCCTAAAAAAAGTACCTTCCAGGCCGATAAAGTAAATGACCATATTGTAAACTGGCTCAAAAGTTATGCCCAGCAAGCCAAGGTAAATGGTTTTGTGGTCGGGATTTCGGGCGGCATTGACTCGGCGGTGACCTCCACGCTTTGCGCACAGACCGGTTTTCCTACACTCTGCCTTGAAATGCCCATCCATCAAGACCCTACGCAGGTAAGCCGTGGCCGGGAACACATCAGTCAACTGCAGGAGCGATTTGCCAATGTAAGTCATGCTGAATCAGACCTGACCCCTACCTACGAGCAATTCAGGCTGACCATGCCGGTTTGCGCGGATGAAAAAAAATACCATTTGTCGCTGGCCAATACCCGGGCGAGGCTTAGGATGACCACTTTGTATTACCATGCCGGAATCAATGGTTTTTTGGTGGCAGGAACCGGAAACAAGGTGGAAGATTTTGGGGTTGGCTTTTTTACCAAATACGGTGATGGCGGGGTAGATTTGAGCCCGATTGCCGATTTGATGAAGAGCGAGGTGACCGCATTGGGTGCTTTCCTGAAGGTGCCGGAGTCTATTTTGGTGGCAGCACCCACAGACGGATTGTTTGGCGATTCGAGATCGGATGAGGAACAATTGGGAGCCAATTACGATGAACTGGAATGGGCGATGATTGAAACAGAAAAAGGAAGTGACTTGAAAGATTTTTCTGAAAGAAAGGCCGAAGTCTTTGAAATTTACAATCGGCTGAATAAAGCCAACCAACACAAGATGCAGGCGATTCCGGTGTGTAAAATCCCATTCGAATACTTATAAAATTTTAACAGAAGTTAGCATATTTAATCATTTTTTATTAATTTTACAGGATAGCTTTGAATACTTTTCAATAAAAGTCACTATCTATGATAAATGTATGCTTAGCGGATAATTATCCTGTCGTTCACTTTGGCGTAAAATCCTACTTTAAAGACCATCCTGAAATCAGCATCGTATCTAATGTAGGCAGCTTTTATATGGTGCCCGATGCGCTTCGCAACAAAGAAATCAATGTTCTGGTTATCGATTTAGAATTGGACGGACTCAAAAGTATCTACGAACTCAAGGCCATCATACGAAATTTCCCGACCACCAAAGTATTGGTATTTACCAACCTCAACGAACAGGTATATGCGCCGAATGCCATCAAGGCCGGGGTACTCGGATTTGTGCATAAAACATCTAAACTCGAAACCCTTGGCACCAGTATCATCCGCGTACAGCAAGGAATTGTGATGCTGAGCGACACCATCAAGAAAAACCTGGCACTCATCGCCAAACAAAACAAAAGCGAAAGACTTTACCGCAAATTATCAAACCGAGAAATTGAGGTATTGCGCTACCTGAGCGATGGCAAAAAGAACAATGAAATCTCGAAGTTGCTCAACCTCAACGAAAAAACCATCAGTACCTATAAACTGCGTTTATTGCAAAAACTGAATGTGACCAACCTGGTTGATTTGGTGAATAAGGCAAAGACTTTGGATATTGTTTAGCGCCTTTTTTCTGAGAAAAGAATCCTTCTTATTTAAGCTTTTTTGCACCCACACCAGATTAAAATCTAGCTGTGGCGCGAAATTACCCTTCCCAGTTTTTTCGAAAAAACATTCGTCAGCCCGAGGTAATCCATAACCATCGAGAGCTTTTCAGAATTATCAGCTTCGGCTTCTGAAGTGACCGTGGCTTTGAGTTCGTCTATGATGCGGTTGACCAAAAACCAGCGCAGGGTCAGGATGGTTTCGGTAACGTATTGGCTGATGGTTTGGGTTTTGTCTTTGACGTAAATTTGTTTGGTTTCCCAATTGTGGAGGCTTTCCTGCTCGTCGTTCATCAGGATGGAAGTCACTTCCTGGGCAATTTCGGCCGGCATCTGGTTCAGGTAATGTTCCATTTCAAAAGTTTCGTTCTGGTGGAAATAATCCATCAGGTTGGTGTAGATGCTTTGAAACAAAGGGTTGGCCAATTCGGTTTCATCTTCCTGCAGACTCAGGTAAATGCGTTGGTAAACCTTGTATTTGTTGGTTTCCGTGACTTCTTCCATCTCCCCGCTTTCGTTGGCCTTGAGCAGGTGGTCTTCAAAATCCTCTTCCACATTTCCGTACAGCAGCAAAATCTCGATGATTTTCCGTTCGAGCTCAAACTGTATGTCAACCGTAGAAGCCACTGCCACATTCTCGTTTTTGTGCACTTCAAACGCCTGCTGTTCCTCCTTGTGTTTTTTACCGAGTTCCTGAATGTCTTTTTTGACAAGTTGCGCCAGGGTGTTGAAGAGTACTTCTTCAGATATATCCATGATGCGCGAACATTCCTGGATGTAGATTTCGCGTTTGATGCGGTCTGGTATTTTGGAAATACTCGCCACCATATCGCGGATGAGTTCCGCTTTTTTAATCGGGTCGTTCTTGGCTTCCTTCATCAGGAGCGAGGCCTTGAACTGGATGAAATCCATGGCGCTTTCGTCGAGGTATTTCACCAAATCTTCATAAGAATTTTTACGGGCGAAACTGTCCGGGTCATCACCATCAGGGAAGGTACACACCTTGACGTTCATACCGAGTTCCAGAATCAGGTCAATCCCGCGGATAGAAGCCCTGAGCCCTGCCGCGTCACCGTCAAACAAAACGGTAATGTTCTTGGTGAGTCGGTTGATGAGCCGGATTTGATCTGAAGTCAGTGCGGTTCCGGATGAAGCCACCACATTTTCTACTCCTGATTGGTGCATCTGGATGACATCGGTGTAGCCTTCGACCAAAAAGCAATTGTCGAGTTTGGCAATGGCCTGTTTGGCCTGGAAAATCCCATAGAGGACTTTACTTTTATGGTAAATGTCGCTTTCGGGCGAATTGAGGTATTTGGCCGCTTTTTTGTCTTGGGTCAGAATCCGGCCGCCAAAGCCCAATACCCTGCCACTCATACTTTGAATCGGGAACATCACACGGCCCTTGAATCGGTCAAACTGTTTGTCTTCGCCTATGATGGTGAGGCCTGTTTTTTCGAGGTATTGCAGTTGGTAGCCTTTACCGAGTGCCTCCTTGGTGAGGGCGTCCCAGGTGGTGGGCGAATAACCGAGCTTGAATTTTTCTATGGTTTCTGAGGTAAAACCCCTTTCCTTGAAATAAGTCAACCCAATGGCTTTGCCTTCTTCGGAACGCAATAAAACATCATGGAAATAAGAGGCTGCAAATTCAGAAACCAGGTACATGCTTTCCTTTTCGTTGGCCTGTTCTTTGTCTTCATCTGAAATTTCGGTTTCCTCGATTTCGATGTTGTATTTTTTGGCGAGGTAACGAATGGCTTCCGGATAGGAAAAATGTTCATGCTCCATCAAAAAAGCCACCGAATTGCCGCCTTTTCCGGATGAGAAATCTTTCCAGATCTGCTTTACCGGCGAGACCATGAATGAAGGCGAACGTTCGTCTGAAAACGGACTGAGTCCTTTGAAATTACTCCCGGCGCGCTTGAGTTGTACAAAATCACCAATGACTTCTTCCACACGGGCCGATTCGAATACTTTGTCTATGGTTTCTTTTGATATCATGAATAGTGCCTTAGTAAGGGAGTGCCTGAGTGCCTCAGACAACAGGTTTCCAAAGTTACAAAGATTGAAAATAAAAAAGGCGTTTCCAAACAGAAACACCTTTTTCGGAGTATAAAACTAACTTAAACAAATTCTAATTAAAGTCGAAACGCATCCCCAACGAAATGTTGTTCTGGTCGACAACATTGTTCTTGAACAAAGGGTTCAAATCGTATTTGAGGTACAAACTGGCAGAACCCCAACCGGCGTAGGCACTCAAACCATAATTCCAGTCGTTGACGTTCCAGCTTCCTTTTTGGCGCTCGTTGATGCGGTAACCATCTACCTCATACGACAGGAATTGTTTGGAATTGATGTTGTAGCCTACAAATCCGCCCAGTCCGAAACGCAAGCCCCTGTGGCTCCTGAATATTTTGTTGCCATCGGCATCGGTTTTGGTCTTTGAAAAATCAAACTCAAGGTGCAAAGGCACGGTGACGTACACATTTTTGAAGTAGGTGTCCTTGGTGCGCAAATGGGTATAAAAAGTAGCCAGTTCGGTTTGGTCGCCATTCACAACGAAATAGCGCTCGTCGGTAGCATTCAGGTTGTTGTACATAAAGGAAACCCCATATTTGAAGTGCAACAGGTTGTTGTCTTTCATGATCCGGGTGTTGTGGGTAATTCCCCACTCCATAAAGGTAGACTTCAGGTAACGGTAATCGGAATGCGCTACGGCACCGTTGGTTACCAAATTGTTGAATCCGGCGGCGAAAACAAATTGTGAGGTGGTACGTGCTTCGCTTTTTTGCTTTTTGATGCTGTCATTGCCTTTGTCCCAACCGATACTAAAAACGTTGTTTTTGGATGGCTGTGCCAGGATTTTTCCGTCTACTTTGTCCTGCACCAAGGCATTTAGTTCTTCTTTGGCCGCAGTCACTTTGGTTTCGATGATGGTTGCCCTGGCCTGCGCCAATGCGGCTTTTTTCTGGTCGGCCTGCTCTTTGGTCAGGGTGCCTTTTTCGAGTTGCTCGTTTATGGCTTCCACTTCGGTTTTGAGCGCGGCTTTTTCTTCCCTGTTGATGGTTTCAATTTTTTCTGCAATGGCTTTAGCCCTTGACTCAAACGTTTCCTGTGCTACCAGTTTGGTGGCGAAAAGGCATAAAGTAAGCGCGAGGTAAATAGTTACATTTCTCATTTTGTTATTGGATTTTGTGTTATTGGATTTGTGTTTTAGGTTCGGAATCAATTGAAGTTGCGGTTGGCCAATGCTACCTTGACTTCTTTATAGTTTTTACCCACTTTTTTGAGAACCCGGTCCCGGAAAGTAAGTTCCAGTTCAGTATCTACTTCAGACAATAGGCTGTTCGCATTGACCTTTACTTTGGTTACAGCCGTATTTTCGTTGGCAGCCACCACCTCTGGATTTATGGTATTTCCTTTCGTCGGAAAGACTTCTTCTTTTTTGGCTTGTGTCACTGCCACTGCTTCCTGATTGGGTGCCTGATTGAGTTTGGGCGAAGACAGCTGGGTGTTTTTTAAAGTATTGGGCAGAACGTTCGTTTTCTGAGTTGTTTGATTGTGATGATTTCGGTTTGAGGATTGGGTTTCAGATGGCACATCGGTATTCTTTGGTGTGGCACCTTCATTTTGGGCCACCCCTACTGTTTCGTCCGGATTATGGAACGGTAAAATTTCTTTTTCAGGAGATTTACCCTCATTTGATTTTACTTTTACAGCCGGTGTTGCGGCATCATTGGTCACCACTTCATTGTTAGGGGTTGTTGTGCTTCCTTGATTGTACCAATACGTACCAACGGACAGGAAAACCAAAATGCCTGCAGCAATATACAACCAGCCAAAAGAACGCCTTGTTTTTTTTTCTTCCGCTACCGAAAGCATCGCATCAAGACGGTCCCAGGCTTGAGCCGAGGGCTGGATTTCGCGGGCATTGAGCTTTTCGGCGATTTGTTTTTCTATATTATTCTGTCCCATTGTTGTAATTTTTTAAGGTCCTGATGTTGTCCTGCAGCACTTTGCGCGCATGGGATAACTGTGATTTGGAAGTACCTTCGCTGATGCCCAGCATTTCGGCAATTTCCTGGTGTTTGTAGCCTTCGATAATGTAGAGGTTGAACACCATCTTATACCCATCTGGCAAACTGTCTATCAAAGCTTGTAAATCATCCAATGACAACTGGCTTTCGATGTTGTTGAAACTTTCTTCAAAATAGGTTTCGTCTTCAATGAACTTTACTTTTTTCTGCACCCTGATAAACGAAATGCATTCGTTGACCATAATCCTTCTGATCCAACCT
Organism: uncultured Flavobacterium sp.; assembly: GCA_964642945.1. Lineage (GTDB taxonomy): Bacteria > Bacteroidota > Bacteroidia > Flavobacteriales > Flavobacteriaceae > Flavobacterium. The sequence continues at coordinate 11,457 of CAZXRX010000011.1, read as the reverse complement.
TCAAAACTGCCTTTGTGTTCAAAATTCTTCAGGTTGGCAAATACTTTCATAAAAGCGGTAATCATGATGTCTTCGGCCTGATGGATATCTTTTACATACTGACGGCATACCCCCAACATTTTCGGGGCGAACCTCGAATACATTTTTTGCTGCGCGTGGCGGTTGTTTTCGAGCGCCAGCGCGATGAGTTCTTTTTCTTCCTGATGTAAGTTGATGACTTTCATTTTGGATGTGCAGCCTGTGGATTGGTTTTGGTTTTTTGTTTATTGTTGGTCTTCTATTGGCATAGACGAGCGGGCGGGCAAAAACGTTGTATGGGAAAATTGAAAAATTAAAAGATTGAAAGATTAAAAAATCAAAACCCCAATAAAATCAAGGCTTGACAACGAAAAATATTTTTAAAAAAAATTACTTTTTTCTTTCAATAACATAGTTTACCATCAACTCCAGGCTGTCTTTGTAGACCGAATTGGGAAAATTTTGGAGGAGTGCCAAGGCTTCTTGTTGGAATTGCGCCATTTTCTGCTCGGCATAAGACAAACCGTTTTTGTCTTTCACAAACTGGATCACTTCGCGCACGCGTTTTTTGTCTTTGTTGTGGTTCTTGATCGAATTGATGCACCAGCTTTTTTCCTTGGCTGAACAATTGTTGAGCGCATAAATAAGCGGCAACGTCATTTTTTGTTCCTTGATGTCAATTCCGGTTGGTTTTCCGATAGCTTCGTCTGTATAATCAAACAGGTCGTCCTTGATCTGGAAGGCCATCCCGATGAGTTCCCCGAATTTGCGCATGGTTTCGACCAATTCCAGGTTTTCTGAAACCGATTTGGCACCGAGGGCACAACAGGCCGCAATAAGCGTGGCAGTTTTCTGGCGGATGATTTCGTAGTAAATATCTTCAGTGATGTCAAGGCGTCGGGCTTTTTCAATCTGGAGCAATTCGCCTTCACTCATTTCCCGCACCGCCACCGAAATAATCCGGAGCAGGTCAAAATCACCATGATCTATGGAAAGCAACAATCCTTTGGAGAGCAAATAGTCACCCACCAAAACGGCAATCTTGTTTTTCCAGAGCGCATTGATGGAGAAAAAACCACGTCGTCGGTTGCTGTCGTCTACCACATCATCATGTACCAAGGTAGCGGTATGGATGAGTTCGATGACCGAAGCCCCACGGTAAGTGCGCTCATTTACCTGTCCTTCGGCAAGCATTTTGGCGGTCAGGAACACGAACATCGGACGCATCTGTTTCCCTTTTCGGTTGACCAGGTAATAGGTAATGCGGTTGAGGAGCGCCACCTTGGAAGACATTGCTTCGTAGAACTTCTTTTCAAAAAGTTCCATTTCTTCCTGGATGGGTTGCTTTATTTGTGAGGTGATGTTCATTCGCTCCCAAAGATACAACAATACCATTATCCAGAAAAAAATTTAAGAAAGGATTAAACCTTTCCGGTTTCTGTTATTCTTATACAATATTGCGAATGAAAATACGATTTACTATTAACAACCATTAACATTTAAAAAGAGGTTTTATGAAAAAAGTATCCCATTTATTTTTAGGCCTGGCATTGGTCGCTTCCATGATAAGCTGTAACAAAGAAGACCAACAAGATGCCACAATTACCGCAGAAGAAGCCGGAATCAACGCAAAAATGGATATCGCCAATGACGACGTTTCCAATATAGTGGAAGAGGAAGAAGCCAATACCTACGACAATCCCACCAGCGGTAGGACTACAGAAAACGGCACCACCATCTACTCTACCTGTGCTACTGTTACAAGGGTTCCTGCGTTTGGAACTGCCCTTACACCAGGTACGCTCGTTACCAAAACCATCGATTTCGGAACCACGGGCTGCCTGCTCACCAATGGCAACTTCGTGAGAGGAAAAATCATCATTACCTTTACTTTCCAACCCGCGGCCACTTCGCATACCATTACCTATACCTTTGACAATTTCTACCACAATGGCATCAATTATGTAGGAAACAAAACCTTTACAAGGGTAATGAGTACGGCCACCGCGACTTCGCCAAGCCATCCTATAGTTACCATGAACATGGACATCACGGCTACATTCCCCAATGGAAATGTATACCACAGGGTAGGACAACGCATCAGGGAAATTACACAAGGATATGGCACGCCGGGCTGGGCAGACAATGTATATAACGTAACCGGAAGCTGGACAACCACTTTCCCGAACACTGCCATCCAGACCAGCACCATCACTTCGCCATTAATAATCAAGATGAGTTGCGCGGCACAAAACAAACCGTTGATTGTGCAAGGTATCATTACTTTCGTCAGGAATGGCAATACCGCCACGCTCGATTACGGAACCGGTAATTGCGACAATACCGCTGTATTCACAACAGCCAATGGCAATTCGTTTACCATTATTCTAGGCAATATTTAAAAAAGGTTAATTGATAAAAAAACGCCCCGAATATTCCATCGGGGCGTTTTTGTTTAGGTTTTATTGGCCAGTTGGCCGCAGGCGGCATCGATATCTTTTCCACGGCTGCGTCGTACTTTGGCGACGATATTGTTTTTTTCCAAGGCCGAGATATAGTTATCAATGGCGGCATCGGAAGCCTGTTGGAATTCCCCGTCATCAATGGGGTTGTATTCTATCAGGTTGACTTTGCAGGGCACATATTTACAGAATTTCACCAAGGCGTCAATGGCTTCCTTGGTGTCGTTGATGCCTTTCCAGACTACATATTCATAGGTTACCTTACTTTTGGTTTTGCTGTACCAGTATTGCAGGCTTTCGCGTAAATCCTTGAGCGGGAAATTCGAACTGAAAGGCATGATTTTCGCCCTTACCTCATCGATTGCAGAATGCAGGGAAACGGCCAGTTTGAATTTCACTTCGTCATCTGCCATTTTGCGTATCATTTTCGGGATGCCCGAAGTGGAAAGTGTAATCCGTTTGGGAGACATGCCCAGGCCTTCATCGGAAGTAATCATGTCGATGGCCTTGATGACATTGTTGTAGTTCATCAGCGGTTCGCCCATACCCATAAACACGATGTTCGACAGCGGACGGTTGTGGTACAGCTGGCTTTCGTTATGGATGGCCAAAACCTGGTCATAAATTTCACCGGGTTCGAGGTTGCGCATTCTTTTGAGACGGGCCGTAGCACAGAAATTACAATCGAGGCTGCAACCTACCTGACTGGATACACAGGCCGTGGTGCGTGTATTGGTCGGAATCAGTACACTTTCAACCACCAATCCGTCGTGCAGGCGTACGGCATTTTTGACGGTACCGTCTTCACTGCGCTGCATCTGGTCGACCTTGATGTGGTTGATGACAAAATGGGTTTCGAGCATGGTACGCGTTTCCTTTGACAGGTTGGTCATGTCATCAAAACTGTGCGCACCTTTACCCCAAAGCCATTCGTATACCTGATTGCCCCGGAATGCCTTGTCGCCATTGGCCACAAAAAATTCACGAAGCTGGTCTTTTGAAAGGGCCCGGATGTCTTTTTTCTCCATCATGGCGCAAAGGTAAAAACAATTTATGGATTAGTGCACCTTTTCGAGCACCGTATCGCCCAATACCAAAATATCAAGGGCTGTTTCGCCAAAAAGCGCCAGGGCTTCCTGGGGTGTTTCGACTATGGGCATCCCCCTGCGGTTGAGGCTGGTGTTGAGCAGCACGGCAATTCCGGATTGTTTCCCGAAAGCCTCCACCAGATTGTAAAACCGGTTATTCCAGCTTTTTTCAATGGTCTGTACGCGAGCCGAACCGTCCTGGTGGGTCACGTTACACAATTTTTCTACATAGTCAGGCTTGGTTTTATCTACCAAAATCATGTAAGGGCTGTCAAGTCCGTTTTCAAAATAGTCCGAAACTTTTTCTTTCAATACCGCCGGGGCAAAAGGCCTGAAATCTTCACGGAACTTGATGTTGCGGTTGATGTGGTCTTTCATGCCCGCAATTCCGGGATGTGCCAGAATGCTTCTTCTTCCGAGGGAACGCGGACCGAATTCTGCGCCATCCTGAAACCAACCCATCGTTTTGCCTTCATTCAGTTTTTCGGCACAATAGCTCACCAGCGCAGATTCATGGGTGAAGTAGGTTTGTTTATAGGGGAAGTCCTCAGCATTTAAGGCCTTTCGGATGCTTTCAGCGTCGTAGGATTTTCCGAAACAGGTATTGCCATCATGAGGTATTTTGGGTTGCTGCAAATATTCCAGCCAGCCATAAAAGGCACAACCCAAGGCAAGGCCATTGTCAGCCGCGGCCGGTTCGAAATAATAATTTTTGGCCAGGCCGGAAGCGACCAGTTTGGCATTGGCTACGGCATTGAGCGCCACCTCTCCGGAATAGCAAAGATTCTCGTGCGGAAATTGTTCCTGACGGTTTTGCATACAGGTCAAGACGGCTTTTTCTACCTGTTCCTGGGCCCATTTGGCTACCTGGGCATAATAACCGAAATGCGCCCGGAAATGTTCATAGCCTTGTGAAGGTCTGTCAAAATGGGTCTGCCAACCGCTGCTGACATACAAACGACCTTCCCTAAATTCAAAAGCCTCAAAATTATAGATTCCGGATGTTCCGAAAGGCGCTAGTCCCATCAATTTCCCTACGTCATCCATATCCCCAAAAACATAATTGCTCATGGAAGCATAAAAACCTCCTATGGAATGCTGGGTGCTTGGAAGGCTTAACTTTTCCTGACGCAGGATATTCATGACACTGAAATCTTTATATAAAGGAAGCAGTTTCTGTCCGTTGAAATGGTAAAAACTGTCTTTTTCACATTGCATTTGATTGATTTCCAAAACATCTGGAGGCAATAACGCTACCTGTTCCGGATGCAGTTCCGGAAACTGGTCCAACGGACTGCCGCAACCATCAATCACCATCACATTGCACTCCGAAAACGGCGAAGTCCCAACAGCGCTGTAGGCATGGGCCAGATGGTGGGAAATATCGATGATTTCCAGTTGTGGATAATCGGCAAAAAGCCGCCGACCTTTGAAGTGATTCCTTTCGGGAAGGGTAAAATTCTCGCACTGCACCACCAAGGCAACATCGTCCAGGGTAATACCTTCCGCATCGAGACAGTATTGAACAGCCAAAGTATCGTTGCCCCCATCGTGTTTTTTCCGGCTAAGCCTTTCCTTCTCGATGCCTACACAGATTTTGCCGTCTTTGAGCAATACGGCAGAACCGTTGTGGGAAAGTCCGGTTCCGAGTACATAAATGGGTTTTGACATGGGCTTTTTTTTGCGTCATAAAAATAGCATTTAAATCAGGATGTGCAACAGCCCATCAAATTTCAGGTGCCGGTTTTGGCGGATTTCCTTACCTTTGGGTGCAATTCAAAATGATTCCGCATGCATTTCCTGTCAGAAGATTTAGAAGATTATATCGAACAACATTCCGAAAAAGAACCCGCCTTATTGGCCAAACTCAACAAGGAAACCTACCAGAAAGTATTGCTGCCACGTATGCTCAGCGGCCATTTTCAGGGGCGCGTGCTGAGTATGCTGTCTAAATTGGTGCGCCCGGTAAACATTTTGGAAATTGGCACCTATACGGGTTATTCGGCTTTGTGCCTCTGTGAAGGCATGCAGGAAGAAGGGGTTTTGCATACCATTGACATCAAGGAGGAATTGATGGGTTTTCAACGGAAATATTTTGACCAATCGCCCTGGGGGAAACAAATTGTGCAACACCTGGGGGAAGCCCTCGATATCATTCCGGGGATTGATTTGAAATTTGACTTGGTTTTTATTGATGCCGACAAGGAAAATTACCTTAATTATTTCCACGCGATAATCCCGAAAATGAACAAAGGCGGCGTTATTTTATCAGACAATGTGCTCTGGAGCGGCAAAGTGGTACAGGAGTTGCATCCGAACGATTTGTCTACCAAGGTGCTGTTGGAATACAACCAATTATTGAAAGATGACCCTCGTGTAGAAACGGTTTTGCTGCCCATCCGTGACGGCCTGACCCTGAGCAGGGTGGTTTAATTTTTGGCTCTTTTTTGTTGTACGAACAGGTATCCGTAATGAAAAACGGAACCATATAGGGCCCCGAAAGCATAACCCGTAAGGATGTCTGTCGGATAATGTACACCGAGGTAAATGCGGCTGTAGGCAAAAATAAGCGGGTACAAAAAAATCAGGAAAATGTATTTGTAGTGTTTCCTCAAAATCAGGAAAATAAAAGTCATGCTGGCCATCGAATTGGCGGCGTGGCCCGAAAAGAAACTGTAAGTATCTGATTGGTGCACGATGCGTATGGTGTCTTTCAGTTCCGGAACATTACACGGACGGAGCCTTTTGACCGTCATCTTGCAGAATTCTACCGATTCGTTGCAACAGAGCAAAATCAGGGCGATAAAAACCAGTACAATCCCAAAATTTTTCAGGCCGGTTTTTTTGTACAACAAATAACCCAAAAACAGGAAAAAAGGCAACCAATTGGCTTGTTTGGTAATCAACAACCACAATGGGTCAAAGGTTTCAGAACCCAATCCGTTGAGAAAAACAAAAAGCTGCTTGTCCAGCGCAAGGATTTTTTCAAGCATTACATCTGGCGTTTAATGGGCCCTGTCGCTTCCTCGATGTCTTCCTTCATTTGACCGAGCGGATCGGTCAGGTTCTGGTCAAGACCACCCTTGATTTGGTTCACTTCTGACTGAAAGGAACTCGTCAGGTCTTTGATAGACTGGTTTACCCCGTGCTCTTCAGCGCTTTTGTTGATTTCGCTTTTGATTTCGTTGGTGGCATTTTTCAATTGGGCCATACCTTTACCCATAGTGCGGGCAATGGCCGGAATTTTATCTGACCCGAAAAGCATCAGGGCTATGAAGATGATAAAAATCATTTCGCCCCCTCCTATTCCAAACATAGTTTTTTTGTTTTAAGATGACAAAGTTACGAACTCGCCGATTGAAAAACCATTAATACATTCAATTTAATCAAATTTTGATTTTACCGCTTCTTTCGGCCAGGTATTGTTAGACGTATCGATATCGGCTGTTTCCTCTTTCGGGTCGAGCTGTATTTTGGTAATCGCTTTCTGGGTGGCAAAAGTACGGATGACTTCTTTGTCGTTCATCCGCCAGATCTGGGCCGGAAATGTTTGGGTTTCAGTCGTACCGTCTTCATAGGTAAGCATCACGATAATCGGCATGACCAATCCGCCGGGCTTGTCAAAAGTAACCTGATAGAAATATTTCGGTTCATTGAGTTTCGCCCTTTCTTCCGGAGTAAAATTGGCATTGACGTAGGCATCAAGGGCTTTGTAATCAGAAACCTTGAAAGGTTTGTTGAGTTCCGGTTTGTAATCAGCGCTGCCGTCTTCTATCATGTATACCATCGGGCCGTTATTGCTGTCGCGGCGTCGCCTGTTTTTAAGAAATTCTGAAACTTCTTTTGACGGCTCATTGCTCACAAAATATTTTTTGACTTCTTTAATACCGATGTCATTGGCATCAGTGGTATAAAACCATCCCCTCCAGAACCAATCGAGGTCTACTGCAGAGGCATCTTCCATCGTCCTGAAAAAATCTTCGGGAGTGGGGTGCTTGAATTTCCAACGGTTGGCGTAGGTTTTGAAGGCGTAATCAAACAGTTCATGCCCCATAATGGTTTCGCGCAGGATGTTGAGTGCAGTGGCCGGTTTACCGTAAGCGTTGTTGCCAAACTGACGGATGCTCTCCGAATTGGTCATGATGGGTTCCAGTCCCTTCTGATCCCCACTCATGTAAGGAACGATATTTTTGGCCGGGCCGCGTCTTGAAGGGAAATTGGGGTCAAATGTACTTTCTGCCAGGTATTCCATAAACGAATTGAGGCCTTCGTCCATCCAGGTCCACTGGCGCTCGTCTGAATTGACAATCATCGGGAAAAAGTTGTGGCCTACCTCATGGCAGATAACGCCCAACATGCCGTATTTGACCTGGTCGGTGTATTTTCCGTTTTCATCCGGACGACCGAAATTCCAGCAAATCATCGGGTATTCCATGCCTTGGTCACGGGCATTGATGGAAATCGCTTTCGGATACGGATAATCAAAGGTATAACTCGAATAACTTTTCAGGGTATGGGCGACCATCCTGGTGGAATATTCCTCCCACAACGGGTTGCCTTCTTTCGGATAGAGTGAAATCGCCATGGCTGTTTTGGTTCCTACCTTAACCGCCATTGCGTCGTAAATGAATTTTCTCGAAGTGGAAATACCGAAATCACGCACATTTTCTGCCTTGAATTTCCAGGTTTTCTTTTGGGTTGAAAAACCTTTCTCGGCAGCTTCGGCTTCGGCCTGGGTAACGATGATTACAGGCTTGTCAAACGATTTTTCCGCTTGGGCATAACGCGCCAATTGGGCCGGTGTGAACACTTCATTGCGATTCAGCAGGTTTCCGGTCGCTTCAAGTATGTGGTCGGCCGGAACGGTTATGCTCACTTCAAAATTCCCGAAAGGCAGCGCAAATTCGCCTGAGCCCCAGAACTGCATGTTCTGCCAGCCTTCGACATCGTTGTATACCGCCATCCGCGGATAAAACTGCGCCAAAATATAAAGGTTGTTGTTGTCTTTTTCGAAGTGTTCGTAACCCGAACGCCCTCCGTCAAGGATGTAGTTGTTGATGTTGTACCACCATTTGATGGAAAAGGAAATTTTTTCACCGTGTTTCAACGGGCTGGCCAATTCGATGCGCATCATGGTCTGGTTAATGGTGTAATTCATCGGTTTGCCGAGTGCGTCTTTTACGTATTCGATGTTGAATCCGCCATCAAAATCGGCTTCGAGGTATTTGCGGGAAAACCCTTGTACGCCAATGGCCGGATCGGTTTTCTTGTTTTCGATTAGTGGCGAAAGTGATTTGCGCGAATTTTGGTTCTGGTCTAACTGTACCCAAAGGTAATCGAGTGATTCTTTGGCGTTGTTGCTGTAGGTGATGGTTTCACGGCCGGACAACTTGGTGTTTTTGTCGTCAAGCTCCACCTCCATTTTGTAATCGGCCTGTTGTTGGTAGTATTCCGGACCAGGGGCTCCCGAAGCGGTACGGTACATATTGGGCGTAGCCAAGAGGTCGTACATCTGCTTGAACTTGTCTGGGTTTCTTTCACTTTGTGGGTTTGAGGTAGGCGTTTGCTGTGAAAAGACAACCGCAGGTAATAGGAATAAGAGTCGGGCCAATTTGCTCATAAAGTTCTAGTATTAAACGATAAAAATAATCCTTTTTACCAGAGCGTTTGGCTTTTCGGTTTATTTTAACATTCCTTTAAATGTTTCACCGTCGAGGAGCAGGCTGCTTTTTTTGTTGTTGAAATTGGCCTGGATGATGTTCTGCTGTTCACTGTGGATTTCACTGATGACGGTATTGGTCACCTCCAGGGTATTAATTTTGGGTACTTCTTTGCAATTGAGGTAGCAAATGAGCACATTGTCTTCGACTTCCTTGCTCAGGAAATTCATCGGCCGGTTTTGTCCGTTGATTTTGATGGTAAACTTTTCGGCCAGGTATTTTTTAAGGTACACCACATCTTCAGGCGTTTCTTTTTCGGTGCCCAGGAAAATTTTGGTATGGAATTTACTGGCCAAGGCTTCATTGAGGTCGTCGTTAAAAATGCGTGCCGTAACCTGCACCATCTGCTTTTTGGGCGCATACTCAATTTGGTAAATGGCCGTATAGAATTTATGTGCCGTAAAAGACAAACTCGCCACGATACCCAACACCAGAAGATATTGATACATTTTTTTCATCTTTCAAAAGTAATCAGAAATCATTGTTTTTTTGATAAGAGTTCCAAATATTCGGTAGCCAGCCGGTTCATGATAAAAGTGGCCATCACTTTGTTCTTTTCATTGATAGCGTTGGCAAACTCCGCGTTTTCGACCAAGTAATACTGAAATCCCTTTACATAATCAGCAGGAATATGCAGGGTTTCGGTAAAATAAGCTTCCTCAAACTGGTCTGTAATCTTTTTAAGCAGGAATTCCTTGCGTTCTATAATTAGCTCTTTTTTGAGCATGGCCGTTCTTCCCGAAATGGAATTGAGCAAGCCGTCTACACTCATTCCACCCAACGGAATCAAGAGCGGACTGTACCAATGCAGTTCTTCTGCCGTGCGTAATTTCCGCTCAGCCGGGGTATAGGTTTTTTGCCCTTTCGGGATGATTCCCAACGAAACGGCGTTAATATTCTTGTATTCTGAAATTTTAACTTCATCAAGCAGGCGCTGCAGAATTTCCATTTTAACAAACAGCAGTCCACCGTCAAAATCTGATTTTTTCACCACAACTTTTTCCGCCTTGAACTGTACCGCCGAAAACATCAGCGTATCGCCTTCTTTGGCAGGAATGGAAAAATAACCGCCTGCTTCGGTGGAAGTTGCCAAATCGGCCCTTACATTCGCCACATAAATCCCTTCGAGTTCATTGGAATTGGCCACCACTTTACCCTTCAATACTTTCCGGTCACCGGTTTGCGCATACAAACCCAGGGCGGAAAACAACAAAAGAAAAAAAGTTTGGTAAAATTTGGTCATGTTTGGTGGTTAATTTCGTGGTAAAAGTATCTTAGTATTGTCAAAAAAATAAGCCAAAGCAATTGTAAATTTATGTTAATTTTGAACGCATTAGTTTGTAGCTTTGTCTGAGTAATAAAAAACCGATATGGGTAAAAAATTAATTATTGCAAGCACTTCGACCATTCATGGCAGTGGCTATCTTGAGTATTTATTGCCGGTGCTTGAAAATCACTTCAGCTCGTGCAAAACCTTGTTGTTTGTACCTTATGCCAGGCCGGGCGGCATCAGCCACGACAATTATACCTCAAAAGTAAGGGAAACATTTGCCCAACTGGGCATTACTGTTACCGGATTGCATGAGTATGACGATGCGCCAACAGCCTTAAAAAACGCCGAAGCCATATTTACCGGAGGCGGCAATACTTTTTTACTGGTGAAGCAATTGTATGACAACAAGGTGATGGAAGTGCTGGCCGAAGTGGTCAAAAACGGAACGCCTTACCTTGGCTCGAGTGCCGGAAGCAACATTACCGGAGTTTCGATGCAGACAACCAACGACATGCCGATTGTATATCCGCCGGATTTTAAAACCTTGGGGCTGATTCCGTTCAACCTGAACCCACATTACCTCGATGCCGATTTACAGTCGAAACACATGGGCGAAACCCGTGAAACCCGCATCAGGGAATTCCATGCTTTCAACAATATCCCGGTTTTGGGATTGCGCGAAGGCAGTTGGCTCGAAGTGAATGGGGAACAAATCCTATTGAAAGGCGATTTGAAAGCGCGTTTGTTCCGACAAGGGAAAGAGGCTGAAGAATTGGAAACGGGAGGTGATTTGTCGTGGATACAATAAAAAAATCCCAACCTTTACGATTGGGATTTCATGAAGAGCGGAAGACGAGGCTCGAACTCGCGACAACCAGCTTGGAAGGCTGGAGCTC
>CAZXRX010000010.1:0-53321 GCA_964642945.1 uncultured Flavobacterium sp. | reverse complement strand
CTTCTACTTTTTGCAAAGCTGGCATGTTCACCGGGAAGATACGCTCTACACCAACAGCTCCAGACATTTTACGGATGGTAAAAGTTTCAGTGATTCCTGATCCTTTTCTTTGGATTACGACACCTTTAAAAAACTGTGTCCTTGTTTTTTCACCCTCTTTGATTTCGTAGTACACCGTGATGGTATCACCGGCACCGAAAGCAGGGAAATCTTTTTTTACTGAAATTTCGTTATTTACGAAATCAACTAAATTTGCCATTGTAATGCTAATTATGGTTTAAAATCTGAGCAACATGCACGGTTTTCGCCAGAGGTTGGTCAAATGTGGGTGCAAAGATAATTAAAAAGTCTAAAGTTGCAAGCCGAAAACCGAAAGTTTTTAAAAATTTAAAACATTGCTTATCAGTCATTTGACTTCTTACTGTCCTTCCAACAAATCCGGACGCCTGTTTTTGGTGTGCTCATACGCCATATCCTCGCGCCATTTGTCAATTTTGGCAAAATGCCCGCTGGTGAGCACTTCCGGAACTTTCCAGCCTTTGTAATCGGCAGGTCGGGTATATATCGGGCCCGAAAGCAAATTGTCCTGGAAGCTGTCCGTCAGGGCCGAAGTCTCATCGCTCAACACACCCGGAATCAGGCGTATCAAGGCATCCGACAATACCAAAGCCCCCAATTCACCGCCACTCAGCACATAATCACCGATGGAGATTTCTTTCGTAATGAAATGGTCGCGCACGCGCTGGTCTACGCCTTTATAATGCCCACACAAAATGATGATGTTTTCATACATCGACATGGTATTGGCCATTTTCTGGTTCAGCGTTTCCCCGTCGGGCGTCATGTAGATGATTTCGTCGTAATCCCGTTCCGATTTCAGGTGGGTAATACAGGCATCAATCGGCTGCACCATCATGACCATTCCGGCCCCACCGCCAAAAGGATAATCGTCTACGCTTTTTTGTTTGTTGGTCGTATAGTCACGCAGGTTATGAAAATGCACTTCCACCAGCCCTTTGTCTATGGCGCGTTTCATGATGGAAGCCTCAAACGGGCTGCGGAGTAATTCGGGTAATAGGGTGATGATGTCTATTCGCATAGTTTCTGAGTGCCTGAGTAGCTTAGTGCCTGAGTTTATTTCACTGCAAAGATAGTGAGTTTTTGTGTTTTTGGGAGCTGTTTCCCGCTTTTGGCTTTATCTTTTGCTGAGCTGTGCCACGCAAAAGGATACCGCCGCAATCGGGGCTAGGGCTTTACTTTTTCATAGCCAAAACCGCATACACCATCGGGATTTTGTTTCCCAGGTGGGCCACACGGAATTTCCCTTTTTCAAATTCTTCCATCGCATTGAAACAGTTGTAAGGCGAATAATCGTATTCGTTATATCGTTTGATTTCAAGCCCTGAACCAATCAGCGCATTCAAAATTTCACTGGTCGGGTGGTTCCATGAAATGGTTTTGGAATGCATTTCGGCATTGCGGTCGGCATAAGTACCTGTTTCTTCTTCAACGATGGTTTCCACATTGAAATAGGGGTACTGCACTTCCCTGAAATGGTTGTCATACATCCAAACTACGGGGTGAAAGTCGGCCATCACAAACGTTCCGCCGGGTTTGAGAAAATGCGAAATAACCTTTGCCCATTTGTCTAAATCAGGCAGCCAGCCAATAGTGCCGTAACTGGTAAAAACCACATCGAATTGTTCGTTTAAATGGTTTGGCGTATCATAAAGGTCACAACACAAAAATTCGGTATCCAGTCCCAATTGCGTGGTAAATTCACGCGCCCTGCCTATGGCCTTGTCAGACAAATCAACACCGGTGGCTTTGGCACCCATACGGGAAAGGCTCATGGTGTCCTGGCCGAAATGGCATTGCAGGTGCAGGATTTTCTTGCCCTTTACATTGCCCAACAGTTCAAGTTCTATATCGTTCAGGGTCGATTTCCCGTTGAGGAAACCGGCTACGTCATAAAATTCCGAGGCGATGTGCACGTCGGTTTTGTCATTCCAGGTGGCTTTGTTGATTTGCAGGTAATCTTTTTCGGTTTTCATATTATCGTTTTAAACGCCAAACTGTCTTAGGTGGTGATCGAGGTGCATGGCGTGCAGTCTGTCCCATTCTTCATAACTCATGTCTCCAAAAAAAGGATGTTTGTTGCTTTTAATGGATTGGTGCCCGGCCTCGGCAAACCGAGAGAATTTTTGGATTAATCCTGCTTTGGTTTCTTCGAAATCATAGTCCGAATTCCTGATAAAATCTGGGGCTGTCGGGCTGTTTTTCTTGAATTCCTTCGAATTCAGGATTTTGTTCTTGAACAGCTTCCCGATAAGGCGCATAAAAAAATTGCTCCTGAGTTCCAAATCGCCAAATGCCACATCTATAGGTGCCTGGCAGTGCGACAACATCTGGCTTACCGTCATTTTTCCCCATAAGGGCTGGCTGTCTTTTTTGAGTAAGTTGATGCGGGCAATAAAGGCATCATTGGCGGTTTTGTCATAAATGGAGTTCATGGGAATCATTTTTTTAGGTAATTCAAATGTACAATCTTTGACATTTATCTCCAATAAAATAGTAAATTTGCACCTCAAATAAAAAATACGATTATGGAAAACGGAATATATGCCAAATTCAATACCCCAAAAGGGGCCATTTTGGTTAAACTTACACACGATTTGACACCCGGAACAGTGGGTAATTTTGTCGGCCTGGCAGAAGGCCAACTTGAAAATACCGCCAAACCCATGGGTAAACCTTATTATGACGGATTGAAATTCCATCGCGTCATACCCGATTTCATGATTCAGGGTGGCTGTCCGCAAGGCATCGGTACCGGTGGTCCGGGTTATAGTTTTGATGATGAATTCCATCCTAGCCTTAAACACGATAAACCGGGTGTTTTGTCTATGGCCAACTCCGGACCGGGCAGCAACGGTTCACAGTTTTTCATCACCCACGTGCCTACGAACTGGCTAGACGGCAAACACACCGTTTTCGGTCATGTAGTGGAAGGTCAGGAAGTAGTAGATGCCGTGGCCCAAGGTGATGTGATAGAAAGCATTGAAATCATCCGCGAAGGCGAAGAAGCCAAAAAATGGAATGCCATTGAAGCCTTCCGTACCTTTGAAGGATCCCGTTTGAAAAGGATTGAAGAAGCCAAAAAAGCGGCTGAAGCTGAAATGGAAGCATTGGCAGCCGGTTTTGAAAAAACAGACAGCGGCCTACGTTATAAAATCATCCAGAAAGGCAACGGCAAAAAAGCCGAGAACGGCAAAACCGTTTCGGTTCATTATACCGGTCAATTGTCTAATGGTAAAACCTTTGATTCTTCCTATCCGAGGAAAAAACCAATCGAATTCCCACTTGGTATGGGCAACGTGATTGAAGGTTGGGACGAAGGCATTGCCCTGCTTGAAGTAGGAGACAAGGCGCGTTTCGTAATCCCGTCTTATCTGGCTTATGGTTCCAGTGGGGCAGGTGGGGTAATTCCACCCAACGCCACCCTCGTTTTTGACGTGGAACTGATGGACGTAAAATAAATACTTAGATAATAAATCCCGATGGCAACACTTTCGGGATTTTTTTTATATTTACTTCCTCAACCAACAAAACCCGATTTATGAAATCAAGAATTTTATCTGTAGTTGTGCTGGCAGCAACCCTTTACGCCTGTTCCCCAAAAGTGGCTCCGGCACCGAGTGCGCCGCCAACGCCACCCAAAGCCTTGTCTGCAGAGCTGGCCGAAGGAAAAAACCTGTATGAAAACAATTGTGCCAAATGCCATAAACTGTATGACCGTCGTGAATTCACTCCCGAAGAATGGCAGCCCATCACCTTAAGGATGCAGAAAAAAGCCAAAATAACCGATGCCGAAAGGGAAAAGATATACAATTACCTTACGATGAACTAATAAAAAAACTCCTGTAATCCAGGAGTTTTTTATTATACCGTAAAGCCATTGGGCAGTATGGTTCCTTTCTTGATGACGATGATCCCGTCTTTGACCGTCAGCAACGGGGTGTTGCGGTCTTCAAGATGGGTGCCGCCGTTTAAGATGACATCATTCCCGATTCGGCAATCCTTGTCGACTATGGTGTTGTTGATCTGGCAACGGTCGCCAATACCGATATTGATGATTTGGTGCTGGTTGTTGAGGCTGATTTCATCGAGGTTCTGGTAAAAGTCATTCCCCATCAGGTACGAATTGGTGATGGAAGTGCCTTTGCCGATGCGGCTCCTGATGCCAATTACCGAATGTTGGATAGTGGCCCCATTGATGATGCAGCCTTCCGCCACAATCGATTGGTCTATGGAAGAACCACCTGTAATTTTAGAGGGTGGCAAAACCCGGGTTCGGGTATAAATTTTACTCGAATTATCAAAAAGGTTGAACTTCGGAATGTCGTCGGTGAGCCCGAGGTTGGCTTCAAAAAAGGAGTCGATGTTCCCGATGTCGGTCCAATAGCCTTCATATTGGTAACTCAATATTTTCTGTTTTCCGATGGCTTGCGGGATGATTTCCTTGCCGAAATCCTTGGTGTCCTGGTTGCGCATCAATTCGACCAGCAAATCGCGGTTGAAAATGTAAATCCCCATCGAAGCCAGGTAATTCCTGCCTTCCGCCCTTGATTCTTCACTTACTTCAGAAGTCCAGTCAGGCAGTAAGTCGGCATTGGGTTTCTCTATGAAAGAAGTAATGAAGTTGTCATCATCTGTTTTGAGGATGCCAAATTCCGGAGCTTCCTTTGCGGTGACCGGAAGGGTGGCAATGGTAATATCAGCCTGGCTTTTTTCATGTGCTTCAATCATTTCGTTGAAGTCCATCTGATACAATTGGTCACCCGATAAAATGAGCGCATAATCAAAATCATGGTTCATGAAATGGTGCATACACTGGCGCACGGCATCGGCTGTTCCCTGAAACCAGGTTGGGTTATCGGGTGTCTGTTCGGCGGCCAATATGTCTACAAAAGCAGTGCTGAAATGACTGAAATGATAGGTGTTCTTGATGTGCTGGTTGAGCGAAGCCGAATTGAACTGCGTCAGTACAAACATCCGCGGAATGTTTGAATTGATACAATTGGAAATAGGGATATCAACCAAACGATACTTCCCGGCTATCGGAACGGCTGGTTTGGAACGGGTTTCTGTAAGTGGTGATAATCTCGAACCTTGTCCGCCACCCAAAATGATGGCCAATGCACTTTTTTTCATGGTTACGGTATTAAAGATTGGTAAACGGCCGCGTAGGCTTCTGCAACTTTATCCCAGGAATGGTCTATTTTTATACAGGTTTTCCTGATGTCGTCAAATTTTTTGTTGTCGTAATACAAATCAATTCCCCTCGTGATGGAATGGTTTACATCAAAAACACTGGTCTGGTCGTGGCAAATGCCAAATCCGCCATCGCCAAAATCAAGCACGGTGTCTTTCAGTCCGCCTGTCCTTCTCACTACCGGAATGGTTCCGTAGCGCAAGGCATACATCTGGTTGAGTCCACAAGGTTCCACACGCGAAGGCATGAGCAGGTAATCGGCACCGGCATAAATAATGTGTGCGAGTTTTTCGTTGTACCCGATGTAGCAATTGTAATTTCCTTCGTAAAAAGGTTTGAGTCCGTTCAGTGTATTTTCTACCGAAGTGTCGCCCGAACCCAAAATAAGGATGTTGATTTCTCCCGGATTCCGGCTCAGTGCCACGCTACAGATTTCAGGAAGCAAATCGGCTCCTTTTTCATGCACCAACCGTCCGATGAAGGTAAAAAGCGGTTTTTTGGGGTCGAGGTTGAACTCACTGCATAAAAATTCCTTGTTTTTTTGTTTGCCTTTTTTGAAAGTAGTAACGTTATAATTGGTTTGGAGCATGACATCGGTTTTGGTATTCCAGACTTCGGTATCGATGCCGTTGAGTATCCCGATTGATTTGGGCCTTTCGTATTGCAGCAGGTTTTCGAGTCCGTTGGCCGCATGGCTGATTTCATCGAGGTAACTGGGCGAAACCGTGGTTACTTTCCACGCACATTTTATGGCTGAAGCCAGCGGATTGATAAGACCGTTCCATTCGAGGTAGCCGAGTTCCTTGTGGTCAAATGCCGGGATGTAATGTAATTTGTTGCGTCCGAACCAGCCCTGGTATTGCCCGTTGTGGATGGTCAGGATTGTTGGGATGTCTTTTAAAGGAATATAATTATGGCATTTTTGTACCATAAACGGGATGAGCCCCGAATGGTGGTCATGGCAATGCAGTACATCGGGTGTTTGTTTGGTTTCGATGAGCCAGTTCAAAAAGGCAATCTGGAAGGCCAGGAACCGTTCGGTATCGTCTTCATAGGAATAAATTCCGGGACGGTCAAACAATTGCGGAATCGCAATCAGGTAGAGCCCAAAACCCAGTTGGTCTGTTTTTTCCTTTAAAACGCTATAGGAAAATTCAAAATTACCAAGGCGCAATAGGCCTTCATGAAGGGTTTCGAATTCATTTGTGTTGTTGAATTGGTTGTCGTAACCCGGCAAAACCACCTTGGCATGGTGCCCGGTTTTATTGAGGTATTTGGGCAGTGCGCCTACCACATCGGCCAATCCGCCCACTTTGGCAACAGGATAACATTCGGCACTGATGTGAAAAATTTCCATAAAATGTTGGTGTTGTAAATACTTTACTGATTTAAAAAAGTATCGATTATATTCGCTTTTGTAAATTAAGCAAATAATTTTGTGTTACAAAAAAATTAACGGTTAAATGATTGATAAATGAGTGGTACTGCAACCAACAGCCTTTCTTGGGATGATTTTGAAAAAGTGGAAATGCGCATCGGAACGATAATCGAGGCCCATGATTTTCCCGAAGCCAGAAAACCGGCTTACCAGTTGACCATTGATTTTGGTCCTGAAATCGGTATCAGGAAATCGTCGGCACAAATCACGAAACGGTACGCCAAAGAAGATTTGGCCGGAAAACAAATCGTGGCCGTGGTCAATTTCCCGCGCAAGCAAATCGGGAAGTTCATGAGTGAATGTTTGGTATTGGGCTCGGTAAATGGCGATGACATCGTCTTGCTTACTTCTGATAGCAAAGTGGCCAACGGGCTGCGTATCGGTTAAAGCCGCTTTCCGGTGGTATCGATGTAAAAGGTTTCCTTATTGAGGGTTACTTTGGCTTTTCCGTTTTTGAAGTTTTCAGCGTTTTCATAAATAACCGGAATAACCTCTTTTCCTGCAGTATTGACAAATCCAATTCCGCCATCCCTTAATACCAAAGCCAAACCATCGTTGAAATAGTTGGCCCTTTCGTATTTACACGGCACAATCTCCTTGAGGCACAGGTCAATATAGCCCCACTTTTTTTGGCGTATTACCCGCGATAGCCCGTTCTGGAAGCTTTCGATGGCTTCATACACCAAAGGCAATACGACTTTTCCGGTTGGATCAATCATCCCGCATCGGTTGGATAGCCTTACAATGGCCCTTCCCTTGATAAAGTCATCGGCAATATCGTATTGTAACGGAATGACCAGCTTTCCTTCGGCATTGGCATAACCGCATTTTCCGCCTTTTTTTACGGCCACGAGCCCTTCCTTGAAAAAGGATACTGACTCATAAACGACCGGCAGGATGGGCTTGCCGTTTTTGTGGAACGCCCCCAATTTATCCCATTTCCTCACCCAGACCTTGTTTTCTGAAATATGGGAGATTTGGTCGTATTCTACGGGTATGGTTAGCGTTCCGGTGCTGTCTATCATGCCAAATTTATCCTGTTTACCAATCAGGCCGTAACCATCGCTAAAGTACGACAGCTTCCATTCTGCTTCATCGGGGATGAATTTACGGGTTTCAGGGTCATAAAATCCGGGTATTTTTGTCTGGCCGGAAACGTATAGGCCCATCCATAAGAAGAGGTAAACGTATTTCATCTTGTATAAAAAAAGCCCAAAATTATCACTTTTGGGCTGGTATTATTTAAATTTTGACTTCAATTAAATATCGTCAAAATCAATGTCAGTGTAACTTTTCTCGGTTTGCACCACTGTTTCTGACCTGTTTTCATCAGTGTTGTATTCTTTTTTGAAGTCTTTCTGGTGTCTTTCAGAAATTACTTCTTCGCCTTTATTGTTCAAAACAAACGCAGTCATTTCCTCCAGGATTTCCTTAAAGGCTGCGAAGTCTTCTTTGTACAGGTAAATTTTATGCTTTTTGAAGTGAAAAGACCCATCTTCTTCTGTAAATTTTTTACTCTCTGTGATGGTAATGTAATAATCGTCTGCCTTGGTGGCCCTGACATCAAAGAAGTACGTCCTTCTTCCAGCCCTTAAAACTTTGGAAAAAATTTCGTCTTTTTCCAACATGTCGTTTTCTCTCATATTCTTACGGTCAATTTTGTGTTTTTCTTCATTTCAAAAATGATAAAAAAAAAGTTACGGTGCAAGAATTATTCGACTTCTTTTTCAGAAAGTTGTTTGTAATACAATTCCCTGTAATAGCCGTGTTGGTTTACCAACTGATTATGAGAACCTTGTTGGATGATGTTTCCTTCGTCAAGAATGATGATTTTATCGGCGTTTTTGGCAGACGATACCCGGTGGCTCACTATAATCGTCGTCTTGTTTTTTGACACCCGGAGCAGGTTGGAAAGGATTTTTTCTTCGGTTTCGGTATCTACAGCCGACAGGCAATCGTCGAGTAAGAGTATTTTCGGGTCTTTGATGATGGCCCTGGCAATAGAAACCCTTTGCTTTTGCCCACCCGACAAGGTAATGCCACGCTCGCCCAAAATAGTGTCATATTGGTTCTTGAACTGCACGATGTTTTGGTGTACCACAGCTTGTTGGGCAGCTTCAATGACTTCTTCTTCAGTGGCGTCTTCTTTGCCGAATTTGATGTTGTTGCGTATCGAATCAGAAAACAAAAAGGCATCCTGTGGCACAATCCCGATGCTTCCTCGCAGGTCTGTCAGGTGGACTTCATCGATGGGTTTGCCGTCAATGAGGATGGTGCCTTCCTTGATGTCGTAGGTACGTGTGAGCAATGACAATACGGTAGATTTTCCGGAACCCGTTTTGCCTAATATGGCAAGCGTTTCTCCTTTGTTGATGGCAAACGACACGTTTTTCAATGCTTCTAAGTGGGTGTCTTCGTAGGTAAAACTGACGTTTTTGAATTCAATTTCCCCTTTAATTTCTGTACTTTCCGTAGCCTTGTTCTTGATTTCGGGTTCGATTTTCAAAAATTCATTGATCCGTTTTTGCGAGGCTTCGGCTTCCTGGATGAGCGAAGAGACCCAGCCAATAGAGGCAACAGGCCAGGTCAGCATATTGACATACAAAATGAATTCGGCAATGGTACCCATTTTTTCCATGCCCGGCTCTTGGTTGATGTACATCGTTCCGCCCAAATAAATCACAATCAGGTTGCTGATGCCAATCAGTGCAATCATGAGTGGGCCAAACAACGCCTGCACCCGCGCGAGGCTCATGCTTTTGGCCTTGCTTTCTTCGGCGAGTTGCCTCAAATTTTCCTGTTGTTGGTTTTCGAGTGCATTGGCCTTGATGACCCTGATTCCGGAATAGATTTCCTGGGTAAAAGAAAATATCTTGGACAGGTACTGCTGGAAAATGGTACTTCGTTTATTGATTATCGTGCTCAGCCTGAAAATAATGAAAGCCAACAACGGCAAAGGAAGTAATGTATAAAAAGTCAGCTTGGGCGATACATTATACATATAAAGAATCACAATTGAAAAACGGATGAAGGTGTTGATGGTGTACATCACCGCAGGCCCTACATATTGCCGCACCTTGCCCACATCTTCACTGATGCGGTTCATCAGGTCGCCGGTACGGTTGCGTTTGTAGAAGTTTTGGTCGAGTAATTCATAATGGCGGAATACTTCGTTTTTAAGGTCAAATTCTACGTGGCGCGACATCACTATGAGGGTTTGCCGCATCAGGAAAGTCAACAGTCCTGCCACGATAGTGGCCCCGATAATCAGCAGGATGTTGTGGAGGAGTTCTGTCTTGGCGGCCGCTCCGGTCAATTGGTGTTTTTGCCAGGCTTCGATGGTGTTGATTGATTGGCTGACCAGTTTCGGGGTGAACAATGAAAAAATTTGTGCGATTATGGTGATAACAATACCCAACAAAAAGTGGTAACGGTATTTGACAAAATATTTATTTAAGTAACGTAGTTCTTTCATTTTTTTATGAAAATCAAATCAATATTGCTGGTTATTCTGTTAAAAAATAAACGAAAATAAAATTGCTGAAAATCCAACGGATAAGCCTTATACTAATAATATGCTAATTAATGGCAAAAACATTTAGTAATTATAAATTTAGTTTTAATTTTGCACCGTCTTTTTGATAAAGTCGCAATCTAAAAACTACTTATGACTACAGAAATTACAACACCCGCAGCATTACAAAAAATGGACCCTGTTTTCGGACAATTATCCTTTGACAACCACGAGCAAATTGTTTTTTGCAATGACAAAGATACGGGTTTAAAAGCAATAATCGGAATCCATAATTCTGTTATGGGGCCAGCTTTGGGAGGAACCAGGATGTGGAATTACGCCAACGAGTGGGAAGCCCTGAATGATGTATTGCGTTTGTCACGCGGCATGACCTACAAATCAGCCATGGCCGGATTGAACCTTGGTGGCGGAAAAGCCGTTATCATCGGTGATGCCAAAACCCAGAAAACCCCTGAGTTGATGCGTAAATTCGGTGAATTTGTACATTCATTATCAGGAAGATACATCACTGCCGAAGACGTAGGTATGGTAACAGCCGATATGGATACCGTTCGCGATGTAACGCCTTATGTTACCGGAATTTCTGAAAGCCGCGGCGGATCGGGCAACCCATCACCTGTAACCGCTTATGGCGTCTACATGGGAATGAAGGCTGCAGCCAATTACCAATTTGGTTCAGATGCCCTTGACGGGAAAAAAATATTGGTGCAGGGAATCGGACACGTTGGGGAAACCTTGGTTGAATTTTTGACCAAAGAAGGTGCCTTGGTGCAGATTACTGACATCAATCAGGATAAATTGAATGAAGTAAGCGCTAAATATGGTGCGAGTATCTTTACAGGCGATGATTTGTACAGCGCAGACGTTGATATTTACGCGCCTTGTGCCTTAGGAGCCACCATCAACGACGATACGGTATATAAAATCAAGGCGAAAGTAATTGCCGGTGCCGCCAACAACCAATTGGCCAACGAAAATACCCACGGGCCTATTTTACAGGAAAGAGGCATAGTGTATGCGCCAGATTTCGTAATCAACGCAGGAGGTATCATCAACGTATATGGTGAAATTGCCCACTACGGAAAAGAAGAAGCGATGCGTCGTACACAAAACATCTACAACACCACTTTGGAGATTTTCGACTATGGTGTAAAAAACAACCTGACCCCACAAAAAGCCGCCATGGCCATTGCTGATGCCAGGATTGAACAAAGAAAAAAAGAAAACGCCAAATAAGGAGTGTTTTTAAAAAATAGTTTATTTTTGCAGGGCGGAAGGCTATCTTTTCGCCCTTTTTAATTCATAAAGTTCTTACACGTGTTAAACAGAAGACATATTCGGATAAAAGTGATGCAGTCAATCTATGCGATGCATCAAACCGGTTCAGATGATATGGCAAAGGAGGAAAAATTCCTCTCCTACAGCATTGAAAGCATACAGGATTTATACCTGATCATGCTCTCGTCATTGATAGAACTTCAAAAAAAGGAAGCCGAATACATTGCCATTTCAAGCAAAAAACACCTGGCCACACCCGAAGAACGCAAACCCAACACCAAGTTTATTGATAATGCCGTCTTGGTATTGCTTAAAGACAACAAAGCCATCAATGACGCGCTTGCCGAGCGTAAAATAAACAATTGGACGAACAACGATGATACGATATTGTTGCTATTGCAGGATGTGAAGCAGAGTGAATTGTACCAAAAGTACATGAGTGAAAAAGGCAGCACCTTTGAAAAAGACAAGCAATTCCTCATCGATTTGTTTACTGAAGTGGTGGCACCCAACGAAAAACTCTACAATTACCTCGAAGACTTCAAACTGACCTGGGTAGATGATATTCCGGTGGTCAACACCCAAATTGTAAAACAGCTTGCCAAAATTTCAGAAAAAGAGCCTTCCTTCCGCGTTTCCAAATTGTTCAAGGACGAAGAAGACAAGGAATTCGTGAATGCCTTGTTCCGCAAAACCGTGTTGAATGAAACCGAATTTGAAAAAGATTTTTTCGATAAAACCCCCAACTGGGACATGGACCGCATCGCCGAAATGGATACCATTATCATCAAGATGGCCATTTGCGAGTTTTTGAAATTTCCGTCCATCCCCACCAAGGTCACCATCAATGAGTATCTCGAAATCGCCAAGGAATATTCGACCCCTAAAAGCAGTATTTTCATTAACGGCATACTCGACAACCTGGTCAAGGATTTCTCAAAGGCAGACCGGATCAAAAAAGTCGGCAGGGGATTGCTATAAAGTAAAAATAAGTATAAAAACTGTTACAATGAGAAATAAAATCATTTGCCTTTTGGCCCTCAGCAGCCTGGTTTTTTCTTCCTGTAAAAAAGAGGCTGGCACAGCACCCGGTGGTCCAAATACTGTAAAGGACACCACACCTGAAATAATGCGCCCTACCAATGAAGAAATTCCGGTTTCGGCCCAAGAACCAACCCAAATGACTTTCACCGAAATGGAGCATGATTTTGGCACCATCAAGCAGGGTGAGAAAGTGATGCATGTTTTTACATTCAAGAACACTGGAGAGCATGACCTCAAAATCGCCAGGGCAATGGGTTCCTGCGGATGTACCGTTCCTGAATTCCCTAAAGAGCCGATTGCCCCGGGCAAAACCGGGAAGATGAAAGTCTCTTTCAATTCTAAAGGAAAAAGCGGACCACAGCACAAAACCGTTACCGTGTATGCCAACGTGCCCAATGAAGTGGTCGTGCTCAATATTACGGCAAAGGTACTCGCACCAGAGCCACCAAAAAAATTAATTCCAATCCCAACAAAAAATTAATATGGACCAAATCACAACATTTTTACCGTTTATCCTGATTTTTATCGTGATGTATTTTTTCATGATACTTCCTCAACAAAAAAGAATCAAAAAGGAAAAAGAGTTCGAAACCAACCTGAAAGTAGGAGACAAAATTGTCACCAAAAGCGGTTTCCATGGCAAAGTAGCCGAATTGTCTGAAACGACTGCGGTAATCGAAACCATGTCTGGCAAGCTTAAAATTGAAAAATCGGCCATTTCACTTGAAATGAGTGCCGCACTGAACAAAAAGTAAGCCGTCTGTCATTAAAAAAAGCCTCTGTTTAAGAGGCTTTTTTATTTCAGTTCCAGCAACCTGTTCCTGATGGTGTCATAGTGCGTCCAGGGGATAAAATGGTTGGCTCCTTTGATTGAAATTACCTCCACCGATTTGGCATTGACCAACGTCTGTTTCAGGAAAGCCACATTGCTGTAGGGCACCAAATCATCCAAGGTACCGTGTATGATGACCACCTCACAAACTATTTTATATAAATTGGGTTCCATGGTTTTCAAATCGTCCTTGAGCCAATACAATTCGTCATTGGAAGGTTGTAAGGCACCCGGCACCAAGTAACGCAAGGGTTTTGACTTGATGAAATACCGCCATTTTTCAGGTTTTTCGGCTTTCGGATCCACAGCTCCGGCCAAAATGACCAGGGCTTTGTATTCTTTTGGTCTTTCGGTAGCCATCTTCGCAATCACCGGCCCACCCATCGAATGGCCAATCAAAAAAACAGGTTGGTTGTTCTTGATTTTCCTGATGAGTTTCTCGAGAACGCGTGATTGGGTACTTAAATTTTCTGCCTCCCTAAAGTTGCTGTAACCAAAACCCGGACGGTCAATGGCAATCATCCGGAATTTCCTAAGCAACAAACTGTCGGTAAGATACTGTTTGTAGGCATCCCAACTTCCGGGCGAACCGTGCACAAAAAAAAGGGTAGGCAGGTTGCGATTCCCGGTTTCGATGTAATGTATCGGTATTTCATCTACCACGACCACAGTATCTTTATAATTGGTTTTGGCCGTGTTGAAATAGGTTTTGGTATCGGTTGGGTTTGTACGCATGGTCATGCAACACGGGCAGACTACTACATAAAGCAACAGCAATAAACCACCCACTATTTTTAGTTTGTGTCTGTAAAAAATGGTGGACTTCATTTTAAGTTTCATGGTTATTTCCTGTATTTGTCATGGAGGCCGATGTTGCCAAGCACCATTGGTTTTATTTTGGCCATACGCTCGATTTTGGTTTTTTCCTGTTTGGCCGAATCGACATATTCTACAAATTCCTTTTGTTTGTAGGGTGAAAATTTCCCGAAAGCTGTCGCAAAATCTTGGTCGGCATCCAATTCGTTTTGGAAAAAACCAGAAATGACCATTTCCTTCTTTTCCGGTTTTATCGATTTGCCGAGTTTTTCATTTTCGATGGCTTCTTTCACATAGGCCAAAACCTGCTTTTCATTGACCTCAGACGCTGAGGTAAAACGCCACTGACGCAAACCCTTGGTCACGCCTTCGTTGGCATTAATCAGCACTTTCAATTCATCTTTAAGGAATACCCCGTTCCAGAACCAAATCGTAAAATAGTTTTTGAAACCGCCAATGCCCAATACATTTTTGTTGTTGAGGGTATATACGATGCCGCCCCACTTCGTGGTTTCCACCAATTCGGTTTTATCGAGGATGTTTTTGAGCATTTCGAGAGCTGATTCCCATTGGTGGTTGCTGTTCCAGGTTTTTTTTTCTTCCATAATCAAGGACGAATTTAAACTGAAATTACTTGGTTTTTCCTTGGGGCTTTTTGCTTTTGGAAAAATCAGTAGTGGCTGTCAGTTCGGCAATTTTTACGATGACGTCAACCGCTTTCTGCATGCTTTCCACCGGAACATATTCGTATTTTCCGTGAAAGTTATGCCCGCCGGCAAAAATATTCGGGCAGGGAAGGCCCATATAGGATAACCTGCAGCCGTCCGTTCCGCCACGGATGGGTTTGATAAGTGGTTTGATACCGAGGCTTTTCATGGCTTTTTCGGCCAAATCGACAATAAACATCACCGGAACCACCTTTTCCTTCATGTTGTAATATTGATCTACAATCGTCGTGGTCATGATATCCTCACCAAATTGTTTGGCGAATTTTTTGTTGAATTTTGCCGTGATTTTTTCCACCATTGCCTTACGCTGTTTGAACAGTTTCATGTCGTGGTCACGGATAATCATTTCAAGTTTGGTTTCTTCAATGCTGCCGGAAAGCCCGGTAACATGGAAAAAGCCTTCATATCCTTTGGTTTCCTGTGGGGTTTCGCCTTTGGGAAGCTCGTTGATGAAGTCGGTGGCAATCAGCATCGAATTGATCATTTTCCCTTTGGCATACCCAGGATGTACTGATTTGCCACGGAAAGTAATTTTTACTCCGGCTGCATTGAAATTTTCATATTCCAGTTCGCCGATTTGGCTACCATCCATGGTATAGGCCCATTGTGCACCGAATTTTTTTACGTCAAACAAATCGGCACCACGGCCAATTTCCTCGTCGGGCGTAAAACACACCCTGATTTTTCCGTGTTGTACCTGCGGGTTCTGGATGAGGTATTCCATGGCCGTCATGATTTCGGTAATCCCGGCCTTGTCGTCGGCGCCTAATAAAGTCAGTCCGTCTGTGGTAATCAGGGTTTGTCCTTTGTATTGCAATAAATCTGAAAAATAGCTTGGCGACAGCACGATGTTCTGTTTTTTGTTCAGTACGATATCGCCGCCGTCATAATTTTTGACAATTTGCGGGTTGACATTGGCTCCGGTAAAATCTGGCGTGGTGTCATAATGCGATACAAAACCGATGGTCGGCACTTCGTGTTTGACATTGCCGGGCAAGGTGGCCATGACGTAACCATTTTTGTCAATGGTCACTTCCTTCATCCCGATTTGCTTGAGCTCCGTGACCAACATATTGGCCAAAACCAATTGTTTCTTGGTGCTGGGCGTGGTAGGGGAATTGGCATCTGATTCGGTATCAATTTTAACGTAACTGATAAAACGGTCAATAATATGTTGCATAAAAAAAATATAGTTTTATTTAGAAAATACTAGAATAACAGAAAAACAAAGTTATTGTTTCCGGCTGAAAAACACATACATCTCACTGCCGTTTTTGCGTTGTTTGTTGGTTTTCCATTCCTGCTGTGCCTTGGCATTTACCGAGGTAAAAACCGGATACGAAACGACAGAAGGAATGAGGTAAGCCAGTTGTACCAAATAATGCTTCAGCTTTTTGTTTTTGACGGTCTTGCTGTCTTTGTATAAGGCATAAGGCCATTGCAGGTAAGCCAAAAACAGGAATTTGTTCCTCATTTTTTTGAGTTTTACCTTTGCCTTGGCATCAATCCCTTTTTCGGGGTTGGCGAAATTCCTGATGAAGGCCACAGATGATTGCGTAATCCATTTGATGGCACCGTGGTATTGGTTGCTGTAGAAATCTTTTTCAAGGGAAAAACCGTGTATTTTTTTCAAATCAGCAATGCGGGCGGTGGTCAAACGCCTTACGTGCCCTTCATCTTCAAAGAAAAACCGGTTTTCCATGGCCGGGTTTATCCCGTCTGCACGCAGTTGGCACAACTCATGCTCCAGGCTGCCTTCATTGCCACAGGGCAAAATGTGCATGATGTGGGCTTGTGGTTTAAGGTAATCATTGATTTCCGCCATTGCCTTTTCGATGTCAAAAACGTGCTCGAGTACGTGGTGTGAAAAAAGAAAGTCAAATTTCAATTCGCTTTCCTGGTCATTGTCTGATACAAAAAAGACACACTCCGGAAACCGTTTCTTTGCATTGGCAACCGCATTCTGGCTGATGTCGCTGCCGTATACTTTCCAGTGGGGCAGGGCCTGACGCAATAAATCGGTGAAAACCCCATTACCACAGCCGTAGTCGAGAGCCATTCCGGTTTCAGGTAACGGCAAACTCCTTAAAATTTCAAAAACGCGTTGCTTTTTTTCGACCGGCCATTCATCCATATAGCCTTTTTCATAACGGTCTTCGTAAAAATCAATTGCCTTTTCCTTTTGGTACAGTTCCTTCTTCATGGTCGTTTGGCCTAAGCCGTTTTTATCGTATTTGGAATGGTAAATATATTATAAAAGTACACACCACCAAACAAAACGGCTGTGGTTTACAACTGATTTTATTTCTGAAGGAATCAGGCTTTACGCTGTCAACAATTTTCTTATTTTTGCCTGACACAACTACTGCAATATGTACAAACTTTTTGTCCGTCCGTTATTTTTCTTTTTTGACCCTGAAGAAATCCACCATTTCACTTTTTCACTGATTCGTTTGCTGTCAAAAATCCCCGGATTTACCCCGCTTTTCAGGAAAATGTACCTCATAGAAGACAAAAGGCTCGAAAGGGAAGTGTTCGGCCTGAAGTTCAAAAATCCGGTAGGCCTTGCGGCTGGTTTTGACAAAGATGCCAAGCTGTATCAGGAACTCTCGAATTTTGGTTTTGGGTTTATCGAAATCGGGACCCTTACCCCGGTCGGACAGGAAGGCAACCCCAAAAAACGCCTGTTCCGCCTCAAGCAAGACGGTGCCATCATCAACCGCATGGGTTTCAACAATGGCGGTGTGCAGCAGGCAGTGGAACGCTTAAAAAGAAACAAAAACGTACTGATTGGCGGCAATATCGGCAAGAACAAACTCACGCCCAACGAAAACGCCGTGCAGGATTATGAAATTTGCTTTGACGCCCTTTTTGATTATGTCGATTATTTTGTGGTGAATGTCAGTTCGCCCAATACCCCGAATTTACGCGAACTGCAGGATAAAAAACCACTAACCGAATTATTACAGACACTTCAGGATAAAAATAATTCGAGGCCCAAGCAAAAACCAATCCTCCTCAAGATTGCACCCGATTTGACAGATGAACAATTATTAGACATTATCGACATTGTGAAAGATACCCAAATCGCTGGTGTCATCGCGACCAATACCACTATTTCGCGTGAGGGCTTGCAGTCGGCCAATCGGGTTGAAATGGGCGGTTTGTCGGGTAAACCGCTTACCCAGCGGGCCACCCAAGTAATCCGCTTCCTGTCTGAAAAGAGCAACAAAGCCTTCCCGATTATCGGGGTGGGCGGTATCCATTCTGCCGCAGATGCGTTGGAAAAACTCGAAGCCGGAGCCAGTCTGGTACAACTTTACACCGGGTTTATCTATGAAGGGCCGCAACTCGTGAAAAACATCAATGCCGCGATTTTGAAAAAATCTTCCTAACTTAGCGCCTCCATGGAAAAAATCAAGATCATCGAATGTCCGCGCGATGCCATGCAGGGCATCAAACCGTTTATCCCGACTGAGCGTAAAATTGATTACATTCAGGCGTTGTTGCGCGTGGGTTTTGATACCATTGATTTCGGCAGTTTCGTCTCGCCCAAGGCCATTCCGCAAATGCAGGACACAGCCGCAGTTTTGGCCGGGCTTGATTTGTCCCAAACCACCAGCAAATTACTTGCCATCATCGCCAATACGCAGGGCGCGCAGGCCGCAGCCCAGCATCAGGAAATCCGCTATTTGGGCTTTCCGTTTTCTATTTCAGAGAACTTCCAAATGCGCAACACCCACAAAACCATAGCCGAAAGTTTGGTGACGTTGCAGGAAATACTAGACATTGCAGACCAATCCAACAAAGAAGTCGTGACCTATATTTCGATGGGTTTCGGCAACCCTTACGGCGACCCTTGGAATGTAGAAATCGTAGGCGAATGGACCGAAAAACTGGCTAAAATGGGTGTAAAAATCCTGTCGCTGTCTGATACCATCGGCAGTTCGACCCCGGAAGTTATCCGCTATTTGTTTTCGAACCTGATTCCCAAATATCCTAACATAGAATTCGGCGCACACCTGCACACCACGCCCGACAAATGGCACGAAAAAGTCGATGCCGCCTACCAGGCAGGCTGCCGCAGGTATGACGGTGCGATTCAGGGTTTTGGAGGCTGCCCAATGGCCAAAGACGATCTCACCGGAAACATGCCTACCGAGAAAATGCTGTCGTATTTCACCCAACAAAAAGCCGATACCCACACCAGTCCGATGGCCTTTGAGAGCGCTTACAATGTAGCCACCAGGCTGTTCGGGGAGTTTCATTAGCAGCCAATCCGGCTTTTTATTCCAAGTTTTTTTACTGCAAACTATTTTTGTAAACTGCAAAAACAGCTTCCGTTGGTCGCTTTTTTACAGCAACAAAAATCGGTTTTCAGTTGCAAAAAGCTTTCCACTGCAATCCGGGCTATTTGGGGTAAAGTTTAGTGTTCAGTGTTCAGTGCTCAGTGTTCAGTGGCGTCAAACAAGCACTATCAGCATTGCTTATCGCATTATTTAAAAAACTGTCTACTGAACACCGGATACTGATGACTTTTTCTTATATTTGCACGCAATTTAACTACAACCACAAATTGCAATGAAAGCACACCAATCCAAAATCGTCGGCGAAGGCCTTACTTACGACGATGTCCTGCTTATCCCGAATTATTCTGAAGTTTTACCGCGCGAAGTCAACACCCAATCGAAAATTTCGAGAAACATTACGTTGAACGTTCCGGTGGTTTCCGCGGCTATGGACACTGTAACCGAAAGCGCCATGGCCATTGCAATGGCACAGGAAGGCGGCATTGGCGTCTTGCACAAAAACATGACGATTGAGCAACAGGCAGCCAAGGTGCGCAAAGTAAAACGGGCCGAAAGCGGCATGATTATCGATCCGGTGACGCTGCCCCTGACCGCTACCGTTGGCGACGCCAAAATGCTCATGAAGGAACACGGCATCGGTGGGATTCCGGTGGTTGATGAAAACGGCATCCTAAAAGGCATAGCCACCAACCGCGATTTGCGCTTCGAAAAGAAAAACAGCCGTTCCATACTTGAAGTCATGACTTCAAAAAACCTTGTAACGGCAGCTGTTGGAACCACCCTGCAGGAAGCAGAAGGCATTTTGCAGGAGAACAAAATTGAAAAATTACCCGTCGTTGACGCCCAATATAAACTCGCCGGATTGATTACCTTCCGTGACATCACCAAACTTACCCAGAAACCCAATGCCAACAAAGACCAATTCGGTCGTTTGCGCGTGGCTGCTGCTATTGGCGTTACCGCTGATGCGCTCGAAAGGGCCACTGCCTTGGTGAATGCCGGTGTTGATGCCGTGATTATAGATACTGCTCACGGCCATACCAAAGGTGTAGTCGATGTACTTAAAAATGTAAAATCAAAATTCCCGCAGCTCGATGTAATTGTGGGCAATATTGCCACGGCCCAAGCAGCCTTGTACCTTGTTGAAAATGGTGCCGATGGCATCAAGGTAGGGATTGGCCCGGGTTCGATTTGTACGACCAGGGTGATTGCCGGCGTAGGCTTCCCACAATTTTCGGCAGTTTTGGAAGTCGCTGCCGCCATTAAAGGTTCGGGTGTTCCGGTAATAGCCGATGGTGGCATCCGTTATACGGGTGACATCCCCAAAGCGATTGCAGCCGGTGCCGATTGCGTCATGCTGGGCTCGCTATTGGCAGGAACGAAAGAATCGCCGGGGGAAACGATTATTTTTGAAGGCAGGAAATTCAAGTCTTACCGTGGGATGGGTTCGGTCGAGGCCATGCAGGAAGGGTCGAAAGACCGTTATTTCCAGGATGTGGAAGACGACATCAAAAAATTGGTTCCGGAAGGCATTGTAGGCCGTGTGCCTTATAAAGGCGAACTCAACGAAAGCATGCAGCAATTCATTGGCGGGCTTCGTGCCGGTATGGGTTACTGTGGTGCCAAAGACATCCCAACCTTACAGGAAACGGGCCGTTTCGTCAGGATTACTGCAAGCGGAATAGGGGAAAGCCATCCGCACAATGTAACGATAACCAAAGAGGCTCCTAACTATTCTAGATAAACAATTTTTAGTATAAAGAAAAAGGCATAAGAATCAACTTATGCCTTTTTTTATTGGTTGTGGAAATCAAATTCCCAAATAATTGCTCGGTGAAATCTGCATCAGTTCTGCCTTGATTTCATCAGATACTTTCAAGGTCTGGATAAAGTTCTGGATGGCTTCCTTGTTGATAACGGTGTTGGTTCTTGTCAAGTCTTTCAGGGCTTCATAAGGGTTCGGATACCCTTCACGTCTTAAAATAGTTTGGATGGCTTCGGCTACGACGGCCCAGTTTTTTTCGAGGTCTTCAGCAAATTTGTCTTCGTTGAGCAATAGTTTGTTCAGCCCTTTCAGGGTGGCTTCAAACGCAATCAGGGTGTGGCCCATCGGTACGCCGATGTTGCGCAACACCGTGCTGTCTGTGAGGTCGCGTTGTAATCTGGAAACGGGTAATTTGGCCGACAGGTGTTCAAAAACAGCGTTGGCGATGCCTAAATTTCCTTCAGAATTTTCAAAATCAATCGGGTTTACCTTGTGCGGCATGGCCGAAGAACCAATTTCGCCCGCCTTTATTTTTTGCTTGAAATAATCCATCGACACATAAGTCCAGATGTCGCGGTCGAGGTCAATCAAGATGGTATTGATGCGTTTCAGGGCATCGAAAAAGGCCGCAAAATGGTCGTAATGTTCTATTTGTGTGGTCGGGAAAGAATGGTGGAGGCCGAGAATGCCTTCTACAAAATCTGTCCCGAATTGTCTCCAGTTCACTGTTGGATAGGCCACATGATGGGCATTGTAATTTCCGGTTGCACCGCCAAATTTGGCCGCAAACGGAATATTGAACAGCAAACGCAGTTGCTCTTCGAGTCGTTCAACAAATACCAAAATTTCTTTGCCCAAACGGGTAGGGGAAGCCGGTTGGCCATGTGTGCGGGCGAGCATCGGGATGTCACGCCATTCGACAGCCAATTCCTTCAGTTTGGCAATAAGACCAATGAGTGCCGGCATGTATACTTTTTCAAAGGCTTCCTTGGCAGACAACGGAATGGCAGTGTTGTTGATGTCCTGCGAGGTCAACCCGAAATGGATGAATTCTTTATAAGCCGCCAATCCGAGAGCGTCAAATTTGGTCTTGATGAAATATTCAACCGCCTTGACATCGTGGTTGGTTGTTTTTTCGGTTTCTTTGATCCAAAGCGCATCGGCTGTGGAAAATTCGGTATAGATGTTACGCAAATTCTCAAAAACCGATGGGTCAACCCCGGAAAGTTGGGGGAGTTTGGCTTCACATAAGGCGATAAAATATTCGACTTCGATCAAAACCCGGTATTTGATTAGGGCTTCTTCAGAAAAATAGGGTGCCAAAGAAACGGTTTTACTCCTGTACCTCCCGTCAATAGGGGAAATCGCGTTCAATTCAGTTAGTTGCATGTTGTGTTGTGGTTTTACTTCGTATAGTTTGACCTGTCTGTCTCAGGTTAAAGGTGCAAATTTAGCGAATAGTGTTTAGTGTTTGGTGTCTGACAGGCAGTTTTTTATGATACAGAGAGTTTTTCCCACAAGGCCGGAACGCCTGTAGTGGCATTCATCGGAATCACTTCCAACGGATTGGCCAAATCATAAATTACCGCCGGTTTGGGATCTATGTAAAAAACAGGTGCCTGGCGGTGGGTGTAATGCAGTAATCCTGCGGCCGGATAGACTTGTAATGAGGTGCCGATTACTGCGAAAAAATCAGCCTGACGGGTAATTTCTATGGCTTCATCGAGGGCAGGAACGGCCTCGCCAAACCAAACGATATGCGGACGGAATGGGTTGCCCTCCGGGTCGCGGTCATCCTCATGCAAATCTTCTTTCCAATCCAGAATATAATTTTCATCAGCAACACTCCTCACTTTGAGCAGTTCGCCGTGCAGGTGCAATACCTTGGTGCTTCCGGCCCTTTCGTGTAAATCATCGACATTCTGGGTAATGATGTGTACGTCAAAATCGGCTTCCATTTGGGCCAAAACGACATGGCCTAAATTGGGTGTCACGTGCTGCAATTGCTTCCTGCGCTGGTTGTAAAAATCCAAAACCAAGCGTTTGTTTTTATGCCAGCCTTGTGGTGAAGCCACTTCCATGACGTCATGACCTTCCCATAACCCGTCGGCATCACGGAAAGTTTTGATACCGCTCTCTGCGGAAATCCCGGCACCGGTGAGTACGACCAATTTCTTTTTCATTCCAAAAATATTTTGACTAAAATTACGCTATTTTATTATTTTTACAAAAAGTAGCGGGTATGGCATTTTTCAAAAAAACAATTTTCCGGTTTTTCTTTCTTTATTTTTGGTTGACCATTGCCCCTTGGCTTTGGTTTGCTTTTATTCCGGGAATCAGTTACCTGACAGATTTTTATACCAAGGGAATGCAATGGTTGGTTTTCCGGTTCAATGACGGCTTTCTTCACGTTAAGGAAACCTTGAATACAGAAGGTTACGGGAGTGGAGATACGTCTTACGCCTGGGCAGAATTTTACACCATCATTATCCTGTCTTGTGTTGTTGCGATAGTGTGGTCAGCGTTGGATAAAAAAGAGAAACACACCAAAATACTCACGTATTGGCTGCATAATTTGATTCGGTACAACCTGATTGTGGTGGCTTTCAGCTATGGCATCATCAAGCTGTTTGCCTTACAGATGCCTTTTCCGAACCTGAGTCAATTGGCTACACCTTTGGGCGATTTACTGCCCATGCGCTTCAGTTGGCTGTTTATTGGTTATTCCCAACCTTATGAAATGTTCCTGGGCGTCATGGAAATCATGGTAGGCGTCTTGCTGCTGTACAGAAGGACCATTCCGCTTGGGCTCGTGGTTGGTTTCGGGGTATTCCTGAATGTGTTTGTCATGAACCTCTGCTATGACATTCCTGTAAAGCTGTATTCGATGCAGATTGTGATCGGTTGTTTGTTTTTGTTGGTTATCGATATCAGGAAATACCTCAATTTCTTTATCCTCAACAAGCCGACCGTTCCGACTTCGGGATACGATTACCGCTTTGGCAAAAAATGGCAGCGGGCAGGCCGCATTGTTTTAAAAACCCTTTTTATCCTTATCGTAGTGGGTTATAATTTTTACGATTGTATCAACTGGTATCAGGAAACACATGCTGTGGAGAAAAGTGTTATTCCAAAAGGGGTATATGAAATCAAGACCTTTCGGAAAAACAATCAGCTTACGGTCATCAACCCAAATGATACCCTGGCTTGGAGGGATTTTATATTTGACGAGCGCAAATTGGGCAGTATCAAAACAGGAGATACCACGTTTATGAACAATTACGGAAGGGCTTATTTTATATACGAAACCAACCCTTCCAAAAAAATGGTCTATTTCAAGGAGGGGCGTTCAGACAGTATTCCTTTGTTTGGGATGAAATACAAGCTGTTGCATGGGAATACACTTCAAATGGAAGGCGTGTTCAAAAAGGATACGCTGTACTATGAATTGGTCAAAAGCGACAAACAATTTCAATTGGCCGAAAGGCAATTCCATTGGATATCGGAAGCCAACAGGTAGAATATTCCTCAAAAACAGTATTTTTGCCTCAAGTAACCTAATTTTCAGATGGTCGATTTACAATACTTAGCATATTTGGAGGAAATGCTTACCGAAAACCGCAAGGAACGCTTTGCGGAAGTGCTTAAAAACCGCACCAACCATTTTACGGTGGCGGTAGAAGATGTATTCCAGTTTCACAATACCAGTGCCGTCATGCGCAGTTGTGAAGTGTTCGGCATCCAGGAAATCAACATTGTGGAACAGCGTTTCGGCAAAAACATCGACAAGGAAATTGCCATGGGCGCCCAGAAATGGGTTGACATCAACAAGTTTGAAAGCATTACCGACTGCATTGCCGATTTGCGTAACAAAGGTTATCAAATCATTGCCACCACACCGCACAATGATTCGTGTTTGCTGGAGGAATTTGACGTAACCCAAAAAAGTGCGCTGTTTTTCGGTACCGAAAAGGAAGGTTTGTCTGAAGAAGTCATGCAACAGGCTGACGGTTACCTCAAAATCCCGATGGTGGGTTTTACCGAGAGCCTGAATATTTCGGTTTCTGCCGCCATCATCCTCCAGGACCTGACCAACCGGTTACGGCAATCTGACCTCCATTGGCAGTTGACGGATGAAGAAATCCTGGAAAAGCGATTGGTTTGGGCAAAGAATTCCATCAAAGACATCAAAAGAATCGAAGAAAGGTATTATAGTGCTCAATGAGGTTCAAGAAGCAGCATTACTTCTTCCGCAACACCTTATATTCCTCATAACACTGGCTTATCGCGTCCATGATTTGTAGGTCATTGGCGGTTTCGATAAACGATTGGGAGTAGTTGCAGTGTGATAATATTTCCGGAATGTCATTCTTGTCTATGCCCAGCAAAACCGCAATGGTTTCCCGGTCAAATTTTGATTCAAGCAGGCGTCGGACGGTGTCATCCTTTCGCATTTCTTTCAGTTTTTTGAGTTCGTGGGGTTTCTTTCCGAAGAAATTATACAACATATCCGCCGGATTGAAAATGGAGTTCATTACGCGGGAAAAGGCTTTCGGGGAATTTTCACCCATTTCATAACCTGTGGGCAAGCCTGAAATACTGTATCGGTAATTTTCCTGTTCGGGGATGAGTTTGGTATCAATTTCGAGATAGCCGGTCAGGATGAAACGCCTGATGATGACTTCTTCGAGGGCAATGGCTTTTTCGGTCAGTTGTATTTTTGAAACGCCGTTTTTGATCCAGTCATTGGTCACTTTTACGCGGATGGACTGAAAACCGATGCAGGAAATATGCAAAGTATCAGACGCCGAAGCATCTATTTCAAAATAACCTTTTTCATTGGTAATGGTTCCTTTTACCTTGTTGATGTTGATGATGTTGACATTGGGCAAAGGAAAGAGGGTATTGTCATTTACGATAACTCCGGAAACCTTTTTGGTGGGGGTGTGGTCTTGTGCAGACAATAAAAAAGTAAAAAGTAAAAAGAAAGAAGCTACAATATATTTCATAATCAGTTTTGATGGTTTAAAAATACTAAACCCTTTTAAAATATAGTGTAGCTTGCTTCAATAATTATAAGAAAATTAACAACTGTAAGCGTTGTTAACTCCTCCTCGGACGTCTTTCGCGTGGTTTGCCTTCGGCCCCTTCAGAACGTCTGGCCGGCCTTTCAGATGAAAATCCGCCGACACCGCCCGTTCTTGGGGCTGCGCTTCTTGATTCACCTCTTCCGAAACCACCTTCCCTGGGTGCACTTCCTGAAAAACGTGGGTTTCTTGGTGCCGATCCCCTTTCGGTTTTCGGGCCAAAACCACCACTTCTCGGGGCAGCACTTCTGTCGCTCCTGAATCCGCCGGAACTTCTTTCACTTCTGAAACCACCACCGGAACTTCTTCCGTTGTGATCACGTCTGCCCGAGCTGGAACCTTCGTTTTTGGATATTTCTACGTTGATGCGACGTCCTTCGAGTTCAAAACCGTTCAGGATAGACATCACTTTGTCTGTATGTTCGCCATCAGTATTGAAGAAAGAAAAACCTTCCTTAACATCTACCTTGAATACGTCATCACGGCCCAAGTCTAATGTTTCTTTCAGGAAGTCTTTCAACTGCATCCAGTCGAAATCATCCCTTGAACCGATGTTGATGAAATAACGAACCGGATCACCGGCCCTGATTTCACGTGGTTCAGAAGAACTTCTCTCTGATTTTTCGCCGGAAAGGTCGCGTTTCTTTTTGTAGTAAGAAATGAATCGGTTGAATTCTACCGAAACCATTTTCTTGATGAGTTCTTCCTTGGTCAGTCCGTCAAGTACTTCGTTGATGGCTGGCAGGTAGTTGTCAATTTCGTGGTCAACTTCGGTATCCTTGATTTTATTGGCTAAGTGCAACAATTGGATTTCACAGATTTCAATTCCGCTCGGGATGGTTTTTTCCTCAAACTGTTGTTTGATGATTTTTTCAATCGAATGGATTTTCCTGATTTCACTTTTGGTGATAATGACAATCGAAGTACCCAGTTTTCCTGCCCTTCCGGTTCTTCCGGAACGGTGGTTGTAGGTTTCGATTTCGTCCGGCAATTGGTAGTTTACCACGTGGGTGATGTTGTCTACGTCTATACCACGGGCAGCCACGTCTGTAGCGACCAACATTTGTATCTGGCGTCCGCGGAATGATTTCATTACCCCGTCACGTTGCGCCTGCGACAAATCGCCGTGTAAGGCAGCAGCGCTGTAGCCGTCTTCAATCAATTTTTCTGCAACGGCTTGTGTATCGCGTTTGGTACGGCAGAAAACCACCGAGAAAATATCGGGGTTGGCATCGGCCAAACGTTTCAATGCTTCGTAACGGTCGCGGGCATTCACACAATAAAATTCGTGTGACACGGTAGCAGAACCGGAGTTTTTGGTTCCTACGGTGATTTCTGCAGGATCGGCCATGAATTTCTTGGCAATACGCGCTACTTCGGCGGGCATGGTGGCTGAAAACAACCAGGTGTTTTTATCGTCAGGGGTGTCAGAAAGTATCGAAACGATGTCTTCATAAAATCCCATATTCAACATCTCATCGGCTTCGTCAAGAATACAATAGTTGATGTTTTTGATGTTCACCAGGCCACGGTTGATCATGTCCTGCATTCTTCCGGGAGTGGCCACAATGATTTGCGCGCCCCTCTTGATTTCCCGGGCTTGTTCGGTGATGCTTGCTCCACCATAAACTGCCACTGTATGTAAACCTTTTACATATTTTGAGTATAGTTTGATCTCGTTGGTGATTTGTAAGCAAAGCTCACGTGTGGGCGATAAAATCAGCGCCTGTGTACTTCTGTCTTCGGCATCAATTTTTTGGATAAGCGGAAAGCCAAATGCTGCTGTTTTCCCTGTACCTGTTTGTGCTAAAGCTACTAAGTCTGTGTTTTTTTCCAATAAGACTGGAATGGCTTTTTCTTGCACTTCTGACGGATTCTCAAATCCTAGATCTTTGATCGCCAGCAGTAACGACTCATTCAGACCTAATTGTTCAAATTTATTCATATATTATTTTAAATTGGGTGCAAAGGTAGTCTTTAAATACCATATAAGCTAATGTTATATGTTTTTGATTATTAATAAGTTAAAATATTAAATTAGAATTTATTTTTATTATTTAGGTTTAGTGTGTGATTTGATAAAGGTTTTATTTGAACCTGTTTAATTTTGAAAACAACTCAATCACATTGCTTTTTAGGTTTAAATTACATTTCTTTACTTACAAATTAATGTTTGACAAAATGAAAATAAAGCTGGGTATCATTATATTGTTTTTTATGGCTGTTTCAGGCTATGGTCAAAGTTCCTATCCTACATATAAAGAGGTTGTTACAGAGCTTTTTCATCGGTATCATGCTGATTCCATCAATCAGTCAAAGGCTGTTTTGTTGGAAAAAAGACAAATGGGTTGGAAGGTTACAACTATTGATCCGCAATCGAATGATACGATTAGTGAATTGTTTTGGGACAGTCAGAAAAAGCGATACAATCCGATTCATCTTCCAAAAAAGCGTACTGACGAAATTGACGAGGAGGCGGTTTCTAACTTCATTAATAGTTCATCCGCAGCAAGATTCAATAGTTTGCTGTATTACGGATACGTTGGTTGGGATCAGGATTTGATAAAACTGTACGAAAATAAAACCCCCTTAACAGCCAATGAATGGTATGCGCTTGGATATGCTTATTCCAATTATGCAAACGGCTTATTGAACGATAATTTTGATTTTACAGATAATAAAACAAAATTTAATTTACCGATTTCTAAAAATTCGATGACCGACAGCCAATTGCAGACTTACCTGTCATTTGAAAAAAAAGCGATCAATTGTTATCTTGAATTGTATAAAAAGAATCCCGAATTTCAGACACTTCCGGGTCAAATAGGGATAAAATACTTTAATGAGTTGGCCAGTAACTTTCTTAATTTAAGAATTTATCAAAATGAAGAAATTGCCATGCAGCACCTTCAAGGCATAAATGTTTATTCTGATAATTATAAGCTTTATGCCAAGTATATGCTCGATTCGTGTGATAAAAATGCCATTTTATTTACGGTGGGTGATAACGACACTTTTCCGTTACTGACTTATCAGGTTCAGAATAACTATAGGAAAGACGTGCTCATCGTCAATACCAGTTTGCTTCAGGATGAACGCTATGTGCTGATGATGCACAATCGCATTTTAGATTCAGAAGGAATTCCTTTGTCGTTAAACGCAGATTTTATTAAAGATGATTTAAGCGAAGCCATATTGTTTACCGCAACAACAGAAAACCCGGTTTCAATTGAAAATTTGAGCACTTTGCTTTCTGACGATAAAAATTTAATTGAAACGCAAATCAGGAATTACAAGACCCTACCCTCAAA
This sequence comes from uncultured Flavobacterium sp., assembly GCA_964642945.1. Taxonomy (GTDB): domain Bacteria; phylum Bacteroidota; class Bacteroidia; order Flavobacteriales; family Flavobacteriaceae; genus Flavobacterium. The sequence continues at coordinate 23,902 of CAZXRX010000010.1, read as the reverse complement.
AAATTTTTCCTTCGGAAGCGGAAAACAAAAAATGGAATGGCGTATCGAAAATCAAGCGCTCTATCGCAGTGATTTGATTATTCTTGATATAATAGCCTCCAATAACTGGAAAAGACCGATTTATTTTGCCGACAACAATTCGGAAGAAGGCTATTTAGGATTGTCCCCATACCTGCAGTTTGAAGGCTTGGTTTATAAATTGGGTAGCACAAAAGGAACCCATCCCAATTCTGAAATAGGCTATGTGAATATTACAAAAACAGAAGAAAACTGCGCTAAGATGTTTCATTTCAAAAATAAAATCAATTTGCCGGTCGAAGAGCGACAAGTGGCCATGAATTACAGAAGCATCTACGGAAGATTGGCTGCCGGATATATTCAAAAAGGGCAATTGGAAAAAGCCAAAGCGACTTTAGACAAAGGGCTTATGTTATATCCGAATGACTTGTCTTATTTTAGTTTTGATGTATTGATGATACTTGAAAACTATTATGAATTAAAATCATTAGACAAGGTCAACCAAATAGAAAATCAAATTTTACAAAATTTAAAAAACAGATTTGATAATTATTGTTTTTTGTCAGATTCGGAAAGAGATCACAAATATGAATTACTAAAAAGTCAATTAGGCTATCTCAAATCTAATTACACCCAAAAATAAGGTTTTAAAAGGAGTTGCAAACGATGAAGGTTACTTTTTATTAAGAAAATCGATCAATTTTTTTACAGCAATGCCGCGGTGACTGATACGTGATTTTTCTTCCATAGTCAATTCCGCAAAGGTTTTGGAATGACCGTCTGCCCTGAAAACAGGGTCGTAGCCGAAGCCGTTGTTTCCCTTCTTTTCATGGGTAATAGTGCCATTTATGATGCCGGTAAAAAGCTGTTGCTGACCATTGATGTTCAGGCAAATCACGGTTTTGAAATTGGCTTTACGCTGGGTTTCGTCTTTCAGGTCGAGCAGTAATTTATTGAGGTTGTTATCGTCATTTTTAGGCTCGCCGGCATACCGGGCCGAGTAAACGCCAGGCGCCCCATTGATTGCATCCACTTCCAAACCCGAATCATCGGCAAAACAATCGAGCCCATATTTTTCGGTCACATAATTGGCTTTCAGGATGGCATTGCCTTCAATGGTAGCAGCCGTTTCGGGAATGTCTTCATGACAACCGATTTCGTTCAGTCCTACAATTTGTATGGAGTCCGGAACCAATGCCTGTATTTCCTTGATTTTATTGGGATTGTTGGAAGCAAAAACGAGTTTCATACTGCAGTTTAAAATAGGTAAAAGGCAAAGGTAACATCTAAATCCTTATTAAGAAAATAAATTAAAAAAAGGGTGTTTTTCCCCTTTTCTGGTGTCTGTCTATTGTATAGTTTTGGAATGTTATTAGTTAAGTTAGTTTTTTTTTAGCGTTTCATCCAAAATACATAAAGGCTGTGTGACCGGGCTTGGGGCTCTTACGGTTTTAGACGCACAACATTCTTGAATTTTATTGTTTTGGATTCAAAGCAACCTTAACGGGTTGCTTTTTCTTTGTGGCTAATAGTAAAAAAACGAAAGATTTTTTTGTAAGTTTACTTTTCTGAAGTAAAAACGACCAATTGCCCCACAATGAAGCTTAACAAAATTACTTTTAGGAACCTTGTCCTGATTTTTCTGTTCTTTTTTTTACATGATGGCTTTTCCCAATACCGGTTTAAGGAAAACGCATTGCCTGAAATGATTTCCCTGCACCCCTACACCTTGATTGCTGATGTTGGGCAACAACAATTCGATATCGCTTACATCCTCAAAAATTATAATGCCATACAGCCAAAAGGGCTGAAGACCGAAAGCGATGACCTTGGCTTTACCGAAAATAATTTCTGGGCCAAAACCACACTCGAAAATACTACCGGCCAAGACCTGATTTATTATCTGGAAACAGCAAGACCCATTACAGATTTTGTCGATCTTTATGTAGTCGATTCGGCCAACAAAATCCTCTCATCGGCAAAAAGTGGAGACCGCATTCCCTGTATCCAGCGAAGTTTTGACCACAGAAAAACCATTTTCAAAATCAACATCAGGGCCCATCAGTCACTTACCCTTTTCCTCCACCTTAAAAGCGATGGCGAAGTCATCAACATGCCCATGTTGCTTTATACTCCGGAGGCATTTATCAAGGTCACTTCAAAAGAACAATTGTTGTTCGGCTGTTTTTACGGCATCCTGATTTTGGCCAGCATGCTTTACCTGTTTTTTTATTTTGCACTCAAGGAAAATACCTTCCTGTATTACAGTATGTATGTGTTGTTTATCGGTTTGCTGCAATTTTCACTGGACGGTTATTTCTTTCAGCTGTTTGCGCCCAATGGTGGCTGGCTGGCCAGTAATTCAGTCTTGTTTTTTGCACTGATTGCCGCCATATTCCTCGGAAAATACAGCGCGGTCTTTTTGAAGGTAAGACAATACAACCTGACCGTACACAGACTTTTTAATGGTTTGTATGTATTGTCTGCCCTTGCTTTGTTCCTGCTGGTTTTTGTTCCTTCAGGCTTGAAATGGTATTATCCGTTGGCCAACATTATAGGGCTATTCGTGTTGTTCCTGATTATATTTTCCATCACTTACCTCAGGTTCAGGAAAATCCCCGTGGATATTTTTTTCAGGATCGGAATTATATTTTTGATCCTCGGATTCACCATTTTCATTCTCAACAATTTCGGAAAAGTACCCAATACGTTTCTCACCCAGCACAGTTCCAAAATAGGCACTGGCATTGAGGTTATTTTCCTTTCGCTTTCAATGGGGAATTTAATCCGCAGGCTGCGCAATGAAAAAATTGAATACAACCGCCTGGCTTTGGTGCGGTCGGAAGAAATGAGTGAACTCAAATCGTATTTTTTATCCAACATCAGCCACGAATTGCGTACCCCGCTCAATGCCATCATGAACCTGAGTGATACCATTCTCAAAGAGACTGCAGACGAAAAAACCAAAGACAATTGCCAGATTATCAAATACTCTTCGCATAGTTTATTGAGTTCTGTGAACGATATTCTCGATTTTTCCAAAATTGAAAAAGGCGAATTACAATTGGAAAACACCGTATTTGAACCGGTAAAAGTGTTGGAACACCTTAAAAACAATGCCGCCAACAGGGCCAAAGACCAAGGTTTGGATTTTCAGTTTTCGAAGTCGGCCCATATTCCTGATTTTGTTTCGGGCGATGTAACCCGCTTGGTCCAGGTGGTCAACAATGTGCTGAGCAACGCCATAAAATTTACTCCTGAAGGCTTTATTAAATTCAACATTGATGCCAAAGTGAAACCAGGCAACAAAGTCAGCCTGATATTGACCATTGCCGATTCGGGAATTGGTATTTCAAAAGAAAAAATGATCAGTATTTTTGATTCGTTTTCCCAAAACAACATCAACAACAAACGCAAATATGGCGGACTCGGATTGGGGCTTTATATCGTAAAAACCCTGGTCGAAATGCAGAAGGGAATCATAAAAATGGACAGTGTTCCCGGGGAAGGGACAACCTGTGAGATTACGGTTGATTATGAAATCATTACCAAAGAAAAAGAACCAGTGGTTGAGGAAGTGCCCGCACTTTTTGACCTGCAGGGCAAAACGATATTGGTGGCTGAAGACAATGCCATCAACCAGATGGTCGTCAAGATGATTTCCAAAAAATGGATGAATGTGAATATGGTCTATGCCAACAACGGTCAGGAAGCCCTTGATGTCTTTAAGGAGCATCCTGTTGACCTGGTCCTGATGGACCTGCAAATGCCGGTAATGGATGGTTATGAAGCTACTATTGCCATCCGAAATGGGGAAGTGGGCGAAAAAAACAAGCAAATCCCCATCATTGCCGTGACCGCCGACGTCATGGAAAGCACCAAATTACGTGTGGCTGAAATCGGGATGGATGCCTACCTCTCCAAGCCCATCAAAAACGATACCCTGCAGGCCGCCATCAAGGAACTCATTTAGCCCACACGCAACCTCACATACACGTGTTTGATGCCTTTTCGTTCAGAATCGCGTACGTCAATTTCCAGAATATCAGTGAGGGATTGCAGCATGGGCGTCAGTTTGTTGAAGCCGTAATTACGCGGGTCGAATTCGGGTTTTTTCTTCACGATGAGGTTGCCCACATCACCCAAAAAGGCCCAGCCGTCGTCATCGCCTATGGCATCGAGGGTGTCTTCGATGAGTTCTATGGTTTGTTTGTCAATTTTGCTGACAATTTCTTTTTCAGGTAGCTTTTTGGTTTCAGGGATTTCTGGGGATACTGTGGTTTTTTTCGCTTTGCCCTCAACCACTTTGGTTGCTACCTGTTCGCTTCCGGCCCGGGTAGCGGCATTCCGTTTCTTTTTGATATAACCGTCAAGCACTTCAATATAGATGAAACGGTCACAGGCCACAATAAATGAATTGGGGGTTTTCTTTTCGCCAATCCCGATGACTTTCATGCCTGATTCCCGTAGGCGGATGGCCAATCGTGTAAAATCGGAATCACTCGATACGATGCAGAAGCCGTCGACCTTGTCGGAATAGAGTAAATCCATGGCATCGATAATCAAGGCAGAATCAGAAGAGTTTTTTCCGACGGTATAGCTGTATTGCTGGATGGGCGTGATGGCGTGTTCGAGCAGTACTGATTTCCAACCGTTGGCGTTGGGTTTGGTCCAGTCGCCGTAGATGCGTTTGGTGGTTGGGGTGCCGTATTTTGCGATTTCCTCCATCATTCCCTTTACATTGCTGTAGGGTACGTTGTCGGCATCGATGAGAACGGCCAGTTTGAGTTCGGTGTTTTTATCAGCCATGTGTTTTGGTTTTGGGCTGCCTTTCAGGGCAATAATAACCAAAGATACGAACTTTAAACCACAATGCGGTTTTTAGCCCGGATGGAAATGGAAACCCTTTTTATCCCACCACTGTTTTTTGCCCACCTTGCCCAGCGACCACAGAAGCTGGGGTAAGGTGCTACAAAAAAAGGCGTGGGCTAAAAAGGTTGGAAGGTACAGCCGGAAAAGGCTCCTGAAAATAATTTGGCTTTAGCCCTTAAATTCCGTTGGAAATAATTAATTTTGCCACACAAAACATACAATTTTACAACGTTTCTTATGGTAAAGGATTTATTCGAAAAGATACAAAACAATATGGGTCCGTTAGGAAAATGGGCCTCTCAGGCAGAAGGCTATTACGTATTCCCGAAATTGGAAGGCGAATTGGGGCCAAGAATGCAATTTCACGGCAAAACCATTCTGAACTGGAGCCTTAACGATTATCTCGGTTTGGCCAACCATCCTGAAGTGCGTCAGGCAGATATCGATGCCGCTGTACAATACGGAGCTGCTTACCCAATGGGGGCGCGCATGATGAGCGGACACACTACCGCACACGAGCAACTCGAAAAAGAACTGGCCGAATTTGTGATGAAGGAATCGGCTTATCTGCTGAATTTCGGTTACCAGGGAATGGTATCGATTATTGATGCGTTGGTGACCAAAAATGACGTGATTGTATATGATGTGGATGGTCACGCCTGTATTATTGACGGGGTGCGCCTGCACATGGGAAAACGTTTTACCTACCGTCATAACGATGTGGAAAGTATGGAAAAAAACCTGCAGCGTGCCACCAAATTGGCTGAAGAAACCGGCGGTGGAATCCTGTTCATTACAGAAGGGGTTTTCGGAATGCGCGGACAGCAGGGAAAACTGAAGGAAATTGTAGAAATGAAGAAAAAATACAACTTCCGTTTGTTGGTAGACGATGCGCACGGTTTCGGTACACTGGGTAAAACCGGTGCCGGGGCAGGTGAGGAGCAGGGTTGCCAGGACGGGATTGACGTGTATTTTTCGACTTTTGCCAAATCAATGGCGAACATCGGTGCTTTTGTGGCAGCAGACAAGGAAATCATAGACTTTTTGAAATACAACCTCCGTTCACAGATGTTTGCCAAGGCTTTACCGATGATACAAACGGTGGGTTCTTTGAAACGTTTGGAACTGTTGCGCAAATCTTCTGAACTCAAAGACAAGCTTTGGGAAAACGTAAACGCACTCCAAAATGGGTTGAAATCGCGTGGATTTGATATCGGTGACACCAATACCTGTGTGACGCCAGTGTACCTCAAAGGATCTATCCCGGAAGCGATGGTGATGGTAAACGATTTGCGGGAAAATTACGGTATTTTCCTTTCGATAGTGGTGTATCCGGTGATTCCTAAGGGGATTATTTTGCTAAGGATGATTCCGACGGCTTCACACACACTGGCCGACATTGACGAAACCCTTACCGCTTTTGAAGCCATCCGTGAAAAATTAGTAAACGGTACCTACAAGGAAATTGCCAGCAAAACGACTGTAGACGTTTCCTAACGGTAAATCATATAAGATTAAAGTCAAAATCCATTCAATACCTTGAGTGGATTTTTTTGTACCTTTAAAAACCAATAAATAAGTTTATGAAAAAGATTATTTTGATTACCACAGGAGTTTGTATGACGCTGTTTTCCTGTAAAAAAGCGGAAACCGTCACAGTTGAAAAAGATACTGTTACCCCGGTCGAAAGCGCACCCATTACCGAATGTTATGGCTATTTCAAAGGCAAAGACACCATTACTGCCACGTTCTCGGTGACAGGTGATCAGGTAACCGGAAACCTCGATTATAAATTCTTTGAAAAGGACAAAAATTCGGGTACTTTTTCAGGAAGCATGAAAGGTGATACCATTATGGGTGATTACACCTTCCAGTCTGAAGGCATGACCTCTGTGCGTGAAGTGGTGTTTTTAAAAGCAAACAATACCCTGACCGAAGGCTCCGGCGAGATAGCCGAGAAAGACGGCAAGATGGTTTTCAAAAACCCGAAAGCCCTGCGTTTCAATGACGGCCTAGTACTTCAAAAAAGCAATTGTGACTGACTATAGTTTTTTGCTGTACGTTCTTCTTCTTTTGTGGATTTTGGGGTTGAAATGCTTCCAGATGTTGTGGATGGCATGGTTTTCTTCCAATTCCGGCGTCCGGATGCAGTTCTGGACCTTGTTTTTCATGAAGGTTTTGTAATATTCATCAAAAATAATGGCCGTTACGCCTTTGTTCTGGTACTCGTGTTCTATCCCAATCAGGTAAAAAAGTACGTCTTCGCTCCGGTTTTTCGCTTTGAGCAAATGGTAAAAACCAAACGGAAACAACCTGCCATTGGCTTTTTTGATGGCGTCTGACAAATCGGGCATCACGATGGTGAAGGCAATCATTTTGCCGTCTTTGTCCATGATGAATTTGATGTATTCGGGGTTGATGAACCCAATGTATTTTTTCTTGAAATATTCCTTCTGGATGTCGGTTACCGCCACAAAAGACGCGAGGTTGGCATAGACCCGGTTGAACAAATCAAACATTTCATCCACATAAGGCATGATGTCTTTGGTTTTGGTGAAATTAAGCGGCACCAATTGGTAACGGCGTTTGATGAGTTCCTGTGCTTTCAGAAAGAAATCGGGCTGTATGGCTGACGTATGGAACACGCTTTCGATGTATTCTTTTTCCTTAGTAAAACCCAATTGTTCGAGGTGGGGAACATAATACGGGTGGTTGTACCAGGTAATCATCGAACCTTTTTCCTGATAGCCTTCGGTCAGCACGCCCACTTTGTCGAGGTTGGAAAACCCAATTGGGCCTTCGATGGTTTCCAGGTTGTGCTTCTTTCCTAATTCATATACTTTATCCAATAAGGCTTTGGTCACTTCAATATCGTCAATGACGTCCCACCAGCCAAAGCGTACCTTGCTTTTTCCCTGCTTGTTGACTTCATCCCAGTTGATGATGGCGGCAATGCGCCCAACGATTTGATTGTCTTTATAGGCCAGATAAAAATGGGCTTCCGCCGAGAGGAAAGCCGGGTTTTTGTCTTTGTTGAAGGAGTCGATTTCGTCCTGTATGAGTGGCGGCACCCAATACGGATTGTCTTTGTATAAGGCAAACGGAAATTTAACGTAATCTGCAATAAGCGCCTTGGTATTGGCTTCTTTTATGGTAATCATCGTGTTTTATTTTTCAACTTCTACTTCGTCAAGCCTTTTCTTTTTGTCTTTTTCCTTGTCTTTTTTGCCTTTTCCTTTGCTTTTCTTTTCATCCTTGCCCGATTTGATCAGGACATCCTTGTGGTTGGTATCGGAACGCCAGGAAAGGCCCACGCCGCCGTAAAAAACAGTCGGGGTGTTCTTGTAATTGTGACTGAGGGAGGCATCTACCTGCAAGTCATCAGATAAGAGGTAGGCCGCACCGCCCGAAAATATCCCGTCGGCATAATAGTCACCCTTGATGCCCTTGTTTTCCAAAAAGACCGACCATTTGTCGTTCAGGCTTTTGGTTACCGTAATCAGGTAGTTGAGGGAAGCACGGGGTGTAGAAATCCGGTCCATGTAAATGTTGGTGATAAACACATAACCCCCGCCGAAAATATTCTGGGTAATCAGCATCACTTTCGGGCTGACGATAGACGCTTTGTCGGCCCCGACATTGTATTTGTTGTTAAAGTTGAGGTTGGCCCCTACATAGCCGGAAAGGGCAGGAATGAATTGTTTCCATTTGAATTTGTGGTTGGCTTTCCAGCTGTAAATATTGATTTTTTCCTCGGCGTTCTTGAACGGATCGTAAAACAGGTATTTGGCCCCGAAAGTACAGTTGCGCAAGCCCGATCTTTTTTCGGTAAGGTCGTTAATGGTGTATTTGTCAGATTGGTAGCCGATTTCTGCCATCAGTTCGAGCTGTTCCCTGAAAAAACCATAACGAAGGGCCACATCCACCAACATTCCCTTGGTTGTGTAATCGAGTAATTCGTGTTTTTCGTTCAGGAAGCTAAACCCGGTTTCAGCCTGTATGACATTTTTTCCTACCGCAAAAGCCGACATCGACTCGCTCGGACGGTTTGAATTAATGATATCGGTATGCTGGGCAAATGACCCTTGCAGTGAAAACAGTAAAGCCGTTGCCAGTATTGGTTTTAATTTGATCATAAATTTTGTTTTAGCTGTTTTGATGGGGTTGCGTCATTCCGTAAGGCCTGACGGCTCCGTGTCAAAAGTACTATTTTTTATTATTTATTTAAGAGGTCAAACCGGGTAATTTAGTATTTTTGCAGTTGGTGTGCCCAACAGCCACCAAAATAATGTAAAAAATCAAAAAAATGCAGGAAGCATCATTTCCCGGAGTCATAAGGGCGATACTTTGGATTTTCGCTTTTTATTATATTTTTAAATTCCTCGCCCGTTTGTTTTTGCCGGTCATAGTCAAAAAAGTGGCCCAGAAAGCCGAAGAACAATTCAAGCAGCAATACCAAAACCCGTACCAGCAAGCACCACCGTCATCTGCACCAAAACCGGATAAGCCGCGTGAAACCAAAAAAGTAGGTGATTATATCGATTATGAGGAAATTCCTTAAACGATACCCTTTCCATAAACCAAACAACCCGTCCAAATAAAACGTTCATGAAGCAAATCCAGAAGTTATACCCTCATTTAACCGCCTTAATTGGTTTTATTGTCATTGCCTTACTTTATTTTTACCCGGTTCTCCAAGGGAAAAAAATCTACCAGTCTGATATTGTGCAATACACCGCGATGGCCAAGGAACAGAATGACTTCAGGGCTGCCGAACATGCCGAACCCTACTGGACCAATTCTGCTTTCGGAGGGATGCCGACCTACCAGTTGGGTGCCAAGTATCCGAACGATTTTATCGGCCACCTCGATGATGCCTTACGGTTTTTGCCACGTCCGGCAGATTACCTGTTCCTGTATTTCCTCGGATTCTATATTTTGCTTCTGGTATTCAAAACCGATCCGTTAAAGGCATTTTTTGGAGCCCTTGCTTTCGGATTGTCTACTTACCTGATTGTCATTTTGGGCGTCGGACACAATGCCAAGGCCCATGCGATTGCCTATATGCCGATGGTCGTGGCCGGGGTACTGATGGTATTCAAAAGACGTTATGTATGGGGTGGATTGCTTACCATGTTGGCTGTGGCGCTTGAGCTTAACGCCAACCACTTCCAGATGACCTATTACCTGCTGTTTTTGTTGTTGTTTATCGGAATTTATTATGCCTATAAATTCATCAAAGACAAGCAATTGAATGAACTCGGCAAGGTGGTCGGGGTATTTGCCATTGCTGTTATCCTGGCTGTGGGTGCCAATGCGACCAGCCTGATGGCGACCAAGGAATTTACCGATTACAGTATCCGCGGGAAGAGCGAGCTGACCTTTAACCCGGACGGAAAAAAGAAAACCGAAAATACGGCCCTTTCCCGGGATTACATCACGGAATACAGCTACGGAATCAGCGAAAGCTTCAACCTGATTGCCCCGCGTTTGTATGGTGGTGGCAACAGCGAAAAACTCAACGAAGATTCCAGCGTATACAATTTCATGCTCAATTATGGCGCGACACCTGACGAAGCCAAAGAATTTACCGAAAATTACGGGCTTACCTATTGGGGAGACCAACCCATAGTAGCAGCACCAGCCTACATAGGGGCTGTGGTTTTCTTTTTGTGTATACTTGGGTTGTACCATGACAGGCGCAAAATAAAATACGTGTTCCTGGCAGGGGCAATTTTTTCGTTGTTGCTTTCCTGGGGAAAAAACCTACAGTTTTTAACCGACTTATTCATCGATTATGTGCCGTTATACGACAAATTCCGCGCGGTTTCTTCCATACAGGTCATCCTGGAATTGTGTATACCAGTGATTGCCATCATGGGCTTGCAATCGTTTTTCACGACCGACAAAGAGAAACAATGGGCGAGTTTATGGAAAACTTCGGCCACGGCTTTAGGATTGATAGTGGTTTTGTTCCTGATGAGAAGTTCTTTTGATTTTGCCGGTTCAATGGATGGCAAATTACTTCAGATGTTCCAGCAGCATCCTGACAAATCTTTCGGCATCGGTTTTCTTGATGCGTTGAAAGAAGACAGAAGGAGTTTGTATGCCGCCGATTTGTTGCGTTCCGGATTTTTTATGGTTTTGGTGGCTGTGGCTTTGTACCTCTATACCAAAAACAAACTGGCTTCCGGCACCGCTATAATCTTGGTCGGACTGCTCATGGTGACTGATTTGTTCATGGTTGACAAAAGCTATGTCGACAAAGATGATTTTGTAAGTGCCCGGGAAGTCGATGTGCCTTTTGAAGCCACCGAAGTCGACAACCAGATTCTTCAGGACACCACCCATTACCGCGTATTGGACGTGCAAGGTTTTTTGAACGGAAGGGCGTCTTATTTCTACAAATCACTTGGCGGATACAGCGCCGTGCGTCCGATAAAGATGCAGGAATTGTTTGATTACCAGATAGCCAAAAACAATGTGGAAGTATTGAACATGCTCAACGTGAAATACCTGATCCAAACCAACGAAAAAGGCGAGGAGTTCCCGATGGCCAACCCTGAAGCCAATGGCAATGCCTGGTTTGTGAAGGAAGTTAAAATGGTCAATTCGCCTGATGCTGAAATGAAGGCCTTGAATAAATTCGATTCCAAAAACGTGGCCATTTACCACAAGACAGCCGATGTGAAAATGCCCACTGCTTCGTTTGCGAAAGACAGTACCGCCACCATCCGCCTGACGGAATACCAACCCAACCACTTGAAATATGTTTCGAATAATGCCAACAATGGCTTCGCTGTATTTTCTGAAATGTATTATAAATACGGTTGGAAAGCGACCATTGACGGAAAAGAGGCAGCCATTTTAAAAGTGAATTATGCCTTACGCGGATTGCTTATTCCGGCCGGAAAGCACAACATCGAATTCAAATTTGATCCCCAGGTAGTCAAAACAGGAAGCACCATTGCACTGATCAGCAGCTTGGGTATGCTGTTGCTTTTGGGTGGCGCGCTCTATCTCGAAAGAAAAAAACTGACAAAAGATTCAACCGATAAGGTTAATGGCAAATAAAGAACTTACAGGAGGCACAGCCGAACTGAGCGGAGCTAAAAAAGTCCTCATCATCACCTATTATTGGCCACCTGCAGGAGGCCCTGGTGTACAACGTTGGCTCAAGTTTGTCAAATACCTACCCGATTTCGGCATACAGCCCATCGTGTATATTCCGGAGAATCCGACTTATCCTATTATTGACAAAGGGCTTGAGGCCGATGTTTCCGACAAGGCAGTCATTCTTAAAAACAAAATTTTCGAACCCTATCAGTTGGCGGGGATTTTTTCCAAAAAACAGACGGCCAAAATCAGTTCGGGGATTATTCCGGCTGCCAAAAAACAGTCTTTTATAGAACGTATTTTTCTCTGGATACGCGGCAACCTGTTCATTCCGGATGCCCGTTTTTTATGGGTAAAGCCCTCGGTAAAATACCTCAAAAAATACCTACAGGAAAATCAAATTGAAACCATCATTACTTCGGGGCCGCCGCACAGTTTACACCTGATCGGGTTGCAGCTCAAAAAAGAATTGAACGTCAATTGGTTGGCCGATTTCCGTGACCCGTGGACGACCATTGGTTACCACAAAGCCCTGAAATTATCTGCCTACGCCGATAAAAAACACAAACAGCTCGAAAGCGAAGTGCTTAACGCTGCAGACACCATCATTGTCACAAGCAAAACCACCAAAACCGAATTTGAAGTCCTGACCAACAAACCGATTGAAGTGATTACGAACGGTTATGATGTAGAGAATATTGCCAAACAGCCTTTGGATGACAAATTTTCAATGGCACACATCGGCTCTTTTTTGTCTGACCGTAATCCGCAACTGTTGTGGCAGGCATTGCAGGAGCTGACAGCAGAAAACACCCACTTTGCTTCGCATTTTGAACTCAAACTGATTGGAAAGGTCAGCCAGGACATACTTGATACCATCAATACCTTCGGGTTGGATAAGTATGTAAACAACCTCGGTTATGTATCGCATACCGAAGCCCTGCAACACCAACGTCAGTCGCAGCTGCTTTTGCTCATCGAAATTGATTCGCCCGAAACCAAAAGCATCATTCCCGGTAAAGTATTTGAATACATGGTGGCGGAACGACCGATAATTGCCATTGGTCCCAAGGATTCTGATTTTGCCGAAATCATCACGTCAACCAACACCGGTGTTTTCTTCACATACGATGAAAAAGAACGCCTGAAAAAAACCATCCTGCAGTATTTTGAAAGCTACCTGCAACAACAACTACAGGTTTTTCCTGTAGGTTTGCAACAGTATTCGAGAAAAAACCTCACCGGGCAATTGGCGAAACTATTGCAACCTAATTAATTTTTAACATGGGCATTGTACAGACACAATCAATCAAGAACACCGTAATTACCTATGTAGGGTTTGTGATTGGTGCAGCCAATGCCTTGTTTATGTACCCGCATTTCCTGGGCAAGGATTTTTACGGACTGACCGGGTTTGTGTTGTCGTTCGGAAATGTGATTATGCCGCTTATGGCGTTTGGGGTACAGAATACGCTGGTGAAATTTTTCAGCGATTACCGTTCAGATGAAGAAAAGAACGGCTTCCTGACTTACCTGCTTTTATTGCCCCTGCTCGTGGCTGTACCCATTTTCGGAATTTGTTTTTTTGCCTATGATGATATCGCCGGTTACTTTGCCACGAAGAATGCCTTTATTTACGAATATTTCTGGCAGATTCCGCTTATTGGCCTTTTTATGGGCTATTTCGAGATTTTTTATGCTTGGGTAAAAGTACACCTGAAGTCGGTTTTTGGCACGTTTGCGCGTGAGGTTTTGTTGCGTTTGCTCATCAGCGGTGGCTTGTTTGGGGTGTATTTCGGCTGGTTTTCGGCTGGGTATTTCGTCAACCTTACCCTGGTGATTTATTTTGTGATTACCGTGGTGATGTTAGTCTATGCTTTCAAAATCAGGAATTTCAGGCTCCATTTGGATTTTCCGGTAAACAAAAAAGCAGTCTTTCGGTATTCGGTATTCATCATCCTGTCGGGCAGTGTGGCCAATATGCTGCTCGACCTGGACAAAACGATGATGGGAAAAATGATTGCCATCGACAATATTGCTTTTTATAATGTCGCCATCTTTATAGCCACGGTCATCTCGGTACCGAGCCGGGCCATGCACCAGATTGCCTATCCGGTTACGGCCAAATTGATGAACGACGGCAAGTTTGGGGAGCTGAACGATTTTTACAAAAAAACCTCCATTACCCTTCAGATTGTGGGTGGTTTGGTATTTGTAGGTATCTTGGTCAACATCAAACAGATTTACCTGTTATTGCCACCCGATTATTCGCAGGGAATTTTTACGGTGTTCGTTATCGGGTTTTCCAAATACCTCGATTTGATTTTAGGCAACAACAATTCAATTATTTTCAATTCGAAATATTACAAGGCGGTGTTGTTACTGGGCTTGCTTCTGGCCGTTGTTCAGGTGTTGTTGAATTTGTACCTGATTCCGTTGATGCTGATTGATGGGGCAGCGCTGGCTACCCTGATTTCGATTGCCTTGTACAGTTTGGCCAAGTTACTTTTTGTAGTGTTCCGGATGAAGTTGTTTCCGTTTACGGTAAAGACGGTGTATTCGTTCGGGATTTTGGTGGGAACTTTTGCCCTTTTTTATTTTTGGGATTTTCCGTTCCATCCGATTGTGAACATTATGCTGAAATCAGTAGTGGTTACGGCTTTGTATGCGTTGGTGCATTATAAAATGAAGCTTTCGGAAGATTTCAATAAAGTAGTCGATACCTTTTTGGGGAAGTTGCGCCTGGGTTGATTACAGTACCTTTTACAGCCCTGATGGCAGTGGCATCCTTTGTGGCTGGGGTTAAGCCGCAAAGATACAACGGACAGCAGGATCAGCTGCATAAAAAAAAATCCTACTCCACTTTGCAGCTTCGTAGGATTTTCCAAACAAACTTAACCAACCAAATCGTTATTTATCGTCTTCTTCTTCTTCTTTTTCAGTTTTATTGCCTTCAGTTTTGTAATAGTAGCTGCTGTTGCCACTGTTATTGTAGGCGTAATTAGTGGTGCTTGGCGCTCCGATGAACCCCCTGTTCCTTCCTTTTACCTGGCCAAACATATCAGTGATTTCACCGTAGCTGTTGTAGCAGATGCGCAGGCCTCCGATTTGGGTGAGGGCGAAGCGGTTGTAACGCATGTATACAGTACCAATCCTGCTGACCCTGTCACGGGTATCGTAGTTGATGAAGGTGTTGCCTACGCGTCGTACCCTACCAAAACTGTCGTGCTCAATGAGGGTTCCGAAGTTGACAGGTCTTCTGTCGTTTACCCGGTCGTTGCCTCTTTTTCCGGCGCCTTTGAAGAAATAACCTCCCTGGCTGTCGTCAGGACGGGTGTTGAAATCGAAGTCACCATTTGGGAAGACAAAGAATTCTATGCCTCTTTCCATGAACGTGATTGGCTCGTCAAAGCTGAATCTGGTTCGGTTTGTGTCATCAGTAAAATTTAATTCTGATGCTTTCGTCACGTTTGCTGTCAGTAAAACCGCAACTACTAAAAGTGTAATTTTTTTCATGATAATTAGAATTAATTTTTTTACCTACTCTTTCGATTTTCAGTTTCTTCGACCAGAATTTCCTTCTGATGTTTGTGATATTCCAAGATGTGTGCCAAAAGCCTGGGGGCTATTTGTCAATGATTTGTTAATGATTTCTAAGTGTTTTGTTTTCAATTACTTGCAAAATCTACATCCGGTTATTTTTATTTTGATATTGTTATTTTTTTATTACTTTTGGTGCCGATATACTATTAAAACCAAATCATGATTACGATATCTTCAATGAAACGCCTGCAACTTTCCGTACTTGCCTTGTTGTGTTTCGGTGCCGCTGAGGCGCAAACCTTTATCCAGGGCTATGCCAACGTGGTCAACCAGTGTTCCCAAACCAATATTACGAACAACCTGACTGAATTTGAAGCGCTTGGCGTTAAAAGGAGGGGAACTGCCGCTTTGAACAATACCCTGAACTGGTTGAAAACAGAATACCTGAGTTATGGGTATACCGCTTCACAAATGGTGGAAGATTCTTATACTTATTCGGGTTCAACTGCAGTGTGCAAGAATTTGATTGTAACTAAGGTAGGTACGCTCTATCCGAATACGTATGTGATTGTTTGCGGACATTATGACTCTATTACCGGGACAGGAACCAACGACAATGGTAGCGGAACGGTAGCCATTTTGGAAGTGGCCCGCTTGCTCCAGAACATCCCGACGGAATACTCCATTAAATTCATCAATTTCAGTGGGGAAGAAGACGGACTGCGTGGAAGCCAGCATTTTGTGAATGCTGTGGTGAACGGTACGACACCAAAAATGGACATCCGTGTGGTTTTTAACCTGGATGAGGTAGGCGGTGTGGCCGGAATGACCAATGACACCATCACCTGTGAAAGGGATACCGGAACCCCAACATCCAATAATGCCGCCTCCAATGCCAAAACCCAGGAATTGATAACCTGTACCCAATTGTATTCTCCATTGAATACCTTTTTGGCGAGTGCCTATGCTTCAGACTACATGACATTTGAAGACAACAATGAAGTCATTACTGGTTTTTTTGAAAAAAATGAAACCCCTCACCGCCACACCGCTACCGACCTGCTCGAAAATATGGATCCGGTTTACAATTATAATATTGCCAAAGCAGCAATTGGTGCCACCATGCATTATGCCACGGCTAATACTTCAGTTTTAGACAACCAACAGTTCAACGAAGACAATCAGGTTGGATTTTTCCCCAATCCGGCCAAAGATTTCCTCCATATCAGTAAAGGGAATATCACAGAAGCCAACTATACTGTATCGATTATTGACATCAACGGTAAAAAAGTAATGCGTGAAACTTTCGCCAACAGTAATTTGATAGAGACCATGAATATAGGCCAGTTGCCGAAAGGCATTTATCTGACGGTATTGGAAACTGCCACCAAACAAATTACCAAGAAGATCGTTATTGAATAACAAAAAAAGCCTTTCAATTGAAAGGCTTTTTTTATAGCTTGTCTTTTAAATACTTCCCGGTAACCGAATTTTTGTTTTTGACAATGTCTTCCGGGGTTCCTTCAGCCAAAAGTCTTCCGCCGTTTTCCCCGCCTTCAGGCCCGAGGTCGATAATCCAGTCGGCACATTTGATCAAATCAAGATTGTGTTCAATCACAATTATGGAATGTCCTTTTTCAATCAGGGCATCAAACGAGGCCAGTAATTTCTTGATGTCATGAAAATGCAAACCGGTGGTTGGTTCGTCAAAAACGAAAAGGGCCTTGTCTTTGGTGGTTCCCTTGACCAAAAAGGAAGCGAGCTTGATGCGTTGCGCCTCGCCACCAGAAAGGGTAGAAGAGGACTGCCCCAATTGTACATAGCCCAAACCGACATCCTGCAAAGGCTGTAATTTCTGCATGATCTTGGTTTGTTTGTGCAGGGTAAAAAACGCAATGGCGTCATCTATGGTCATCGTCAGGATGTCGTCGATGTTTTTGCCTTCAAAATGCACTTCGAGGATTTCCTTTTTGAAACGCTTGCCGTTACAGGTTTCGCAGGGCAGTTCGACATCAGCCATAAACACCATCTCTACATTGATGGAACCGTCACCTTTACAGGTTTCGCAGCGTCCGCCATCCACATTAAAGGAGAAATGTTTGGGTTGGTAGCCCCTTATTTTGGAGAGTTTTTCCTTGGCGAACAAATCGCGGATGTCGTCATAGGCCTTGATGTAAGTTACCGGATTGGAACGGGAGCTCCTGCCGATGGGGTTTTGGTCTACGTATTCAATGTGTTTGATGTGGGAGTAACTTCCTGCCAAATCAGAAAATTGTCCGGCTTTTTCGCCCACGCCTTCCAGTTTTTTCTGCAGTGCCGGAAACAGGATTTTTTTCACCAAAGTACTTTTTCCGCTGCCGGAAACCCCGGTAATGACCGTAAGACATTCCAACGGGAATTTGACATCGATGTTTTGCAGGTTGTTTTCGCGTGCGCCTTTGACTTCTATATAATTTTTGGTCTGGCGGCGTTTTTTGGGGACAGCGATTTCGAGTTTTCCGTTCAGGTATTGCGACGTAAGTGAATCACTTTTCAGGATTTCAGCGAAAGTGCCTTGGGCCACCAGTTCCCCGCCGTGGGTTCCGGCTTCGGGGCCGATGTCAATAATCATATCGGCGGCTTTCATGATGTCTTCGTCGTGTTCTACCACGATGACCGTATTGCCCAGATTGCGCAGTTCCTTTAATACCTTGATGAGGCGTTCGGTATCTTTCGGATGCAGTCCGATGCTGGGTTCGTCGAGAATGTACATCGAACCGACCAAACTGCTTCCCAATGATGTGGCCAGGTTGATGCGTTGCGATTCCCCGCCCGAAAGTGTAGCGGAAGTCCGGTTCAGCGTCAGGTAATCTAACCCTACATCACTCAGGAACGAAAGGCGGTTGTTGATTTCGATGAGCAAACGTTTGGCTACTTTCAAATCGTATTCCGACAATTGCAATCCTTTAAAGAATTCTATCAGGTTTTTGATGGGCAGGTCGACCAGTTCTGAAATGGTTTTATTACCTACCTTGATATTGTTGGTTTCCGGACGCAGCCTTTTGCCTTTACAGGTAGGGCATTTGGTTTTTCCGCGGTAGCGCGACAACATTACCCGGTTCTGTATTTTATAGTTTTTTTCTTCGAGTTCCCTGAAAAAATCATCGAGCCCCGTGAAATAACTGTTCCCTTTCCAGACCAGGTCTTTTTGTTCGGGCGTGAGTTCGTAATAGGGTTTGTGTATCGGAAAATCAAATTTGTAGGCGTTGTTCACCAACTGGTCGTTGTACCAACCCATGCTTTCGCCCCGCCACGGATAAATGGCTTTTTCAAACACCGAAAGCGCCGTGTTGGGCACTACCAGTTCTTCGTCTATACCAATGATGTTGCCGTAACCTTCGCAGGTAGGGCAGGCGCCATAAGGGTTATTGAAACTGAACAGGTGTATGTTGGGTTCCAGGAAATGTAATCCGTCAAGGGTAAAATTGGTGTTGTAACTCCGGCGTTTATCGGTTCCTGCTTCCTGAAGGAAACATTCGCCCTTGCCTTCATAAAAGGCAGTCTGTACCGCATCGGCCAAACGGTTGTAGAATTCCTCTTCTTCCTTGACGACTATCCGGTCAATAATAAGCATTACATCTTTATGGTCTAACGAATGTTGGTCGATTTCATCGAGGCGTATCATTTCATTGTTTACCAATATCCGGGCAAAACCCTGTTGCAACAATACCTTTAGCTTGTCTTCGAGTGCCCTTCCGGCTTCCAGATGGATAGGGGCCAGCAACAGCCACTTGCTTTCCAGCGGAAACCCTTTGATGTCGTTAATCACATCAGAAACCGTGTCTTTTTTTACTTCTTTACCCGAAATAGGGGAAAACGTTTTTCCCACCCGGGCAAAAAGCAGTTTGAGGTAATCGTAAATTTCGGTAGAGGTACCTACCGTTGAACGGGCATTGGTGGTATTCACTTTCTGCTCTATGGCAATGGCAGGGGCTATCCCTTTAATATAATCTACTTTGGGTTTGTCAAGCCGTCCTAAAAACTGACGGGCATAACTCGACAGGCTTTCCACATAGCGGCGCTGTCCTTCTGCATATAAGGTATCGAAGGCCAAAGAGGATTTTCCTGAGCCCGACAAGCCTGTAATCACCACCAATTGGTTTCTCGGGATGGCTACATCAAGGTTTTTCAGGTTGTGTATCTGCGCACCTTTTATCAGTATGTTTTTCTTGGGCTCGAGCGTGGCAATATGATCGGTAAGCATATAGAAAGAAGGGTTTAACTTTGTTTTTTTGGCCAGATGGCCAAGTTTTGCAAAGATAATCAATTCCGCGCTCAATTATAAGGTTACAATACTTTAGATTTGTTATAGAATTTACATGAAAAATGAAATTTAAATGTTAAAATTTTGTAATAATTTGTTTCTTAAGAATTAATTATGTTACATTTGGTTAATATTTAATACTAAATTAACAGCTGCCTATACAATAAAACTACTTTTTAGAAAAAATCTCAAGAATTTTAATCCTAAACTAAAAGGTAATTTTATGGCTACTACTCAACTCCCAGATGCTTTATTGGTAAAGAATTACATGGCAGGCGATGAAAATGCTTTAGCTATGTTGATTAGACGTCACCAATCCAAAATTTACGGATTTATCTATTCGAAATTATCTGACCGGGATATTGCCGATGATATTTTTCAGGACACTTTCATGAAAGTGATCAAAACCCTTAAATCCAATTCTTATAATGAAGAGGGCAAATTCCTTCCTTGGGTGATGCGGATTGCACACAACCTGATTGTGGACCATTACAGGAAGAACAAAAAAATGCCGATGCTTCGTGAAACAGAAGAGTTTTCGATTTTTTCTGTCCTGACCGATTCTTCACTCAATGCCGAAGGCAAAATGATTACCGACCTGATTGAGAAAGATCTAAAACGGATTGTTGCCGAACTGCCTGAAGACCAGAAAGAAGTATTGATGATGCGCCTGTATCAAGACCTTAGTTTCAACGAAATTGCCGAACTTACCAACGTAAGCATCAATACTGCTTTGGGACGGATGCGTTACGCCATACTCAATTTGAGGAAGATTATAGAAAAAAATCAAATTATTTTAACCAATTAACAATATTGCCAAAAAAGTTGCGTTATAGATATATAAATTTAAATCATTCTATGGCAAAACTTTACACTCAAAATGAATTAGCAAAAACAAAAATGTTACCAAAAAAAGAAACCATTGATTTTCTTCTTAATTATTCGAAAGTGCTAAAAATAATTAAAGTAGGTAACCTGAACTTCGAAACCATTGCTAATTAAGAAAATATCCCGAAACCTTATCGGGATATTTTTTTTTCCATTTCCTTCAAAACCTCTTTCCTTCCTATTGTTCTGGTGATGATGTCTTTTTCCAGGTTCCAGCCACGAGCCGGTGAATATTCGCGTCCGTACCAAATAATCTGCAAATGCAGTTCATTCCAAAGTTCCTTCGGGAAAACCGCTTTGGCATCTTTTTCGGTCTGAACCACATTTTTCCCGTCCGATAAATTCCAGCGGTACATTAGCCTGTGGATGTGAGTATCTACCGGAAAAGCCGGCACGCCAAAGGCCTGGCTCATTACCACGCTGGCCGTTTTATGGCCCACCGCAGGAAGGGCTTCAAGGGCTTCAAAACTTTGGGGTACTTCGCCTTGGTGCTGTTCAATAAGTATTTTTGACAAGCCGTAAATCCCTTTCGATTTCATTGGGGCCAACCCACAGGGGCGGATGATATCGGCGATTTTATCCACTGTCATTTTCGCCATGTCATAAGGGTTGTCGGCCTTGGCAAAAAGCTTGGGCGTGACCTGGTTCACCCGCACATCAGTACATTGTGCCGACAGCAAAACCGCAACCAGTAGGGTATAAGGGTCTTTGTGATCGAGCGGAACCGGAATCGTCGGATAAATTTCTTTTAACGTATTTATAACGAATGTTGCACGTTCTTTCTTGGTCATTTTCGTAATTTTATCACTGTAAATTTAAGGTATTTATAAGTAGGTGCCTAATCCGGTTTTCCGGTACAGGTTTTCGGTCGCAAAGCGGTTTTTGCAAGTCCCTGGAAAAAGCTTCCTCCGGTCGCTTTTCCAGCAACACAAAAACAGGCTTTCCTCCCAAAAAGCCTTCCCCTGCAACCCGGGGCAGGACATCCCGTAAATAAAGACAAATATATTATATGCACCAAGTAGTCTAGCAATCCAAGTAGTATAATAATCCAAGCAGTCTAAAAAATAACCCAATGACCACACTCCAAAAAGGCGATAAAGCCCCCAAATTTTCCGCAAAAGACCAAGACGGCAACACCCATACCCTAACCGATTATAAAGGTAAAAAGTTGGTGGTTTTTTTCTATCCCAAAGCCGATACGCCAAGCTGTACCAATGAAGCCTGTGACCTTCGTGACAATTATGCCCGTTTTGAGGCCCAAAATTATGCCTTGTTGGGGGTAAGCGCCGATCCTGAGAAAAAACAGGCCAAGTTCAAGGCCAAATACCAATTGCCCTTTCCGTTATTGGCAGATGAAGACCACGATGTCATCAATGCTTTTGGGGTTTGGGGCCCGAAAAAATTTATGGGACGCGAATTCGACGGCATCCACAGAACTACTTTCATCATTGATGAAAACGGCATTATCGAAGACGTTATCACCGATGTGAAAACCAAAATCCATTCCTCACAGATATTAGGCTGATTACAATTTCGGCTGTTTGAAGCGCAATTTGTGAACTTTCTTGTATTGCGTGCTTTGTATGCCGTATACCGATTCAATGTGTTTTTTTACCGCTTCAGCAATAGCCAATAAACCTGTTTCAGGATGGTAAAGTACCAAATCCCTTTCAATCCTGATGTTTTTCATCGCATTGAAGGCTAGTGTTTTGGCTTTGTTTTGTTGGGTGAGCCAGTGCAGCATTTCTTGCAGATTTTCCACTTTCAGGGCAGTTTCCTCCGGAAGGTATTTGGGCTCTGATTCGGCCAAGGCAATGAGTCCGGTAAACAAATACACAGCCTGATCGTAGGAAAGCTTGATTTTTCTTGTGTTTTGAACCTCATTTGCCGTACTGATACCATGTATTTTTTTATGGTACTCCCTGGCAGCTGCCAAAATTTTCGGATTTGTCGAAACGGTTTCGAGTTCTTTCAGGATTTTGCTAAACAGTTCCTGCAACCCTTTGAATGCTTCCTTCCGGGCATTGACCGTATTGGTATAGGCGGTATTTTGTATGGTAACGCTGGCCAATTTGTCTTGTGCGATGATAGCAATGGTGTAGAGTTGCGGAAGTTGCAAGGCGATTTTGGGAGGATTGTAACCGTGGTTATAGCTTTCTGCTGCAGCTATAAGCAGGTTGAAATTGGTCACGTTCCTCACGTGTCCTACTTCTGATTTTGATGCCATTAGGTTTGCTGTTTAAATTTGGGGTTTATGAGCAACGACAAAGTTAAGGCGTATTTTTTGGATATAAAAGGGGAAAAGTACCCTTTTTCTGCCCTTTAGGCCCTCATGGTAGAGGGGTAGAACCTGAAATTATTGACAGGCAGTAGCTTGTGACCATATAAAAAAAAGTCCCCAAAATTTACAGATTGGAGACTTGGATGTATTTTGTAAGATTTTACGCTTTTGATAATTCCTGCTTGGGTTCAAAGCCAAACAAATGGTGCTTCTTGATCAGGTCTGCAATACCTTCCGGAAGCATTTTTTCCCATCCTTCGGTATCGTTGCTGATCATTTTCAATACTTCCCTGGAGAAAATCTTGAGGTGGCTTTTGTTGAAATCAGTAATGTCAACCACTTTTCCGTTATAGGCAAAAAATTTGTACAATTCCTTCATCCTTGGATGTACCTTGAGGTTTTGCGAGGTGATGATTTCGCCGTTTTCGTCTTCCATCGGATACAAAAATACCTTGATGTCACGGTAAAACAGTTTACCGAAAGCTTCGAGGATGCCCCCGCTCAAATGACGGTAGTATTTTTCATCGAAAATATCGACCAGGTTGCTTACGCCCATGGCCAATCCCATACGGGCTTTGGTATATTCAGAGAAATATTCAACCACTTTGTAATATTCCTGAAAATTGGAAATCATGACGGTCTGCCCCAATGAACAAAGCAATTCGGCACGGTCCATAAAGTCACGTTCGTCAATTTCGCCATCAGAACGCAGATTGGACAAGGTAATTTCAAAAATTACCAAGGTATTGTCTTTTTCCACCTTGTGTTCTTCGAGGAACATCTTCAGTGATTTCTCATACATGTCCATATTAACATTGGTCACCGGACGGAAACTGCCGCGCAAGGTCAAAATGTTTTTCTTGTACAAAATGGCCGCAGGG
>CAZXRX010000009.1:28614-57234 GCA_964642945.1 uncultured Flavobacterium sp. | reverse complement strand
AGGCACTGTAACCGAAGCTTCGGCTTTATTTGAAAGAATAGCCGGCGTAGAAAAAAACAACTGGCTTCCGAATTATTATGTGGCCTTGGTCAATACTACCGCTACCTTTAATCCGGCCACCAAAAATGCGGCTGCCATGTTGGCCAAAGCACAGACAGCCCTCGACAACGCCACGATGATTTCTCCTGACAATGCAGAAATTTTAGTGATGCAGGCCATGATCAATACCGCCTGGATTGTGCAAGACCCGATGACCAACGGCATGAAATTGTCGGCACCCACCATCGAACTCTATGACAGGGCCATCAAGATTGACCCCAACAACCCAAGGGCGGTTTTCGGGAAAGCAGAATTTGAAATCGGTGGAGCCAAATATTGGGGTACCGATACCAAACCGATGTGTGAGCAGGTAGCCAAATCGATTGAATTGTTTGCCAAATTCAAGCCGGAAAGTGAATTCCACCCAAAATGGGGAGCAGACAGGGCGCAGGAAACCTTGAAAAACTGCGGTAAATAACCACTAACCCTAAAACCTTTCAAAATCATGGAAAATCAAGACAACAACAATGGTAAAATTGCCGGATATCTTTTTGTAGGCTGCATGTTTATAGGAATGGGAGTTGATGCAGCAATGGAGTATTCCGGATTCGGAATGTTCATCGGAATGGGGATAGGATTTATCGTTTCGGCGGTATACCGTTCAGAGAAAAGTAAAGTACAGTAGCCATGAAATTTACCCTCAAAGAAGTAGTAAAGGCACTCCTAATCGGCGTTGTGATATTTCTCGTCCTGATTTTGCTGAATGTATTGTTAGGGGAAGAATTGGCCTTTGACCGCTCGTTGGGCATACGGTTTTTATACACCATGCTGTACTCTTTTGTTATCGGATTTGCCAACAAATGGGTGTTTGTTACTTTAGACAGGCTTTTTGTAAACGACCGCTTTTCGGCCAAACGGATTATAATAGGTTTTTTCAGCTCCTTTGCGGCCACTATGATCTGTATTTTTTTACTGCGTGTTTTTGAAGACGTCATTGTAGAAAAAAATACTTTTGCCGCCTTTATAGCCAACGAAAAGCCAGCGAATTATATCTTTTCGGTCATTATAACGTTCATCATTTTATTGTCGTTTTACACCTTCTATTTCTACAAAGCCTTTAACGAAAACAAGGTCAAGGAACAAAAAATCATCGCCGGGACGGCCAATGCCAAATTTGAAAGTTTAAAAAACCAGATTGACCCGCATTTTTTGTTCAACAGCCTGAATGTGTTGAGTTCGTTGATAGAAGAAAATCCGGAAAATGCACAAAGGTTCACGACTTCTTTGTCAAAAATATACCGCTATGTGTTGGAACAAAAAGACAAGGAATTGGTTACCGTGCAGGAAGAACTGTCGTTTGCCAAAACCTACATGAACCTGTTGAAAATGCGTTTTGAGAACAGCATCAGTTTTGAACTGCCCGAAAACTTTGACAATACCGAAGCCAAGGTGGTACCCTTGTCATTACAACTGTTGCTAGAAAATACCATCAAGCACAATGTGGTGAGCGAGCAGAAACCACTACACATCAGGATTTTCATCAAAGACAATTGCCTGGTGGTGGAAAACGACCTCCAGAAAAAGGAAGTTCTGGGTGACCGCAAAGGCGTGGGCCTGCAAAACATCGTTAACCGTTACGGCATTCTGACCAAACGCAAAGTGTTGATAGCCGCTACAGACCAAACCTTTGCTGTGCATTTGCCGATACTGACCAAACAAATCACCACTATGGAAACCACTTTTGTCAACGAAAATACCGCCTATTACAAAGCCAAAAAAAGGGTCGAAGAGCTCAAGGGTTTTTATGGCAACCTGATGTCGTATTGCATCGTTATTCCGATACTGATTTTTATCAACCTCACCTATATGCCGAAATTCCAGTGGTTCTGGTTCTCGTTGGGCGGTTGGGGCTTCGGATTGATTATGCACGCATTCAAGGTGTTTGGCTACAGTTCCAAATGGGAGGAAAAGCAAATTGCCGCTATATTGGATAAGGACAAAGAAACCAAAAACTGGAAATAATGGAACCGTCACACCAACAGAAAATCGCCGAAAACGAGCTACTTGAACTGGCCAGGAAAAAAACCAAAAAATGGAAAGATTTCTACATCCACTGTTTCATTTATGTGATAGGGATAGTAATCTGGCTGCTCAAAACCTACACCAACGCACCGCTGCATTTCTTCCCGATCCAATACATCAATTGGTTTGTGATGGCCATCTGGACAGTAGCCTTTGCCATTCAGGCCGTGACCTTACTCATCAGCGAAACCCTTTTGGGCAAACGCTGGGAAGACAAACAGCTCAAAAATATTATGGAAGAAAAATCTGAAAAGCAAACCTGGGAATAATTTTTAAATTTAAAGATTGAAAGATTTGAAAATTTAATCTTTTAATATTTCAATCTCATAATCTTAACAATAATAAAATGGAAACAAACCACCACGAAGAAGAACGCTATTACCAAGCCAAAAAAAGGGTAGAGGAAATCAAGGGTTTTTACGGAAACCTGGCTTCCTATGTATTGGTCAACCTGTTTTTAATGATACTGAACCTGGCCACTTCGCCCCAATATTTATGGTTTTTCTGGCCTTTGCTCGGCTGGGGAATCGGGGTCGTTTTCCACGCTTTCAGCGTATTCCGGATTTCGCCTTTTTTCGGGAAAGACTGGGAGGAAAGGAAATTAAAGCAATTCCTTGAAGAAGAAAAAAGGAATGCCGATAAATGGCAATAACAAACTGATTTAAAATAATTTAAAGCTGAAAAATGGAAACCATTCCAAACCAGAATACCGAGCGCGAAGCCTTCAGGATGGCGCAGCTCAAAGTAAAGAAACTCAAGAAATTTTACGTGCACCTGATTGTTTACCTACTGGTGAACGCCTTTTTCCTGATTGTGAACTACCATGAGCTGGAACCCAACGAAAAATTCTTCAGTTTTGACAATTTTTCGGTGGCCATTTGCTGGGGAATCGGTTTGGCCGCCCATGCATTTTCGGTATTTGTTCCGCACTTTATCCTGGGTAATAATTGGGAAAAAAAGAAAATGCAGCAATTCATGGAGCAGGAAAAAAACAGTAATAAATGGGAGTAATCCTTCTAACAGCAACACATGAACATCATTATCATTGAAGACGAAAAACCGGCTGCCCGACTGCTCCAGCGCAAGGTCGAAAAACTAGGATTGCAGGTCAATACCTTGCTTCATTCGGTAGAAGAATCGATCAATTGGTTCAGCCAAAACGCCCATCCCGATTTGATTTTTCTCGACATCCAACTTTCAGACGGCCTGTCTTTTGAAATTTTTGAAAATATTGACATCAGCAGCGCGGTCATTTTTACGACGGCTTATGATGAGTATGCCTTGCGGGCCTTCAAACTCAACAGCATCGATTATTTGCTCAAACCCATTGATGAAGACGACCTCGAAACCGCCGTCAATAAATTCAAGGCACGCAATACGTCAGCGCAAAATTTATCGCTTGATTTTGAAACCATCAAGAAAATGCTCGTCAACCCAATTGACCGGACCTATAAAAAAAGGTTCACCATCCGGATGGGGCAGCAGCTCAAAATGATCAATATCGAAGACGTCGAATGTTTTTACAGCGAAAACAAAGGCACCTACCTGCATACTTTTGACAACCGCGACTACCTGCTTGACGGCACGCTCGAACAGTTGGAAGCCGAACTCGATCCGCAGGAATTTTACCGCATCAGCCGCAAATTCATCATCCCGATGAAAGGCATCAGGGAAATCCAGCTGTACAGCAATTCACGGCTCAAAGTCATCCTGCCCACCTACAAAGACGATGAGGTAATTGTGGCCCGTGAAAAAGTGGGTGATTTCAAGAACTGGCTCGGATAAAATCAGGGCGTAGTCGTAATATCAATCAGGTAGGGTTTTAATGCTGCACCATCGGTATTACAAAAACGGTTGGTCACCAACGACTGATAATGCTGGTTCGGTTTCAGTTCGACTTCGTAGCTGAAAGATTTCCCATCTTCAGAAAAACCAATCACCTTACTTACCCGCAACACATGGTTTTCTCCAAGTGGGCCATAATCAAACCCGCGGTTTTCCTTGTTCATGGGTTCTGAAAAATGCAGGGTGATGGCATGCACGCCTGGTTTTACCTGCTGACTTTGGTTTTCAAACGGTGAAATGCCGGTTACATACGGGCGTTTTTTATCATAGTTTTGATACAGCACTTCCAGTGATGACGAAAAATAACCCGATTGGTTTACAAAATCTTCAAACTGCTGTGTATTTTCATACTCCAGTTCAATCATTTCCCTGATGGCTTTTTCTTTGTTTGCTGATTTTTCGTAATAGTTTTCACAGATGGCATAACCAATATAGTAGCCGAGGTCGCGCATTTTGAAGCTGTTTTCCCTGGAACTCCATAACCAATCGCCCGTTTTGTCCACTTTGAACAGGTCACTTTCAAATTTTGCCTTTACCTTAGCTTCATTGGCTTTTCCGAATTCGATGGCCTGTAAATAGGAAGGTTTCCCCGTCGCTTTTACCGACACGAATTCTGCCACCCCTTCATACAAGCAGTAAGAAAGTAAATTGTCTACCATCGGTTTTTGCTGGGTATGCACGCTTTCATGTGTGGCCAATAATACCAAGTCATTGATGGGCGTATAGGTGTTGTAATAATAATGCAGATAGGACGGCAGCTCCGAGATTACGGTTGTTTTATCGGCCAGCGCCATTTCTGCACCAATCAGGATGTTATGTCCTGAAATAGTGCCATTGGTGCGGAAGGCGCCCATGGTAAAATAAAGGTTTACAGGTGTCAGGGAAGGATACAGTTTTTTCAATTGTGCGATCCCTTTCTCTATGGGGCCTGATAATTGTTTGGATTTCAGGGTGTTTTTCCGGATGGATTTCCAGAACAACGGATATTGGTTGATGGCATCCAGGTAATTTTTGGCACTGTAACGGCGTACTTCCATGATGTTTTTCAGACCTTCAGTGCCTTTACCGATATAGTATTGCTGAAGGTATTGCTGTTGTAGCAGCGTATCTTTGGTGGTGGTGATTTTGTCATATGCTTCCCAGAAATGGTCGACATCAGTAGTAACTACATTCAACTGTTTTTTTTGTCCGAAAGCCGAATAAATACAGAAAATACAAATAATCGAAATAAAAAAAGGCTTGCCCATACAATTATTTTTAACGAATATATGCCTAAAGTACTAAAAAAAAAGCAAACTTAGCACACCACATTAAAACGTTAAATGATGGTAATATTTTGTTAAGGGGATACAATTTTTAAAGCCCAGTGCGTAAATTCGTAAGGACATATCCAATCATGAAACACGTTTATTATTTTGCTTTTCTCTTGACCATGCTGGCCATGACTTCGGTACACAGCCAGAAATTTACGGCTTTTGAAAAATTTCAGGACCTTGAAAAAGCCCTCGTCAAAGAAAACGATACGCTCTATGTCATCAACTTTTGGGCTACCTGGTGTGGGCCCTGCGTAAAGGAACTGCCTTATTTTGAGAAATTTACCCAGCAGGTGAAAGGGCAGAAAATAAAAGTGATTTTGGCCAGCCTTGATTTCAAGAAACAGCTCGAATCGCATTTCAGGCCCTTTCTGGCGAAAAAGAAATACAGCGCCGAAGTGGTTTGGCTCGAAGACAAAGATTACAACACCTGGTTTCCGAAGGTAAGCAATGACTGGTCGGGCTCCATTCCGGCGACTTGGCTCATCAAAGGGAAGCGCCGTGCCTTCCATGAGGGCGATTTTGAAAATACCCAACAGCTGGAAGATTTTGTAAACACATTCAATAATCAATAAAAAACCATCATGAAACTACTTTCTTTTATCATGTTGGGCGTCATGGCACTTTTTTCGTCGCCCACGTCCACAACAGGAGGCTACAAGCCCGGCGACAAAGCCACCGATTTTCAGTTAAAATCAGTTGACGGAAAAATCTACAGCCTGTCAGACTACAAAGAAGCCAAAGGATTTATTGTGGTGTTTACCTGCAATACCTGTCCGTTTGCCGTAAAGTACGAAGACCGCATCAACCAACTGGCCCAAAAATACAAACCGAAAGGCTATGTGCTTTTGGCCATCAACCCGAATGATCCTGCAGTGCAGCCAGATGACACCTACGAACTCATGAAAGCCAAGGCCAAGGCCAAGAAATTTGCCTTTCCGTATTTGGTAGACGAAGGACAGAAAATCTATCCGCAATATGGCGCGACCAAAACCCCACACGCCTTTTTGCTCGATAAAAACCTGGTGGTGAAATACATCGGTGCGATTGATGACAATGCAGATGATGCCAATGAGGTCAAAGAAAAGTACCTCGAAAATGCCATCGCCGCATTAGACAAAAACCAAGAGCCCAGCCCGGCTACGACCAAAGCC
Source organism: uncultured Flavobacterium sp. (assembly GCA_964642945.1). Taxonomy (GTDB): domain Bacteria; phylum Bacteroidota; class Bacteroidia; order Flavobacteriales; family Flavobacteriaceae; genus Flavobacterium. The sequence goes on along the minus strand of CAZXRX010000009.1, from coordinate 50,801 downwards.
ATTGGCTGTTCGATCAAGGCAAAAAAATAGTAATATAAAAGGTTATTATTGATGAAGTGGAAGCCGTTTGGTTTCCACTTTTTTATTTGAGTAAAGTCTTCCGGATGCCAATCAGGGCGAACAACAAAACGGTATAGGCTATAAAAAATGGTATGATGAGGGTTGTCCATCCGAAAACCAGCATCAGGGCCATAAGCAACAATTGCCAGCCCAGCCCGTACAACGAAATCAAGGTCATAAACCAATTCGGGAAAGTCTGGACTCTATAGGCCTCCCGATCCATCAAGTGGATAATTTTATCAAAAACCCCATATACCAAGGTGTAAATGCCAAACAAAATGTTCACTGATTGCTGGCTTTCACCCGGTAAGGCCTTGGGTGTTTTGTATTCAAAAATTTTGCTTGTGCTGTCACCACCCACACTTTTGTTTCTCAGTATGACATAATAATAATTGTACAAAGTGCCCTGTAATTGCAAGGCGATGAAAGCCAAGAGCATCTGCCAGAAAGGCGTTCCCGAAACATAACAGATACTCCCCAGCAACAAAAAATTGAGCAGCAGGTCAAATACACTGTCGAGGTACCTTCCGAAATAGGAAGGGGTTTTTTTCAAACGCGCCAGTTCGCCATCGGCTGCGTCAATCCCCGATTTCAAAACAATAAAAAAAGCGGCGGCGAAAAGATGTCCGTTCAGGATGCAATACACCGCTATCAATCCTGAAACCCCGAAAAGCAGGGTCACATGAACAGGGGTAAAGCGGGTGTTTTTAAGGGAGTTGGCCAGAAACTTCCCGAAAGGCCTGCCATAATCTGACAGGTCTATAAAAGAATCTCCAGCGGAAAGTTTTGACATTAAAATTTACTTAAGTAAACTGCGACAATATAGTCTGGGCTGTTCAAATCTATGGTTTGTATAACTTGATGTCATCAATCCTGAAATCAATGGCAGCAGTTTTAGAAATCCTGATTTGTGTGATGGTATTTGGTACAGTTGTAGATAAAACCCTTTCATACCACGTACCACTTGCTGTTCCGGCTCCTGTAGGTAGCGTTGTGCTTGCAGACACCCATGAAGCGGTAGCACTGTTGTAATATTCAATAATAAGTTCTGAAGCATCTGACGCAGTCGTACTTTTATTTATGAGTATTTGCAATGTCAGTGGGCTTGTATAAGAAGTGGCGCTGATGCCGTCAATCAATAAATTACGTATATTGCTGGTTGCAGTTCCAAAAAAGGCATTTCCGGAACCTGATGCCCCCGTCGTATTTGAGACAGTACTCGTTCTAAGATCTACTTCGGGAGATGAAGAGGAAGAAAAAGTGAATCCATCGTTATCGAATCCATTACTCGTTTCATAAGCACTGACAAGTGTGGTTGCAGCCGGTGTTCCGAAGGTTTCAAGAAACACCACACCCGGAGTTGAAACAGGGGTGGTTATACATTTTATACTTTCCCAGGTAAGTGTGGATCCATTATACAATTGCAAACAACGGTCGCCATTTGCCAAGGTTACATAGGCCAATAAACCATCATCTGCAGAGGTGAGTGTCATGGCATCGCGTTGGGCTATGGTAATTTTTGGAGGCATCATGCCCCCATAGGTGTTGGTCGCAATCTGGCTGTTTATATCAAGGGCTGCATGACTGTTGGGTGTAGTCGTATTGATACCCACCTGGGCTTGACCTAAAGCAATGAGGCATAAAAAATTAAGTATAACTAAGACTTTTTTCATTCTTTAAAGTATGAGGTATAATTGCTGCAAATATACAAAAAAATAACTACTGACATTTGTTAAGGCAGTGTTATTAAACCCTTATTTTGAGTTGTTTAGCGGTTTTATTTGCTCAGCCTGTGCAAAGTATAGGTCATGGTGGCCAGCAAAACAAAGGCTGTAATCTGGTGGATAAGCCCCAACCACAAAGGCACGGCATACAACAAGGTGAAAACACCTAATGTAAATTGCAGGAACACGATAAAAACCAAAGTGTTTATCCCGGTTTTCTGTTGTGGGGAAAGCACGAATTTTTTGCTTTTGAAATACAAAAACAAAATCAGCCCCACTACTACATAAGCCATCGTCCGGTGCACGAACTGCACGCCGCTTTTTCCTTCTGTCAGCCTAAGCAGCCACGAATCTTTTTCGAGCATGACACTTTCGTGGAGGAACTGTCCGTCTGCCATCATGGGCCAATGGTTGTGGATGAGTCCGGCATTGAGTCCGGCCACAAAACCACCGTAAATAATTTGGAGGAGCAGGAAAACCAAGGCAATACGTGCCCATTTCCGTAAAGAAAGAACGGCCTCTTTTCTTTCCGGATAAATCAAATCGAGCGCCACCCAAAGGGTATAAGCAAAGGTGATGAAGGCAAAAGTAAGGTGCAACGACAACCTGAAATGGCTCACGTCTGGGTTGTCAATAAGGCCGCTTTTTACCATAAACCAGCCCAAAAATCCTTGGAATGCTCCCATGCACAAAAGCACGATGCATTTTTGTATGGTGGGTTTGTCGAGTTTTTTCCGGATCAGGAAATACACAAAAGGGACCACGAAAACAAGCCCGATGATGCGTCCGATAAAACGGTGGAACCATTCCCAGAAGTAAATGAATTTGTAATCGTCCAGCGTAAAATCATTGTGGATGTTGATTTTTTGGTACTCCGGAAACTTCTTGTATTCGTCAAAAGCGGCCTGCCATTTGGCCTCACTCATCGGAGGAAAGGTATCGGTTACCAAATGCCAATCGGTCATGGACAAACCCGAATTGGTCAAACGGGTGATACCGCCCACAGTGACCATTAAAAACAATAAAATACAACCTGAAAGTAGCCAGTAAATGACTGATTTGTTAGTTTTCATAATTATTGAGTTACTTTTTTCAACCCCATTTTGGTTGCCTTGGCCACCACAAAATCATAAGCGGCCTGGTATTCGTTCGGGATTTCCCCTTCAAGGATGGCTTCTTTTACGGCTTCCTTCAATACGCCGATTTCGCGCGACGGCTGTAAATTGAACAGGGCCATAATTTCTTCCCCTGTAATCGGCGGTTGAAACTGGCGCACCTTGTCGCGTTCTTCCACCTCGATTATTTTCCTCCTGACGATGTCAAAATTGTTGTGGTATTTCTTGAATTTTGCCGGATTTTTGGTCGTAATATCGGCTTCACACAAAGTCATTAAATGGTCTACATCTTCCCCGGCATCAAACACCAAACGGCGCACGGCCGAATCAGTTACGATGTCTTCCGACAACACAATGGGGCGCGAACTCATCATGACCATTTTTTGTACAAACTTCAGTTTGTTGTTGAGCGGCATGTGCAAACGTTCGAAAATCCTCCGGACCATTTTGCCGCCCAAAAACTCATGACCGTGAAAAGTCCAGCCTTGTTTTTTGTTGAATTTTTTGGTGGGCGCCTTTCCGATATCGTGCAACAGGGCAGCCCAACGGAGCCAGACATCATCAGTATTCGGGCAAATGTTGTCGACCACTTCAAGGGTATGGTAAAAGTTGTTTTTATGGGTATGTCCTTCGATTTCCTCTACATTGTTCAGGGCCGTCAGCTCGGGTAAAATAATATCGAGGAGTCCGGTTTTGTACAATAACAAAAAGCCAGTGGAAGGCTTGGCTGTTTCCAGTATTTTGTTCAGTTCATCGACGATGCGTTCGCCTGAAATGATTTTGATGCGTTCTTTGTTCCGGCTGATGGCCGCCAGCGATTCCGGTTCGATTTCAAAACCCAATTGGGTAGCAAAACGGATGCCACGCAGCATACGCAATGGATCGTCAGAATAGGTGATGTCTGGATTTAAAGGCGTTTTGATGGTTTTGTTTTCCAGGTCATCCAAACCATTAAACGGGTCAGACAAGTTGCCATAATTACTTTCGTTTAATGAAAAAGCCAGGGCGTTGATGGTAAAATCCCGGCGGTTCTGGTCGTCTTCAAGCGTTCCTGACTCCACAAAGGGGTTGCGGCTGTTTTCGGCATAACTTTCTTTTCTGGCGCCCACAAACTCGATGTCGATTTCTTTGTAGCGCAGCATGGCCGTTCCGTAGTTTTTGAATACCTGTACCTTGGGTTTGTTGGGCAGGAGTTCGGCTACTTTCAGGGCCAGGTCAATGCCCGAGCCGACAGCTACAATATCGATGTCTTTCTTGAAGTCGCGCTTGAGCAAAAAATCACGCACAAAACCACCAATTACGTAGCTTTCCACATTGATTTCCCGGCTTGCCTGAGCAATGATTTTGAATATGGGGTTTTGCAGTGCTTGGATGTAGTTGTTCTTTTCAGCCACGAATTCAAGGGTTTAGCTATTTTCTGATAATCTTCACCTGATTATCCAACGAAAGTTTGATGATGGTCGAGGGTTTGTCGCACACTTTTTCGTGCTGCAAATTTACAACATAGTCAACACCTTTTATAATTTCCGGGCTGATTTCTTTGAAACTTTTTGGGGTGGGCATCCCCGAAATATTGGCAGAAGTCGAAACCAGCGGTTTTTTCATCCGTTCCATCAGTTTGAAGCAAAAAGGTTCTTTTACCAGACGGATGCCGAGTGTTTTGTCTTGGGCGATGAGGTTGGGTGCGACGTTTTTCGGTTGATCAAGGATCAGCGTAGTGGGTTTCTCCGACAAATCGAGTATTTCCCAAGCCACATCAGGGATTTCCCGGAACACATTGTAAATCATTTTTTCGCCATTCATCAATACAATCATGCTTTTGGAATCGTCACGTTGTTTGAGGCTGTAGATTTTGGCCACAGCTTCGGGGTTGGTCGCATCACAGCCAATACCCCAGACAGTGTCGGTAGGATAGAGGATGATGCCACCGTTTTTGATGACTTCAAAGGCATGATGCACTTCGGTATTGATATCGTCCATAGTTCAGTTTTTAAAGCTTACAAAGATATTTATTCCGTAGGCAATCTGCCAATAAACTTTGGATTAAATCTAATGTTAAAATCCTTATATTTGCGTACTAAATCGATTAGGTACTTATGCTGAACAATAAATCTGTATTGATTACCGGAGGAACAGGTTCTCTTGGTAAAGAACTAACAAAAACAATCCTGAACAATTGGCCCGATGTGAAACGCCTCGTGATTTATTCGCGCGATGAGCAGAAACAATTCCAGATGGCCCAGGAATTTCCCGAATCAAAATACCCGGCCATCCGCTATTTTATTGGTGATGTGCGTGACCTTGAAAGGCTGAAAAGGGCCTTTAGTGGTATTGATTACGTCATCCATGCCGCTGCCATGAAACACGTGCATATTGCTGAATACAACCCCGATGAATGTGTGAAAACCAATATCGGTGGGGCTGAAAACGTCATCAAGGCATCCTTGTCAAGCCAGGTCACCAAAGTAGTGGCCCTTTCCACCGATAAGGCCTGCGCGCCCATCAACTTATATGGGGCCACCAAACTGACATCCGATAAATTATTCATAGCCGCCAACAACATCCGCGGGCACCAGGACATCAAGTTTTCGGTGGTCCGTTACGGCAATGTGATGGGGTCCAACGGTTCGGTCATCCCGTTTTTCATGAGCAAGCGCAATGAAGGCGTACTCCCGATTACCGACCCGACCATGACCCGTTTCAATATTTCGCTTCAGGGCGGCGTTGATATGGTACTTCATGCGCTCGACAGTGCCTGGGGCGGTGAGTTGTATGTACCGAAAATTCCATCGTATAAAATCATGGATGTAGCCGAAGCCATTGCGCCAAGTTGCGAACACCAGGTAATCGGCATCCGTCCGGGAGAAAAAGTACATGAAGAAATGATTACAGCTTCTGACTCTTTTACGACTTATGACTTGGGTAAATATTACGTGATCCTGCCGCAGGTGACCAATTGGAACCTCGAAGAATACAAAAAACAGCACAACGCCAAATTGGTGCCGCAAGGATTCAGTTATACTTCGGGAGACAATTCAGAGTGGGAAACTGTTGATTCACTGCGTGCACTCATCAAAGAACATTTGTACCCCGATTTCCAGCCAAAATAAACTGAAACAATTACATGATACCTTACGGAAAGCAAAACATTACCGATGAAGACATCCAGGCGGTGGCGCAAGCCCTGAAAGGCGATTTCCTCACACAAGGCCCCACCATCCTGGCTTTTGAAAAAGCCTTTGCCCAATATATTGGCTGTCAATATGCTGTGGCGGTTTCCAACGGAACGGCGGCCCTGCATTTGTCTGCCCTGGCATTGGGTGTTACCGAAGGCGACAAGGTCATTACCACGCCACTTACTTTTGCCGCTTCGGCGAACTGCATCCGTTATTGCGGGGGTGAAGTGGTATTTGCCGACATAAATCCGGAGACTTACCTGATAGACATCAACCAAGTGGAAGCCCTGCTCAAAGCCGCACCAAAAGGCACTTACAAAGGCATAGTGCCGGTAGATTTTGCCGGACGTGCCGTTAATTTGGAAGCGTTCCGTAAACTGGCCGATGAACATGGGTTATGGTTGTTGGAAGACGCCTGTCATGCGCCCGGAGGTTATTTCACCGATTCCAAAAATACCGTCCAAAATTGTGGCAACGGCAATTACGCCGATTTGGCTATTTTCTCCTTTCATCCGGTCAAGCACATTGCTACGGGTGAGGGCGGCATGATTACAACCAACGACGAAAAATTATACCAAAAACTACTGGAATTGCGTACACACGGCATTACCCGTGATACAACGGTTTTTAAAAATTCCGTGGCATTCGCCGTAGGTCATGAAGCCGCACCGAAAGTCAACTATCCGGGTTGGTACATGGAAATGCAGCATTTGGGCTACAATTACCGCTTTACCGATTTTCAGGCCGCCTTGGGTATCAGCCAGTTGTCGCGTGCTCATGAAGGCATTGCCCGACGCAAGGCCATCGCCAAAAAATATGAAGCTGCTTTTTCAAACCAGGATTATATCAAAGGCCAGTCTGGTTTTGTAGACGGTCATGCCTACCATTTGTATGTGATAGAAGTGGAAGACCGTTTGGGCTTGTACAACCATTTGCGTGAGCACAACATTTTCCCTCAAATCCATTACATTCCCTGTCACTTGATGCCGTATTACCGCGATTTGGGTTGGAAGGAAGGCGACAGGCCTATGGCAGAACAATACTACAAAAACTGTATCAGCCTGCCGATGTATCCTACCCTGACAGACGAAGAGCAGGATTTTGTCATTGAAAAAATAACCCATTACCTTAAAAAATAATTTTGAAGATTACGCTTGGCACGGTTCAGTTCGGAATAAACTATGGTATTTCCAACACACACGGAGTGCCGTCAGATGCCGTTTTGAAGGACATTTTCGCCACCGCCCAAAAATGGCAGATTGAAAAACTCGATACGGCCGCTGCTTATGGCAATGCCGAAGAACGGATTGGGACGTGGGCCTCAAAAGATTTTCAGATTATTTCAAAGTTCCCCAAAGTGGGTTTAGAAAGCGAACTCGAAACTGCCCTGGAAACGTCACTAAAACGGTTACAAACACCAAAAATATACGGATATCTGTCCCATAATGCTGACGTACTGATTGAAAATCCGGCACTCTGGAAAGCCCTTCAAAAAGCAAAAGCGCAGGGAAAAGTGGAGAAAATTGGTTTTTCGCTTTACCATCCGGAACAATTAGACCAACTGCTTTCTGAGAATTGCATCCCAGATTTGGTACAGTTGCCCTACAGTATACTTGACCGGAAATTTGAAGCGCAATTGGGAGTGCTAAAAGAGCTGCAAACCGAAATCCATGTGCGTTCGGTATTTCTGCAGGGTCTTTATTTCTTTAATCCGGATGAGCTGCCCGAAAAGTTGCAGCCACTCCAAAATGCCCTGAACAAATTGCATGGTTTTTGTAAGGATGCCGGTGTATCGGTTGCAGAAGCGGCCCTCAATTACGTGAATTCCAATCCTCATGTAGATCAGCTGGTGCTTGGGGTGGAAACAGCCAAGCAATTGGAGGAAAATGCTGCCATGATCACCTATTGGAAGCCCAACCCCGGTTTGTTTGAACAAATAGAAGGAATAACAGTCGAAAACAAATCATTGCTGAACCCTGTAAATTGGTAAGAAAATAATGAAGATAATTGGTGTCACACAAGCCCGTATAGGTTCCTCCCGTTTGCCACGCAAAGTACTGCTGGAAGTGGAAGGAAAGTCGCTGTTGGCTTATCATCTGGAACGTGCCAAACAATCCCGTTTGGTCAATCAATGGATTGTTGCCACTACAGATGAAGCCCAATCTGACTTGATTGGTGAGATTGCCACACAACTCGGAATTACCAGCTTTAAAGGAAGCCTGAATGATGTACTCGACCGTTTTTACCAAGCCGTAAAGGAAGAAAACCCTGATTATGTGGTGCGAGTCACTTCAGATTGCCCGCTGCTTGATGCGGCTTTGTTGGATGAAACCGTACAATATTGCATAGACCATCAACTGGAATATTACGCCAATTCGCTACAGGAATCGTATCCGGATGGTCTCGATGTGGAGGTTTTCACTTTTAATGCCCTCAAAGAGGCCTGGCAAAATGCCACTGCTGTTGCCGACCGGGAGCACGTAACCCCTTACATCAGGAGAAATGCACAAGTATTTGCACCAAAAACTACAATTGACAAAAAATATTCCGAACTTCGGATAACCGTTGACGAACCTTCAGATTTTGAGGTCATCCGTCATCTTATTGAAAATTTAGGACCCAATCAGCCTTGGAAAACCTACGCTGATTATTTATTACAACATCAGGAAATACAAAATATCAATCATTCTATTTTAAGAAACGAAGGTTATATGAAAAGTAAATTTAACGAAATAGCGCTACGGAATATTACCAATTTCAAGGCTTCAGACCAATACAGGAATACCATTCACGATTTGATTCCGGGCGGCTGCCACACCTATTCCAAAGGAGACGACCAGTTTCCGGTTTTATCACCGGCGGCCATCACTAAAGGTAAAGGCGGCTATGTTTGGGATGTAGACGGCAACCAATACCTCGACTGTTCGATGGGATTGACCAGTGTGAGCCTTGGTCACGCCTATGAACCTGTTTTGAAAGCCGTACGTGAGGAATTGGAAAACGGGGTTAATTTCCAAAGGCCTTCAGTGTTGGAGAAAGAAATGGCCGAACGTTTTCTGGAGTTGGTTCCGGGACATGACATGATCAAGTTTGCCAAAAACGGTTCTATCGTCACTACCGCTGCCGTGAAGTTGGCCCGCGCCAAAACAGGAAGAAAACTGGTTGCTTTTCCTGGCGACCATCCCTTTTACAGCTATGACGATTGGTTTATCGGAAGTACACCCTGCAATAAAGGGATTCCTGAAGAATTTTCGAGCTTGTCGGTTACTTTTCAATCATTCAATATTGAGTCACTCAAAGAAATGTTTGAAAAATACCCCAACCAGATTGCCTGTGTCATCACAGAACCTGAAAAACCCAATTACCCACACCTGAACAATCCTGATTTCAATGTGGGCGAATTCCTTCAGCAGGCCATTGATTTGTGTCATGCCAATGGTGCCTTGTTTATTGCCGATGAGATGGTGACGGGTTTTAAAACCGGTTTTCCGGGTACCATCACCAAATACAATGTAGAGCCCGATATGGCCACTTGGGGAAAAGGCATCGCCAACGGATTTTCATTTTGTGCCCTGACCGGTAAAAAAGACGTGATGGAATTGGGAGGTATCACCCGTATTGGAGAGGAAAAAGTATTCCTTATTTCGACCACCCACGGAGGGGAAACACACAGTATGGCCGCAGCCATTGCGACCATTGAGGAGTTTGAGAAAAAAAATGTACTGGCCCACAACCACCACATCGGATCAAAATTGTCTGCTTTGTGCGTGCAACTGGTAAAAGACAACGATTTGACTGATTACATTGACGCCATAGGCTCTGAATGGATATTTTCAACGGTGTTCCGGGACAAAACCAAAACCGTATGCCAAGGCTACCGAACCTTGTTCCTGCAGGAAATGATCAAACGCGGTATTTTGTTTCAAGGCGCATTTGTGCCCTGTTTTTCTCATACGGAAGACGATGTTTATTATTTTGCCAAAGCATTCAGCGAATCATTGCAGGTTTACAAACAGGCGCTGCAAACCGGTTATGCCGAGTATTTAACAGGAAGCCCGGCCAAAGCTGTTTTCAGAAAAATATTATAGGATGAGGAAATACAAATGTTTATCGGCTGCCCAATTCCAATCGGATGGTTTTCGTATCGAGTCGCTTCGTGATCAGGATAAATACGCCATCATGGAAATACGCAACCAGCAATTGTACCACCTGCGTCAGCGCGAACCCCTTACCAAGGAAAAGCAGGAAGCTTATTTTGACACGGTAGTCAATGATTTGTTTGAAATGGAAAAACCGGGCCAATTGTTGTTTTCCTTCATGAAAGGGGAAGAGTTCATCGGATATGGCGGGTTGGTACACATCAATTGGATGGATAAAAATGCCGAGATTTCGTTTGTAATGCGTACCGAACTGGAAGCCGAACACTTTTCATACTATTGGTCCAATTACCTGAAACTGCTTGAAACAGTAGCTTTTAAGGAATTGGATTTCCATAAAATATTCACTTATGCCTTTGATTTGAGGCCGCACCTGTACACCATGCTTGCCGCAAATAATTATACCGAAGAAGCCCGTTTAAAGGAACATTGTTATTTCAACAATAAATATATTGATGTAGTACTACACGCTAAAATAAATACATTATGAATGATATCAAACTTGTCCGGTTAACGGCTGAAGATATTGAAATGGTCAGGAATTGGAGGAACAGCCCTGAAGTGGCGCCGTATATGTACAGTGAAAACCACATTTCGGAAGCAGACCAGCAAAAATGGTTTGCGAACGTAAATGAATCGAAAAGCGCCATTTACTGGATTATCGAATATGAAGGGAAAAAACTCGGTTTGGCCAGTGTTACCGGCATAGACCACACCCTCCAAAGCTGCTATTGGGCCTTTTATTTAGGCGATTTATCCGTTAGGGGTGCAGGAATCGGGGCCAAAGTGGAATACAACGTAATGGATTATGTTTTTTCAGAATTGAACCTCAATAAATTGCGTTGCGAAGTATTTGTAACCAACCATAAAGTGATTCAAATGCATGAAAAATACGGGTTCCGCAGGGAAGCCTATTACAGGGAGCATTGTATCAAGGGAGACCAAAAACTCGATGTGGTAGGTTTGGCCATTTTAAAATCAGAATGGCTTCAGGTGAAAGAGCAGTTAAAGAAAAAAATATATGCAGAAAGATAACATCCGCCTGGGTTCAGAATACCATTTTGAATTTAGATTCGATCAGAATAATGTGATAGATTTTGCGAAGGCATCCGGTGATTACAACCCGATTCACCTCGATGAGGCCTATGCGGAAAAAACCATATTCGGACGAAGGATTCTCCATGGATTTCTGGGCGGAAGTGTTTTTTCAAAAGTTTTTGGTACGCTTTTCCCCGGAAACGGCACCATCTACCTCAAACAAAACATGTCTTTTTTCAAGCCGATGTTTGTAGAAACAGATTACGTGGCTCAATTTAAAGTCATTGAAGTGGACGCCTCCAAAAACAGGGCCTTGGTAACCACAGAAATTTATGACAAAGACCAGCAGCTGATTATCGGCGGCGACGCTTTAATCAAACACCCCAGCATACAATGAAAATAGGGAATTATACCATCAACAGCCAATCTCCGGTTTTTATCATTGCCGAACTTTCCGCCAACCACAACGGAAGCCTCGACAATGCCATTGCCACCGTCAGGGCCGCCAAGCGTGCCGGTGCCGATTGCATCAAACTGCAAACCTATACAGCCGATACTATTACGCTCGATTCCGACAAGGAAGATTTCGTCATCAAAGGCACCATATGGGAAGGCAGGAAACTCCACAGCCTGTATAAGGAAGCCTATACACCCTGGGAATGGCATGCTGAAATTTACCGTGTGGCCCAGGAAGAAGGACTCATTTGTTTTTCATCCCCATTCGATAAAACTGCCGTTGATTTGCTCGAGAGCCTAAATTCTCCGGCCTATAAAATCGCTTCGTTTGAAATTACCGATATCCCGCTGATTGAATATGTGGCTTCCAAAGGGAAACCCATCATCATTTCGACAGGAATTGCCGAAATCGAAGACATCGAACTCGCCTTGGATGCCTGCTACCGTATGGGCAACCATGAGGTGGCGCTGCTCAAATGTACCTCCAGTTATCCTGCACCGATTGCCGAAGCCAATATGTGTATGGTGAAGGATCTGGCCGAGAGGTTCAATGTCATTCCAGGACTTTCCGACCACACTATGGGCAGCACGGTACCGGTGGTAGCCACAGTTTTTGGTGCCAGGATTATCGAAAAACACTTTATCATTGACCGCGCTATCGGTGGGCCTGATGCTTCGTTTTCGATGGATGAAGCCGAATTTACCCAAATGGTCAAATCGGTCCGTGAAGCCGAGAAAGCCATCGGCGTTGTAGATTACCGCCTGACCGAAAAGCAAGCCAAAGGACGCGAATTCAGCCGTTCTTTATACATAGCCGAAGACGTGCAGGAAGGCGAAATTTTCACTGAAGCAAACTTGCGTTCGGTGCGTCCGGGATTTGGTATGCATCCGAAATACCTACGTGATTTCATAGGTAAAAAAGCATTGACAAACCATCAGAAGGGTGATAGGTTTACAGGATTATAAAAGTGCGTACATGTAATTTAAAAACAACGTAAATGAAAGATATGATTTCCAATTTTTTTAAAATCAGAAAATACAGAAAGAGGTTTTCTAAATATTATGAGGCATACGCCCAAACCAAAGCGACCCCTGCGGAATCTTATGCCGTTTTCAGGAAATTATTCGTATTGACGAAAGGAAAACTGAACGATGACCTGAGCCATGATTTAACCAAGCAGGTGGGTAAGTACGAAGCGGTCGAAGAAGAAGGCGTTTTGGGAAATCCAGCCTCTTTTGCGGCCCAGGTGGCCCAAATGAAAAAGGACGGTTATTATATTTTTGACAAGGTACTTGATCAGCCTATGATTGACGCCATTTTAAGTTATGCGCAACGAACACCGGTTTCCTATCTGGATGTGGAAACAGGCGATTATACCAACCAAAAAGTCCTTTTTGATGAAAGCCACATTGTGTCTCCGAGGTACCAGTTTTCGGGGAATGAAATTTTCGGATGTAAGCACCTCCAGCAGCTTATTTTTGATCCTTCATTGCTTGCATTTGCCCAGGAGTATCTCGGATTAAAGCCCATCCTTGATTTGGTGGCTTTTTGGTGGAGTGCGCCATTTGAGGGAAAAGGCAAAAGTGCCGCTGCCCAGATGTACCATTTTGATCTTGATAGGATTAAGTTCCTGAAATTTTTCTTTTACATCACTGATGTAGACACACATACCGGACCGCATTGTTATGTGAAAGGATCCCACGGCAAGCTTCCAAAAGGGATTGACCGTGATGGTCGATTTGAAGATGACGAAATAGCGGCAGTTTACGGAAAGGAAAACCTTTTGGAACTTTGTGGAAAAAGGGGCAGTATCATGGCCGTTGACACGCGCGGTTTCCACAAAGGGAAAGATTTGCTGAAAGGGAAAAGGCTGCTTTTCCAGATTCAGTTTACCAACAGCCTGTTTGGCCAATCTTATGAAAAAATTGACTACAACCTGGTTAATCCGCAATATGCCCACCATATAAAGAAGTATGAGTATTCCTATAATGATATTTGTTGATTCCGCAGAAAATTGCAATTCCAGCACCCACTCAATCTATGTCACAACTCGGTAACATTAGCAACCAAACCATCCTTGTCCAGACGACTTACCATCCGGCACCGCACCTCGAAACCGAACTCGAAGTGATGGAACGGTTGCTCCATCAGGGCAACACCATTTACTGGATTATCTGCCAGGCTGATTTTCAGGTGTGTTTCAATAACCCGAAGCACAAAGAGATGGATTGCAAGGTTTGTTACTCGCGTGTAAAAAGAGGTTATGATTTGCTCAGGAGTAAAGTCACCAACCATAAAAACCTACACGTGTTGAAATATGGCCCCTATATGAAATGGCAGGATTTCAAACAAAACTTCCCGAAAACATTTGATTTCTCCTCTTTAAAAGAACTCAAATCGCACCATTACAAATCGTATGATTCGGGTATGGCCACGGCTTCTTCGCTGGTTTCCTACACCCGTAACCACGAACCTGATTTGTCAGAGCACCGTGATTTCATTTACCGCGGATTGCTTACGGGGGCTTACCTGTATGAGATTTTTCCGAAGATATTGGATGAAATCAAACCCGATTTGGTGCTCCTTTTCAATGGTCGTTTTATCGAAAATAGGCCTTTGCTCCGCATCTGCCAACAACAGCAAATTCCGTTTGCGACGCATGAACGGGGCGGCAAAATCAACAATTTCCTGTTCCGGATCAATTCGACGCCGCATTCCATTGAAACCATCGCTGCCGAAATAGAAGATTTGTGGAACAAAGCCGATAAAAACACAAGGAACGAAATTGGCAGAAACTTTTTTACCAACCGCATCAAAGGGGTGGAAGATGCCTGGTATTCGTTTACCAAGGAACAGCAGGAAGGCCGATTGCCGGAAAGTTTTAAACACATAAACGGAAAGAAAGTCATCACCATTTTCAATTCTTCGCTGGATGAATATGAAGGATTGGAAGGCTTCGGACCCTATTTTTATCCGAACGACAACGAAGGCATCAAACGCATTTGTGAGGATTTGGCAGGCTATCCCGACATTAAATTGTACCTGCGCGTCCATCCGAACCTGAAAGGCCTTGACAACCGCCAGAACCAATTCCTGAAAGATGAAGTGGCGGTGCTCGATTCGGTTGAGGTGATTGCCGCAGAAGACAGTGTGGATACCTATGCACTAATCCACGAAAGTGACATCATCGTGGTTTTCGGTTCTACCGTTGGGGCGGAAGCGGCTTTTGCCGGAAAGAATGTGGTGTTGTTGGGTAAGGCTGCCTATGAAAACCTCGATTGTGTGGTGATCCCGAAATCACATGAAGAGTTGATGAAAATACTCACAGATGACCAGTATGTTTTTCCGGAAATCAACCCGGAAGCGCCTTTGAAATATGGGTATTGGAACGAAACTTTCGGTATAGAATACCTGAACTACCAGCCCATCCACCTGGCCAAGGGTACCTATCACGGCAAGGTAATCAAGCCCAATCCGGTGCTCAACGAACTGCGTCGTATCCTCCAGAAATGGAACGGAACCTACAAAAAATAATTACTTGAGTAAGGCTTTCAGTTGCAAAATCAATTTATCAAAAAATTGAATGTGTTTATAAACCCCCGGTTTGTTTTTACGGATGTAACTGAGAAGTTCCGGATTGATTTTTTCTGCTTTCCGCACTATCCGAACCATCGATTTCCGCAACAATTTATCGA
This sequence comes from uncultured Flavobacterium sp., assembly GCA_964642945.1. Classification (GTDB taxonomy): domain Bacteria; phylum Bacteroidota; class Bacteroidia; order Flavobacteriales; family Flavobacteriaceae; genus Flavobacterium. Next base: position 35,379 of record CAZXRX010000009.1, on the reverse strand, counting down.
GTAATTCCCCATCGAAATGCTGCAGTTTTGCATTTTGTTCTCTTAAAAAAGTATCGCAACGGCAAACAGTTTGTATGGTTTCAAAATCAAGACCGGCCTGTCCTTCAATCAGGTAGATGAAGATGTCCAAGTCTGGATTGTTTTCTTCAATGCCAAACTGTTTGAGCAAATCAATCTTGATTTTCCGGGTTGACTTCCTGACGTTGTCAATTTTCGTCTGGCTGATGTTGGCGTCATGGATGCGGTATTTCACCAACGATTCCTGTAGGATGTAGAATTTTGTCTTTACAATCAGTCGGCTCCACAAATGGTAATCTTCCGCAGGGACATAAGCTTTGTCATACCGTAGCCCATCGAGTATGCTTTTCCTGAAAAAAGCCGTTGAATTTCCGATGGTGCAATCTGCCAGGAATGATACTTTTATCAGATTGTGCTTTTCCGGATGCTTGACAATTTTGCTTGGCTGGTTTTCGCCAAAAGTGGTAAACCAACTGCCACAAACCCCAATATCAGTGTGGTTTTGCATCACTTGAATTTGTTTTTCAAAACGGGTGGGCAGGGCTAAATCATCGGCGTCGAGCAAGGCAATGAATTCCCCTTTGGCCAAATCAAAACCTTCATTGCGCAGCGTGGCCGGCCCAACATTGGTTTCTTTATCGACAAAAACAATCCTCGGTTCTTTGGCCTGATACGACAGGATGATGTCTTTGGTACGGTCAGTAGATTTGTCGTTCAGGATGATAAGCTCAAAATCGGTAAAAGTCTGGTTGCGCACACTTTCAATGGCCTCCGCAAGGTATTTTTCACCATTGAAAACGGGCATTATGACAGAAATTTGAGGCAATTGTGATCCCATTTGGCAGTTAATCTTTGTGCAAATATACTATATTTGTAAGATTATAAACCGCATCTATGGAGCCGAACCTGATTTCAATAATCATTCCGTGTTACAACCAAGGTCATTTTTTGGCCGAAACCCTGCAATCTGTCCTGAACCAAACCTATCCCGATTGGGAATGCCTGATCGTGAATGACGGCTCAACAGATTCCACTAAGGAAGTAGCAGAAAAATGGTGCCGGAAAGACCCAAGGTTCCGTTACATCGAAAAGCCAAACGGAGGCAGGAGCAGTGCCCGTAACCTCGGGCTTGATTCGGCCAAAGGCGCCTTCATCCAACTTCTTGATGCCGATGATTTGTTGCTCCATACCAAATTTGAAAAAAGTATGGCCGCGTTCCGTAAACCAAATTGCGACGTGGTACTCACCAATTTTTTGCGGTTCAGGAAAACGCCAGACAAGACCAGAAGGGCATTTTGCCAACTCGAAAAACAACACTACAGTTTTGAAAGTATTTTATTGGGTTGGGATGTCGAATTTTCGATACCCATCCATTGTGGTATTTTCAGGCAGGAAACCATCAAAGGCATCCGGTTTAACCAAGAACTGAACGCTTATGAAGATTGGTTTTTCTGGCTCGAAGTATACAAAAGGGCAGGGGAAACAGCCTTTGTTAATGAAAACCTGGCTTATTACCGGATGAACCCAAAAGGGACGACGGTCAATTTTGCCCACATGCAGGACAACCTCAAAAAGGCCTACTTCCTGATTTATGACACTTTGGATGACAAGCACCAACGGCTTTTTTTTGAAAGGGTCACCAACGAACTCATGCACTCCAAAAAAGAATACAAGACCTTCAAGGACAATATTTTTTACCGGAAATTCTTCTACAAAATCAAGAAAGCCTTACAACTCCACTAGTTTCTGCTTGGTTTTGAGCGACTTTGAAAGGGGTGCGCCTGCCAGGAGCACTTTGAGTAAGTACCCGTATTTGGGTTTGAATATGGTGCTGAACAGATAGTTGACTCTCAAATAATTAAGCAAAAACCAATAGCTCGCATAGCCGTAATGTTTGCGGATGATGTAGAGCAAAGAAATTTTCAGTTCGGTTTTGATGGTTACATTCTGGGGTGTACTGGCACCGTGGTAGTGAATGTATTTGGCGTCAGGAATAAGGTAAGACGATTTTCCTGTTTTTTCAAGCCGCATGGCCAAATCGGTTTCTTCGTAATATAAAAAGATATTGGTGTCAAAACCACCCACTTCATTAAAATCGGCAGCCCTCAGAAACATAAAGCTTCCCTGCACATAATTTACCTTCAAGGGTTGGTTGTATTCCGGTTTCCGTTTGGGATATTTTTTCGGATTGATTTTCTCGAGCCAATCGCGCCCGAACAATTCCTTGGCAATAGAGGCATAATGGTCAAAAGCCACCATGCGTTTGCCGTCTTCCTTATAAGATTGTCCGCCTACCACGGCAATCGAATCATCTTTTTCGATAGCCGATTTCAGGATGGAAAAACAATCGTTCAGGAAAACGGTATCGTTGTTGATGAAGGCGACATATTTGGCATTCGCAAAATGGTAACCGGTCATGTTACCGCCCCCAAAACCAGTGTTTATCTTGCTTCTGATGAGTTGTAAATGAGGGAAGGGATGGTGGTCACAAAACTCCTTCAAGGCCAAATAGTTTTCGATTTCCGAACAGTTGTCGACCACAATAATCTGGAAATGGATGGATGCGGGGGTTTTCTCCACGATGCTGTTGATGCATTCATGGGTGAGTGTCCCTGAATTGTAGTTTATGATTATGGCAGCAATATCAAACATCCGATGGGTTTTAGTCAATTTTCCGGTACATCATCCAGAGTTGTAAATACCTTTTGAATACCGAAAAAGAATGTACATAGGCCAGAATGAAGCCTTCTTTTCCGTCAAGAAATCCAAGCCTGAAAATGTATTGCCACAAAAAACGGTAAGCCGGCCTGATGATAAAATGGTAAAAACCGGGGCGTTTTTTCTTGTCATACAAACTCTCTGCCTGCAGGCGGCTGTATAAATTCAGTTTGTCGTTGTAGTTGTCAAAGGTTTTGTAACTGAAATGGTTGAGGCTGTTTTTCAACGTACCGACTGCCCCGTTGGCCTTGATTTTTTCATGCACAAAGCCGTGGTAATTGCAATTGTTTTTGTTGAAAAGCCGGATGGTTTTGTCATTCTGCCATCCGCCAAAACGTATTTTTTTGTCCATGAAGTGGAAATTCCGTTTGATGAAAAAAGCCACTTTGTCTTTGGGGTTGTTCAGTTTTTTGATGATTTCGTCCTTGAGTTTAGGGGAAATGATTTCGTCAAGGTCAAAAAACAATATCCATTCATTACGGGCCTGTTGGATGGCGAAATTACGCTGGCTGGAAAAATCCTCAAAGGTATGTTCGATGACCCTTACGCCCATAGACCTTGCAATTTCAACCGTTTTGTCATTGCTGTACGAATCAACAAATATGATTTCGTCAGCAAAATCAAGGCACTTTACAAACCGCTCTATATTTTCTTCTTCATTGTAAGTTATCGCAAGTGCTGATATCTTTAAGTTGAAAGTAGCTGTAGGCATAAAAAAATAAATATCTACAAATATATCATTTTTACCCAATCACGCGGTACTTATTTTCAAATTAACAAGCTGCTGTTATCAGAAAAAAACCAACAGGATATCGAAATATAATGCTATTTTTGGGCTGTATTGTGGTGCCCTGCTTTGGGAAATACCACCTAAAGATTCAAACATGACCTATGCCATTGTTGCCTTTTTGGTTTTGGGATTACTGACCCTGTCCCACTTTATTTATGGTTTTTTTACCCCAAAAAAACTGCCGGTACTGATGTACCATGCGGTTTCCGAAGCAACTATAAGTGACCTGACTGTCCTGCAAAGCGAACTCGAAAAACACTTCCAATACCTGAAAACCCAGCAATACGAAACCATTTTTTGTGACGGAATTGATCCCAATAAAAAGCAGGTCATCCTCACTTTTGACGATGGCTACATTAATAATCGCGAACTCCTGCTTCCGTTGTTGGTCAAATACAATTTCAAGGCGACCATTTTCTTACCCTTTCAATATATCGGTTCCGTTGATGAATGGTGGACCAATTCCCAACCCATCATGGATGCCGCCATGCTCCGGAGCCTGCCTTCAGAATACCTTCAATTGGGCTGGCACTCCTACAGCCATTCGTCTTTCAGGAAAATTGACCTCGCCCAGATGCGGGAAGATTTTGAAAAATCACTTTCAGTCATCAAAACCAACCAGCTTGATGTAAAACCGTATTTTGCCTATCCTTTTGGGAATTTCCCGAAAAACAAACAAGCCATGGCCGGATTGACTGCCATTTTCAAGGATTTTGGCATTCAATATGCGTTCCGGATTGGCAACAAAACCAATAAACTTCCATTGAAAAACCAATTTTTGGTGAAAAGGATTGACATCAAAGGAACCGATAGTTTCAGTGCCTTCCGATGGAAACTGAAATACGGGCGGATAAAACCTTTCTGATTATTTCTCCTTCAATATCAGTAATTTAACGTAGCGTGTAAAAACGCCATAGGAATTGATGGTCGAACAAATCAAGCCAGGTACGCCATCGAGAAACCCCAGCCTGAAAAAATATTCATATACAAAACGGTAAGCAGGTTTGATGACAAAGTGGAAAAAATTGGGTTTTACGCCTTTTTCCTTGTACTCTTTGGCTTTTAACCAGGCCGTTTTGTCGATTTTGGCGATGTAGTGCAAAAATCCGCGGTAGGTATAATGGAATACCACGTTTCTCAGTTCGCCGCATTTGCCGTTGATGACCAGTTTTTCGTGCGCCAAACCTTCGTGGGTAACAAAATTTTTGTTCATCAGCCGGATGATTTTGTCATTGCCGTTGGTGCCGAATTTCAAAAACCTATTCATGAAAAATTGGGCATACCTGATTCGGAAAGCCACGTAATCTTCAGGATTATGGCTGATGGCCTGCCTGATTTCCTTTTGCAGGTTTTCCGAAATCACTTCGTCTGCATCAAGCATGTATACCCAGTCATGGCTTACTTTGGTGAGCGCAAAGTTTTTCTGTGACGAAAAATCCTTGAACTGATTATAGAAAATCTTGTCGGTATATTGAGAAACGATTTCGACCGTTTTGTCGGTGCTGTAAGAATCGACCACTATGATTTCATCGGCAAATTGCGCCGTCTTGATGGCCTGTTCAACGATTTCTTCTTCGTTGTGCGTCAAAATGATGATGGATAGTTTCATAGGGTTGTCTGCCATAAGGCAAAAATATTATTTTTTTTTAAGGTTGTAAGATAAATTAGTAATTTTGTGGCCATGTACAAGTATGTTTCTGTTATTGTCAGCACTTATAATTCACCAAAATGGCTTGAAAAAGTGATTATTGGATACAATAGCCAGAATTACCGCTTTTTTGAACTCATTATTGCAGATGACGGCTCTTCTGACGAAACCCGCAATATGATTGAATCATACAAAGCCAAATGCTTTTTTCCCATTAAACATGTCTGGCATGAAGATTTGGGTTTCCGCAAAACGGAAATCCTGAACAAAGCCATAGCTGCCAGTTCTTATGATTACCTCATTTTTTCTGATGGCGATTGTGTGCCGCGTGCCGATTTTGTAGAATGTCATTTCAAGAACAGGGAAGAAGGTTTTTTCCTCTCGGGTGGTTACCACAAGCTCAGTATGGAAGTGTCGGAAAAATTGTCGCCAGATGACATCATTACCGGGAATGGTTTTGATATCGAATACCTAAAAAGCATCGGGATGAAAAGCTCGTTCCGGAACAACAAGCTGGCCACCAATACCATAAGATCATATTTGTTGAATTACCTTACGCCTACCACACCCAGCTGGAACGGGCACAACGCGTCTGGTTGGAAAAAAGATTTATTGGCGGTAAACGGATTTGACGAACGCATGCAATATGGAGGAGAAGACCGCGAATTTGGCGAACGCATGATGAATATGGGTACGCAATCCAAACAAATCAGGTATTCTACGGTTTGCATCCACCTGGATCACGCCCGTGGGTATGTAAAGCCAGAAATGATAGAGAAAAACCTCAAAATCCGTAAGGAAACCAAAGACACCAAGCGCACCTGGACGGAGTTTGGCATTGAAAAAACAAGGCAGCTTTAATTTTACAAATGTCTCTTCAGGAAATCATGCAACTCCGGAATAATCATTTCCGGGGTCAGTTTGAGGTACAATTCCCTTGGATTTTTTTCGATTTCCTTGCTTTTTTCATAGGATAAGTTGGTAATGGCATCCGGAATGAAATCGAGTAAATGCACAGATTGGTGTAGTTTTCCGTCTTCAAAACTGCTCCAGTCGTCTTTGTTGATGTAAGGGGAAAATATCGTAAAAGTAGGTTTTCCGATGGCTTTGGCGATATGTACTGTTCCTCCTTCGTTGGAAACCAATACCGCACATTGGTTCATCAGTACCGCAAAATCACGGATGCTTTTGGCGTAAACGTCCAAAATAATATTGGCCTTGTTGCGGCACAATTCATAAATTTTATCGGCCTCCGCTTTTTGGTTGGGTGCGTAATTGAACAGCAGAAAGCAGTCAAAAGTGTCTGCAATATAATCTACCAGTTGCGCGACATATTCGTAAGGCATCGATTTTTGGGGCGTACTGCCCAAAATGCCCAGCATGATGATTTTTTTCGATTGGTATTTTTCCGGAACACGGAATTGCTTTTCGGCTTCGGTCAGGAAAATTTTCGGTTCGTAATCAATGTTTTCAAAGGTTCCGGCCTGTTGCAGCAAATGAATCCGGTCTTCGATGGCTTTGCCTGCTATGTGTGTTTTTTTCTTCAGGATGCCTACCGGATGGGTATAATAGCCCAAGTTGCCTATTTTTT
>CAZXRX010000009.1:22869-28604 GCA_964642945.1 uncultured Flavobacterium sp. | reverse complement strand
GCCCGATGGTTTGTTTGGCCCCACCAAATTTACAGATCAGCCGGCTTTGCAGTTTGGAATAGGGGTCAAAAATGATGTCGTATTTTTCTTTCCTGACATTCTGGATGGTCTTGACCAGGTTCGGGATTTGCTTGAGTTCCTTTTCGTTGATGGAGATGATTTGGTCGATATTCGGATTGTTTTCGATAACGCCGTGGGTAAATTCATAGGCCATCAGGTGGATTTCGCTCTTTGGGTATTTCTTCTTGAAATTGTTGGCAATCACCGAACTGATGAGCACGTCGCCGATGCGTTTGTTCTGGATAATCAAAATCTTCTTCATACAACTTATTATTGGTGCAAAGTACATTTTTTTATACTTTTACCCAACTATAATTTACTATTGTGAGAATCACCATCCATCCGAAGTACCAAAACCAAAAGGCTGAAATCGTTAAATTGGTTGCCACTTTTTTTGGGGAAGGTAATTTGGTGGTCAAAGGGTCACGCAATACCATCAAGACCAATTTTCTGGGCAGTGAAAAGGTCAGTATGAAGTTCTTCAAAAAACCTGGTTTTGTCAAGTCGGTGGTGTATTCTTTTTTCAGGAACAGCAAGGCCCAACGTTCTTACGATTATGCCAACTATTTACTGAAAAATGGCATCCCGACCCCTTTTCCGGTGGCGTTCACTGAAGAAAGAAGCGCACTGGGTTTGTTGGGTAAAAGTTTCTACATCTGCCACCAGATTGATTATGATTTTACCATCCGGGAGCTCATCCATAACCCGAAATTTCCCGATCGCAATAACATTTTGGAGCAATTCACGGCCTTCACTTTCAAAATGCACGAAGCCAAGGTCAATTTTCTCGATCACTCACCCGGTAACACCTTGATTGTAAAAAAAGAAAACGGCCTTTATGATTTTTACCTGGTCGACCTGAACCGCATGAAATTCGAAGATCTTTCTACCGAACAGCGCATGGACAATTTCAAGAAAATGTGGTTGTCGAAACAAATGATACAAGTGGTCGCCAAAAAATATGCGGCATTGAGCCAACAGCCTGAAGCGGAACTGCATTCCATTTTACTGGAGAAGTCGAGCCAGTTCAAGCGCAAAATCAACCGTAAAAAATACCTCAAACGGAAAGTGGGGCGGAAGGTTTAAAAATTCAGTGTTCAGAAAAAATTAAACAGCTACATCGTACTCGCGCAGGGCCTCATTCAATGAGGTTTTCAAATCTGTCGACGGTTTGCGTGTGCCGATAATCAGGGCACAAGGCACCTGGTATTCGCCGGCGGCAAATTTTTTGGTATAACTCCCCGGAATCACCACGGAACGCTCCGGTACATAGCCTTTTCTTTCTACAGGCGTTTCTCCCGTCACATCGATTATTTTCGTAGAAGCAGTGAGGCACACATTGGCACCCAAAACCGCTTCCTTGCCTACACGGACACCTTCAACAACTATACAGCGCGAACCGATAAATGCGCCATCTTCAATGATGACCGGGGCGGCCTGCAAAGGCTCAAGTACCCCGCCAATGCCGACACCACCACTCAAATGGACGTCTTTGCCAATCTGGGCACAGCTTCCTACGGTGGCCCAGGTATCTACCATCGTACCTTCATCGACATAAGCACCGATATTGACATAACTCGGCATCAGGATCACGCCTTTTGAAATGTACGCACCATATCTTGCTGTTGCCGGTGGCACTACACGGATGCCTTTTTCGGCATAGCCGGTTTTGAGCAGCATTTTGTCGTGGTATTCGAAAATCCCGGCTTCCCAGGTTTCCATTTTCTGGATAGGGAAGTACATCACCACCGCTTTTTTAACCCATTCGTTTACCTGCCAACCCTCAGTGGTAGGTTCGGCTACACGTAAGGTTCCTGCATCAAGCAAGGCAATCACTTCCCTGATGGCTTGTGTTGTGGTGGTTTCCTGTAATAAAGCGCGGTTTTCCCATGCTTGCTCAATGGTGTGGCGTAATTCGTTCATGTCTGTAAAAAATTGGTCTGGCAAAGTTAATGGAATTGAATTTATTTTTGATGTTGTATAACGGAATTTATCCGTCAATCAATCGAGTTGGTAGTGTGGGATTTTCCACTTTTTCCCGGTGCGGAGTTTTTGCCATTGCTTTTGCAGGAAGGACATTTTTTTGTATTTCCTTTTGTCTACGGCCATCATTTGCGGATTGATTCGGTCTGCCAACGCAACCAATTCTGCCCAGTTTTTCCCTTTATGGTGACTAAAGAAATGGGCCAATACGGGTCGGAATTCCTTGAAATCCCAATAATGATGGATGAAGGCGTTGGTCGCTTTGGGTTGTTTCAGTTGCTGGAAATAATAACTGAGCGCCAATTGTTCCATCATAAACAATTTGCTTTTGCCATACAATTCGTCCATCAGTTCTTCCACTTTGACGAAAGTAGGTGCGATGTTGTTGGTAAAGCCTATGGTGCCCGAATTCCAGGCCACAAAATCCTGATCAATCCGGATTGGGTTTTTGTCTGATGGAATGGTAAAAGTATTTTGTTTGGCCAAAAAACGTTTGGTTTTGGCTGCAATGCCGCCTTTGTTGTCGCTGAGTCTGCCTTCACAGGTGTCGAGCAGGAGTTCGCCGGATGCAATTTCGGCAAACAGTGGGGCAATGCTTTTCAGGAAAACGGTATCGGTATCGACAAAAAGGAAATTGCCTTGGTATTTACTGCAAATGTCCTGCAATACTTTGGTTTTTAATCTGTAAATATAATCATGTGGGCCTTTCCATTGCAGGATGGTTTGGGGCTCAAGCTGATGGTATATAATGCCTTTGGGAATTATTTTCGTGAAATATTCAGGCTTGTGAGTATAAACAATGACTGATAGGTTGTCTGTTGGTTGATGAAACTTATAAAACGTAAGCAAGGAGTACAGCGTTTCCTGGAGGTATTCCTCTTTTCCGAAAGCCAGGTAAATAAGGTAATTGTTCAAAGAAAAAGGTTTCAGTTTAATTCTCCCGTTGTATGCTGAATCAAAAATACAAACAAAATGTGACAAAAGTCATTTTTAGCATACCCCAAAAACATTTATTTTATACATTTTTTGACTTGGTATTTACTGTCTTTTTTTTTATTAAAATTTTGATATTTAGAGAATTATTATACATTTGACCTACCTTAACCAACCTAATATTATGAAAAAATATGTACTCCTGGTTGTAATTTTAACCTTTACAACCTTATCATTTGCGCAGGCAGATAAATTTTGGTCGCCCACTTCTGAAAAGAGCGGCATGCTAAAAGACAAAGGCGTTGCCCGCATGTCATTTCCTAAATCTTATCAATTATTCCAGTTGAACATTGAGCCCTTAAGAGCAGAATTGTTTACTGTTGTTAACAATCAGTCCAAGCACGGCACTATTATTTCCTTACCCAATGCGGATGGCGGCATCGAGCAATTTGAAGTGTATGAAGCTTCCAACTTTGAACCCGATTTGCAGGCACGTTATCCGCAAATCAGGGCTTTTTCCGGAAAAGGAATTACAGACAAATATGCTACACTCAAGTTGAGTCTTTCCCCACAAGGCATACAAACGATGGTTTTCAGAACCGATAAAGCCAACGAATTCATCGAACCTTTTTCACAAGACCATACCATTTATGCGGTGTTCAAATCACAAAGACAAAAAGGAGCCTTGCCCTGGACTTGTTCTACAGATGAGCAAAGTATGGTAACCGATGTGACTTCAAAGGCACCCGCAGTGACCACACTTTCCAGCGCCGGACAGCTCAAAACCATGCGTTTGGCCCAATCCTGTAATGGGGAATATGCCAACTTTTTTGGTGCATCGACAGCCGGGACACCAGCAGATATTGCCTTGGTACTGGCTGCTTTCAATGCTACTTTGACACGCTGCAACGGGGTGTATGAAAAAGATTTGGCCTTGCACCTGAACCTGGTTGCCAGTTCGACTAATGTAATTTATTTCAACCCGGCTACCGATCCGTATTCTACCACGCTAAGCCAATGGAATACCCAATTGCAGCAAGCACTCAATACCACCCTGACCGGAGTAGGTACTACCTTGGCTGCCAACAATGCTGCCTATGATATCGGGCACATGTTTGGGGCTTCAGGAGGCGGCGGAAACGCAGGCTGCATTGGCTGTGTTTGTGTAAATGGTATTGCCGCCGGTACAGGCTCAACCAAAGGGAGGGGAATTACCTCACCAGCCGACGGAATCCCACAGGGGGATAATTTTGACATCGACTATGTGGTGCATGAAATAGGCCATCAATTGGGCGGAAACCATACCTATTCGCATATCAGTGAAGGTACCGGTGTGAACAAGGAAGTAGGTTCGGGAGTTACCATTATGGGCTATGCCGGAATTACGCCCCAAGATGTGGCACCCCATTCCATAGACATCTATCATGAAGCCACGATCGCACAAATTCAGTCCAATTTAGCTACAAAAACCTGTCCGGTTACTACTTCATTGAGTGGTACCAATGCGACTCCGGTGGTCAATACTGTTCCCAACTACACCATACCGATTACCACTCCGTTTGTACTTACAGGTTCTGCCACAGACAGCAACCCTGGTGATGTGCTTACCTATTGCTGGGAACAAAATGATGATGCTGGTACCTCTACCGGTGCGGCGAGTAATGCCTCTACAACGAAAACCATAGGGCCTAATTTTATCTCTTGGCCCGCCACGGCTTCACCTTCGCGCTATTTCCCTAAACTGTCTTCCGTCATTGCCAATTCAGCTACCACCAGTCAGGTTGGGGGTGACGCAGGTATGTTGTCTGAAGCCTTGAGTTCGGTTGCCAGAACCTTGAACTTCAGGTTGACCGTAAGGGACAATTGCCCATACAGTTCCACGGCACCCATCAAAGTAGGACAGACCCAATTTACCGATATGGTAGTGACGGTAACTGCTGCTGCCGGTCCGTTTGTGGTAAGTGCACCCAATACCGCCGTTTCCTGGACTGCAGGTTCCACACAAACCGTTACCTGGAATGTAGCCGGAACTACAGCAAATGGAGTCAATTGTGCCAATGTAGATATTCTTTTATCAACCGATGGCGGGCTTACCTATCCAATTACCCTTTTGTCGGCCACGGCCAATGATGGAACCCAAAGTATTACGGTTCCTGCCAATATAGGAACCACGAACCGTATTATGGTTAAAGGAGCCAGCCACATCTTTTTTGATATCTCCAACACCAATTTTTCGATTGTTGCTGACACTACGGCCCCAACTGCCCCAACGCTTACTGCTTCGGGAACGACCATCAATTCCACCAATTTATCGTGGTCTGGCGCTACAGACAATGTTGGTGTTACCGCTTACGATGTCTATCGTGCCGGGGTTTTGATTGGAAGTACCACTACAGCGACTACTTTCAACGTGACCGGATTGCTACCATCTACTTCGTATTCCTTTACCGTAAAAGCGAAAGATGCCGCCGGAAATGTATCCGTGAACAGCAATACCGTAAACGTAACGACTTTGGCAGACACCACGCCACCAACTGCGCCCACGCTTACCGCTTCTGGAACGACCATTAATACCACCAATTTGTCTTGGTCTGGTGCTACAGATAATGTTGGGGTTACCGGCTATGAGGTATATCAGGGAGGCATTTTGATTGGTACGACTACTACTGCTACGACATTCAACGTGACCGGATTGCTACCATCTACTTCGTATTCCTTTACCGTAAAAGCGAAAGATGCCGCCGGAAATGTATCCGTGA
>CAZXRX010000009.1:0-22769 GCA_964642945.1 uncultured Flavobacterium sp. | reverse complement strand
CCTTTACCGTAAAAGCGAAAGATGCCGCCGGAAATGTATCCGTGAACAGCAATACTGTAAACGTAACGACTTTAGGGACCACCACAGTACTGACAGTAAGAATGTATATTGAAGGGTTTTATGATACAGATACCCACGCCATGCGTTCGGTCAAAGTAAACCAAGGAACCGGGGCCATCACCACCGATGTAGATACCGTAATTTTTGAATTGCGCAACCCAGCCAATATGGCATTGGCAGCTACCAGTTCGGGTACCCTGCAAACCAATGGGTTGGTGACAGTGACCTTTCCTGTTGCCTTGAGTGAGTCTTATTACCTGACCATCAGACACCGCAACAGCATCCAGACCTGGAGCGCTTCGCCCTTGGTAATCAGTGCTGCTACGCCTGTTTATGATTTTACTGATCTGGCCACCAAAGCTTTTGGGTCTAATATGACATTGGTGGAGCCAAATGTATGGGCATTTTACAGTGGCGACACCGATCAGGATGGTTTGATTGACGCTTCAGATTATTCACTTTGGGAAACAGATGCCAATAATTTTGCTTTCGGATCATTTGCCACTGACCTCAATGGAGATGGGAATGTTGATCCTGCAGATTATTCATTGTGGGAGTCTAATGCCAATAGTTTTATATTTGCACTCCAGCCGTGATACAAAAAATTATACAACCAAAAAGGCAATCGTAAGATTGCCTTTTTTTATGGGGTAGGGTTTTATTGAAGAAGATATTCAGGGATTGTTTTTGCGGTAAATGAGCAGGGGTATTTTTGATGTAAATGAAAATTCTGCTGCCTTACCCGAAATGAACAAACGCTCATACCATGATTTTTCCTGATTGGTAAACAGGATGATGACAGAGGGTTTCAATGAACCGATTGCTTTTTTTATATAGGCATTCAAGGGGAATAAGGTGTTCAGTTTCTTATACTGGAATTTGATGTCCTGGGTTTCGTATTTTTTTGCCATGCCACTCCATTTATCCCGGTATTCTTTCAGTAATACTTCATAGTTGATATGGATGACATTCACCTTGGCATTAAGCTCGGTTGCCAGTGTAGCTACTTGCGGCATTTCGTTATCCAGATCAATCATGTCAGACGCATAACAAATTGAGCCCATAACCCGGGTATGGTATTTTTTCGGAACCACCCACACCGGTATAGGGGAAGAAGTGATGAGGTGGGTGGCCACGCTGCCAAATAATTTTGACATCAAACCGTTACCCCCAGCGGAAGTACAAATAAAATGGGCCTTTTCCCTTTTGGCAAAATCAATGATTTTACTGCTGAATTCTTCTCCCGGTTCACATACGCAGCGGTAGGGGATGCTTGTTGGGGATGTATCAGGATGGACTGTCCTGATCAGCCGTGCCAATTGTTCTTCTGTATGCTGTAAATTGTCAATTCGGGCTTTTGCAAAATAATTGTAATCTGTAATATCTGAAATGGGCAGGATGCCCACCACATGAAAAAAAACCAACTCTGCATTGATTTGGGAAGCCAATTGTATCGCAAACCGTATTGTTTTTCTTGAATCCATCGAAAAATCGATGGCTACCACTATTTTTTTCATGTCCTTGAATTTTAAGCGAATACTGTTGAAATGCCATTGTAATCATCAAAAGTGTCCAAACGGTTTTGTTAAAAATATGACGAAAGTCATTTTTAAATGTGACGGTCGTCATTTTGATAAAGTATAAAAATGACAGTTTTGGTATTTTGTAAGGGAATGCCTTAAATCAATTCCGAAAATGACCGTTGTCATTTTATTTTGAAGACAGTTGAAGGATTTTTGTACATTAAATATTTAGTATAAAATGCAAACGGATGCCATCATAAAACAGCAAATAGAAAAGGCTTTAGCTTCCAATACCATGCTTAACGGTACCACAATAGAGGTGATGGTTTATGCAGGGGAAGCGTTGTTGACAGGGTATACCGACAAGTATTACAAAAAAGAACTGGCCCGTAAAATAGCCAAGGAAGTACAAGGGGTAAAACGGGTTAACGAAGCCATCAACATCCTGTTGGAGGAATCCGGAAATTACAACGACAGTGATATAATGGCTGCAATTATTGATAAATTCAGCAAAAATTTCGGCAATTCGCACAAAGACATCAAGGTAATCGTCAAGAATGGTAAGGTTTGGCTTGAAGGCACCCTCAAATGGAAATACCAGAAAGACCTGGCCAAGGAATGCATCATGTATGTCGATGGTATTATAGAAATCGAAAACAACATCTCCATCCCAATCACCCCAGAGCCGGTAATTGATGAAAAAGATGTATTTGCCGCCATTTACGGAGACGAATCCATTACGACAGACATAAAAATTGAAATCATAGGCCCAAGGGTGGTGCTCAAAGGCAACGTGACCAATACCGAACAAAAAAACCTCGTCACCCGTCTGGTACGCAATGTAAATGGGGTAAAGGAAATCGAAAACTTCCTCACCATCGGAAGACGGTTATAAAAAACAAAAGAAATAATGATTCCCAAAAAAACAAAAAAGCCCGGTATACTTTACAAAATCCAACACATCGGCTTTTTCGGATGGTTTGTTATTTTCGTATTGGCCGCAGCCACACTCGCCGCAGAAAGATTTACCCCTGTTGAAATCAATAATTTTTACATGAGGCTGGCACTTTATATCATTGCCGCCTCGCTGTTTTCTTTCTGGATTGGATGGATCTTGTTCGGGTATAAGGCCGTCAGGAAAAGGGAACTCATATTTGTAGTGGTGGTGGGCATCTGCCTGCTGAAAGCCTACCTAACCTGGGGTGGCGATTGGAAAACACAGACCGTATTGTATACCAACAGGGAAAGCCAATGGAAAACCATCGAATTCCAAATGCGTGGAGACTGGTTTGCTTTTGGTTATAAAGAACGCATCGTGGAGCGGAAAAAACTATTACCGTTTCTCGATTATACAGCCGATGTAGACACCACAAAACTCAACCATGCGGTTTGGCAACGGGTCGATAAAAAAGTCAATCAGTTGGGTTTACAGGATTTTAACGATACCCCATCAGATTAGATTTCTTTAATTCTTCAGTCTTTCCAATTTTTTGGGGTCAAGAAGGTTGATGGCACTGCCTTTCTTTTCAATATAGCCTTCGTCCTTGAAATCACTCAGCGTACGGCTTACGGTTTCGGGAGCGGTACCAGACATGGCGGCCAGGTCAATCCGGCTGACGCTGATATTGGTATTGTTTTCGAGTTTGTGTAAACGCAGTAAGGCTTCGGCAATCCGTTTCCTGACCGATTGGTAGGCGAGCTGGATTAATTGTTCTTCCTGTTGTCTTACCTGGTTGGAAAGTATTCCAATAAACTTTTCTGCGACATCAGGGTAGAGGCTGATGAATTTCTCAAACTGCTCTTTCGGAAAATTCGAAAGCTGGCTGTCTTCTACGGCAATGGCGGTTTCATTGTAGGTTTCATTCGAAAATAGGGTGTTGATACCCAAAAAATCATCATTTTCAAACATGCCCGTCATCAGTTCCCGGCCGTCTTCAGCCATTTTGGTGGTTTTTATTTTCCCTTCCAGTATCACCCATATTCCACCGGCACGGTCGCCTTCATAATACACGGGTTGGTGTTTTTTGAATGACCTGATTTTTCTTTCCTCCAAAGCCAGTTTCAATTCGTTCAGGCCGTCTTTGGCAGCGACAATATGGTTGAGTTTTTCGATTGATTTGCTGTAATATTCCTGTTGGATTACCTTCTTTTTCAAGCGGGTTTCAATGGCGTTGAGCAATTCGGTGTCGTCAAAGGGCTTGGTCAGGTAATCATCGGCACCGAGTTCCATCCCTTTGCGGATGTCGGCCCGTTCTGATTTTGCGGTCATGAATATAAACGGAATCGTTTTGGTCGCTTCATGTTTACTGAGCAGGTGCAGTACCCCATAACCATCGAGGTCATCCATCATGATGTCACACAATATAAGGTCTGGGAGGTTTTTGATGGCCAATTCGGTTCCGGTTTTTCCGTTGTCGGCCTCATAAACTTCATAGCCCCCCAATTGAAGGATTTCAGTTACGTTTTCACGGATGTCGTTGTTGTCTTCTATGATCAATATTTTTGTCATGTTGCAGGAAATGTAAGGGTAAATAATGTGCCGTTTTCGGGGTTGCTTTCAAAAGTGACTGTACCGTGCATCAGTTCGACATGCCGGGCCACGATGTTGAGCCCCAAGCCGGTGCCGAGTATGCTTCCGGTGTTGTGCGCCCTGAAAAATGCGCCGAAAAGGTATTTCTGGTCTTCTTCCGGGATGCCAATTCCGTTGTCTTTTACCGAAATGATACAATGCTTGTTGGTGATTTCGGTATGGAATTCTATGAGTGCCTCGTCACCCGAATATTTAATGGCATTGATAATCAGGTTGATGATGCAGTTTTTGATGAGGTTTTTATCGAGGTTTACTTCGGTATGGTCGGTAAGGTTCCGGTAATTGATTTGCTGGTTTACTTTGGCCAGTGATTGCATTTCTTCGGTAATGTCCAGGGCCAGTTCCTGAAGGTCAAAGTGTGAAAAATCGGCTTCCACCTTGCCACTTTCGAGTTTTTCGATCTGGAGGAAATTGTTCAGGATGGCCGTCAGCCCGGTTACAGAGGACTTGATTTTGCCTACATGCTTCGAAATTTCCTTCATCCCGGCAGGTTCGGCATATTTGTCTATGATGGAGGCTGAAAGCTGGATGGTACTCAAGGGTGTTCTGAACTCGTGCGAAGCCATCGAAATGAACCTGCTTTTGAGTTGGTTGAGCTCTTTTTCACTTTCGAGCGAATGGCTGATTTGTTCTTTAGCGCTTTCCAGGGCCAGAATGGTTTCGTTGAGTGACTGGGTTCGTACCTCGACCAATTCTTCCAGGTGCAGTGTATAATCCTTCAGGCGTTCTTCCACTTCCTTTTGTTGGGTAAGGTCATGGATGAACCCCACATAAAAAGTTTCGTCGTTGTATTTTACCTCGCTTACCCCCAAACGCAGCGGAAAAGTAGTTCCGTCCCTGCGAAGCCCCTTTACTTCACGTCCGATACCAATAATTCTTGGTTTGTGGGTCACATGGTACCTGCGCATATAATGGTCATGCTGTAATTGGTCGGGCATCGGCATAAGCATGGAAATGTTGTTTCCGCAAACTTCCTCAGGAAGGTAGCCAAACAATTTGCAGGCCGATGGGTTGATGCTTTCCACAATTCCGTTGGCATTGATTGAGATGATGCCGTCAATGGCATTCTGGACAATATCGTGTAACAGTTCGGAATTTTTCATTTAAAAAGCCTATACGCCAAAGGTAAAAAAATTAAACAGAATCAGGAAACAAAGGAGCCCCTCATTTTCTGATAGGAAACAAATAAATGCATACAAATAATAAGGGAAATAGAACCAACTGCTTCGCTTTATGACCACAGTCATTTTTACTGTTCCGACAGGGTTATAACTTAGCGGAAAATTACAGCCATGAGCCATTCACTAATCAAAAAATACAACGTTCCCGGGCCACGATATACGAGTTACCCAACGGTACCTTACTGGGACAATGATTTTCCGTCCGGCCAATGGATGGAAGGCGTAAGAAAATCATTTAACGAAAATGACGGCACGGTCAGCTTGTACATCCACCTGCCTTTTTGTGAAAGCATGTGTACGTTTTGCGGTTGTTCGAAACGGATTACCAAAAACCATGCGGTGGAAGGACCCTACATCAACGCCCTGATCAAGGAATGGCGGTTGTATTGCCAACTGTTTGATGAAAAACCCATCCTGAAAGAATTGCACTTGGGTGGTGGAACACCGACTTTTTTTTCTGCGGCCAACCTCGAACACTTAATCAACGGGATACTGTCTTATGCCATCAAGGCCGAAGACTGCGAAATGGGTTTTGAAGGCCATCCGAACAATACCACTGAAGCCCACCTGCAAAAATTATACGATTTGGGTTTCCGACGGGTGAGTTTCGGTGTACAGGATTATTCCGAAAAGGTCCAGTTGGCCATCCACCGCATCCAACCTTTTGAAAATGTGGCCCAGGTGACGTCGGCAGCCAAAGCAATCGGCTATACTTCAATCGGTCACGATTTGGTTTTCGGCCTGCCTTTCCAAAGCCTGGAAAGCATTACCGACACCATCTCCAAAACCGTAAGTTTACTTCCGGACCGCATTGCATTTTACAGTTACGCCCATGTGCCCTGGATCAAGGGCAACGGACAACGTGGTTTTGATGAAGCCGATCTTCCGAAAGATGCCGAAAAACGCCTGCTTTATGAAACGGGTAAAGCCCTGCTCGAAGCAAATGGTTACCAGGAAATCGGGATGGATCATTTCGCCCTGAAAACCGACAGCCTTTTTACTGCCGCCCGAAATGGCAGCCTGCACCGGAACTTTATGGGATATACCACCACCCAAACCAAACTCATGGTAGGTCTGGGTATTTCTGCCATCAGTGACAGTTGGTATGGCTTTGCCCAGAATGTCAAAAACCTCGAAGATTATTACCAAATGCTCGAATGGGAGGCACTTCCATTGGCCAAAGGACACGGGTTGACCGAGGAAGATTTGGTCATCCGCAAACACATCCTCGATTTGACCTGCCGTTTGGAAACGGTTTGGGAAGATGGCCCTTTTTATTACAATGAAATCCCTGAAATACTGCTGAGCCTGCAAGGTATGGTGGCCGACGGATTGGTGGAAATCACCGCCAACGGCTTGCGGATTACCCCGGAAGGCAGGCCATTCGTCAGGAATGTGTGCATGGCATTTGACCTGCGCCTGAAAAGAAACCGTCCCGAAACCCAATTGTTTTCAATGACGGTGTAATTTATTCCCTTTAAAGTTAAAAAATTTTTACCTGCAGTGTGGCTGTGCCTGGACAAATAAGTTCATGGCTGACGGGGAGATGTGGGCAATATCTAACGACAATCCCCTCAGGATGAAAAGCACCCCGATAATAGACATCGTATACGGGATGATTTTTTGTATTTTGTTGCGTACCGGAAGGGTAATCAGGCTGTAGAGGTAGGTCATGCCCGCCATCATCGGTACGGTGCCCAATCCGAAGAGGGCCATAAAAGCGGTGCCCATGAACACATCCTGCATGGCCAGCGCCCCAAAAATGGCCGAATAGACCATGGCACAAGGCAGTAAACCATTGAGTAATCCGATCAGGAAAAAGGAAGGGAAGGACTTTTTTTTCAATTGGCTTCCCATAGACGATTTTACTGTTGAAACGAAGCTGAAAACCGGTCTTGAGAGGCCTTGTCCGGCAAAATATTTTTTAGGGAATACCACCATCACGATAATGGTAAGGCCGGCAACTATGGAGAGCTGTTGCTGGATTCCGGCCAAGTATAAACCCCGGCCAAAAAGCCCGAACACAAAACCGAGCGCACCATAAGACACTAACCTTCCCAAGTGGTACACGATAATCTGCAGGGCTTTTTTTTCAGGATTTTGTCTGGCTACCGGAAGCATCATGGCAATGGGCCCACACATGGCTACACAGTGCAGGCTGCTGATAAGGCCCAGGAAAAATGCTGCCAGTAACATCATCAGTCCAGATAGATTTGTTTTTTCATTACGTATTCCTTGCCATTGCAGGTCCAGGAAAGTGTGGTGTCCCATCGGCCGGCTACCAAGTCGTTTTTAGGTATGAGCATTGACTTGCCGGATAATTTGAGCGGTACAGTAAAATCCAGCTTTTTGGCAGACGGCCTGTATAAGGACACTTCACCTGTAATATTTTCTGAAGGGGTTTCTGGCGGAAAACTGATTTTGATGCCATCTGCCTCCAAGGTGATGGAAGGCTTTCCGGCCATTTCCAAAACATTTTCTTCCTTGACCATTTCTTCGCTGTAGTGCGAATCTTTCTTGTAATATTCTTCGACTACCAGTTCGTTGTCATATTTCGGATTGCCCTGCACCCTGCACACAAAGTACAGTATGAATGACATGAAGAGTGCGAAGGCAATAACGATTGATGTTCCCCAATTGAGTTTCATAATTTTTTTTTTAATTGAATGAGCGTGGTGATAAAAAATTCGTTTTGGTCACCTGAAGCTTTTTCTTGCCCGAATACACGCCAATTCTTATTTTGGTCTTGTCGTCATTGAGCAGGAATTGGTTGATTTCTATAAAAACAGTTCCTTGTACCAAGCCTTCTTTCGGAACCGTAATGTTGTCTTTTCCGACCGTGATTATTTTTCCTTTGATGGAAAGCAGTTCAAAATGAACATTTTTATAATCTTCAGCTGTTTTATTGACAAGCCTGAAGGTATATACATTACTGATGTTATCGCCCTTGTGCTGGAACAGTTGCCCCGGCACGCGCAGAAAGGTCGCTTCCACATTGCTCCTGACAAAGAGCAACCCGGCGAGTATCCCGATCAGGATGAGCAAAACGGCGGTGTAGCCTTTCATCCGGAGTGTAAATTTAAACGGGGCTTTCTTTTCGATTTCATCTTCAGAGGCATACCGTATGAGTCCTTTGGGCAAGCCGACACTTTTCATGATGGTGTCACATTCATCGATGCAGGCCGTACAATTGGTACATTCCAGTTGGGTTCCGTTGCGGATGTCAATTCCGGTAGGGCAGACATGTACACACTGCAGGCAATCGATACAATCGCCTTTTCCGGTGGCGGCGCGGTCTTCTTTTTTGTTGAATTTGGCGCGTCCGGTTTCTTTTTCACCCCTCACGAAGTCATAGGCTACATTAATCGATTTGTTGTCGAGCAACACGCCCTGTAATCTTCCGTAAGGGCAGACAATCAGGCAAACCTGTTCGCGGAACCAGGCAAACACAAAATAAAAAACTCCGGTAAAAATCAACAAGGCGATAAAATTTCCCGCTTGCTGTTTCGGTCCTTCCTCAATCATGAGGAACAGGGCATCACTGCCAATCACATAGGCCAGGAACACATTGGCAATCAGGAAGGAGATGACGAAGAATACCGACCATTTCAAGGCGCGTTTCCTTATTTTCTCCCCGTTCCATTCCTGTTTGTCGAGCCGCATCTGTGCCCCGCGGTCACCGTCTATCCAGTATTCAATCCGGCGGAACACCATTTCCAGGAAAATGGTCTGGGGGCAGATCCATCCGCAGAAGAGCCGTCCGAAAACCACCGTAAACAGGATGACAAATACCACCATGATAATCATGACCAATACGAAGAGGTAAAAATCCTGTGGCCAGAAAGGGAATCCGAAAATATTGAACCGTCTTTCGAGCACGTTGAACATCATGAACTGGTTGCCGTTGACCTTGACGAAAGGGTTGGCTACAAGTATCAGCAACAAAACGTAGCTCACATACTTGCGGTAGTTGTAAAACTTCCCTTTGGGCTTTTTAGGAAAAAGGAACTTGCGTTTCCCTTCCCCGCTGATGGTGCTGAGGCTGTCCCTGAATGATTCCTGCTCCGGATGGTAATCCATGGTTTGTTATTTTTTTGTGGCTACTGTATCTGCAGCCTCTTTTTCGGTTTCCCTTACATACAAATCGCCTTCAGCTGCTTTGGGGTCTTTCGGATTCGTACCCTGCAAAGACAAGATATAGCTGGCTACCTGTTGTATTTGGGTGGGTTTGAGGGTGCCTTTCCAGGCTACCATGCCTTTTCCGTCACGGCCTCCGTTGGTGATGGTATGGAAGAGGTTTTTGATGTCGCCTCCGAAAATCCAATGGTCGTCTGTAAGGTTAGGCCCGATTTGTCCACCACCATCGGCACGGTGACAGGCAGCACAATTGGTTTCAAATATTGATTTACCCAAAGCCAGTGCAGGCGCATCAGTAAGCTGGGTTACTTTTTTCTCATCCATTTGGTCTGGGGCCGTTTTTTTGTACTCCTCCAAATCGGCTTTGGCCTGAAGCATTTCCTTGCGCAATTCCATTTCCGGGTTATCGCCACCGAGTATTTCATATCTTACAAGGTATACAGCGGCAAACACGATGCAACCATAGAAAAGGTACAGCCACCAGGGCGGCAGGTTGTTGTCGAGCTCCCTGATGCCGTCATAATTGTGGTCGAGCAGTACCAGTTCGTTGTTTTCAACCGGTTCTGAGCGGGTAAGGCTTTTCATTAGGTTTTTATACCATTTCCTTTCCCGCATCGGTACAGATTCGGCAGCCAAAATCGCAGCCCGTTTGTCTTCAGGGGTAAGCAGGTGAATCATGTTGTTGGTGGCGCTTACCACATATTCGACCGCAATCAGAAAGACCAGGAAGATGGCCAATACCAAGACGATAATCGGATAGCGTACAAAGGCCGGGCGGTCACCGGAGTCTATAAAAAACTCCAAGAGTCCGAAGAATACGAAAAATACGACGAGTATCCGGAGATACATGGGGAATAACTTTTTCATCGTTTCTGGTTTTTGAAATTATCGTTTAGGGGAAGGTTGCTGAGTTCCTGTATTTTCTCTTTTTTGTAAGACAGTACCCAAATGGTCAGCACTACAAAAAAGATGAAGAAAATCAGCAGGGACAGGATCGGATAGATATCCACACCTGCTATGGTTTCCATATTGTGTTTGATTTGTTCGAACATGGTTTTATTTTTTAAGGTTGTCTTTCACTTTGATGTCGGTTCCCAGACGTTGCAGGTAGGCGATGAGCGCTACCACTTCACGTTGGTGCATCGGTACGAATTTTTCGCCTTTGGCAGCCGCCGCTTTTTTGCTGTCTTCATAACTTTTTACAAAGTCAGGGTCGGTGTAAAGGTTTTTCTCAATCTGCATACCTTGGGCAAGTATAGCCGCTTTGGCTGACGCGATTTGTTCGTCAGAATAGGGTACACCCAATGTTTTCATCGCTTTCATTTTACCTTCAATATTGGAGTAATCCATTTCTTTGTTGTCGAAAAGCCATTTGTAACCCGGCATAATCGATCCGGCAGAGGTGCTTTGTGGATCCCAAAGGTGGTTGAAGTGCCAGTTGTCATTGTATTTCTGGCCTACCCTGAGCAAATCGGGGCCGGTTCTTTTGGAACCCCATAAAAAGGGGTGGTCATACACAAATTCACCTGCTTTTGATTGCGGTCCGTAACGTTCCACTTCACTTCGGAACGGCCTTACCATTTGGGAGTGACAGCCCACGCAGCCTTCACGGATGTACAAATCACGTCCTTCCAATTCCATAGGGGTATAGGGTTTGACGCTGGCAATGGTCGGGATGTTTGATTTCACCATAATGGTCGGTACAATCTGGATGATGCCCCCAATCAGTATGGCTAAGGTAGCCAACAAAGTCAATTGGATAGGCCTTCTTTCGAGCCATGGGTGGAATTTTTCGCCTTTTACACGGTTTTTTGAAATGTTGACCAAGGCTGGGGCTTCGGCCAATTCATCTTCAATGGCAGCATTAACCCTGATGGTTTTATAGATGTTGTAAATCAGTACGAACAATCCTAAGATATACATGGTACCACCAATGGCGCGCATCCAATACATCGGGATAATCTGGTTTACGGTTTCAAGGAAGTTACCATACATAAGTGTTACGTCGGGGTTGAATTGTTTCCACATCGACGCCTGTGTAAATCCGGCAACATAAAGTGGCAGGGTATAGATGATGATTCCCAAGGTGCCAATCCAGAAGTGTACGTTGGCCAGTTTGGTTGAATACAGTTGGCCTTTTGTCATTCTGGGGACCAGCCAATAAATCATACCGAAGGCCATAAAACCGTTCCATCCCATCGCACCTACGTGCACGTGGGCCACAATCCAATCGGTAAAGTGGGCGATTCCGTTCACGTTTTTAAGGGACAGCATCGGGCCTTCAAAAGTTGCCATACCATAAGCAGTGATGGCCACCACAAAGAATTTAAGCACCGGCTCAACCCGTACTTTGTCCCATACGCCACGAAGGGTCAGCAATCCGTTAATCATACCTCCCCAGGATGGGGCAATCAGCATGACCGAAAATACGACCCCTAAGTTTTGTGCCCAGTTGGGCAGGGCTGAATACAACAGGTGGTGAGGTCCGGCCCAGATGTAGATAAAAATCAACGACCAGAAGTGTACGATAGACAACCTATACGAATACACCGGACGGTTGGCCGCCTTGGGCACGAAATAATACATCAGCCCTAAAAACGGCGTGGTCAGGAAAAACGCCACGGCATTGTGCCCATACCACCATTGTACCAGGGCATCCTGCACGCCGGCATAAACAGAGTAGCTTTTCATGGCCGAAACCGGAAGCTCAATGCTATTGAAAATATGTAGCACCGCTACGGTGACGAAAGTGGCTATGTAGAACCAGATGGCAACATACAAATGCCTTTCACGTCTGCGCAGAATGGTGCCAATCATATTGATGCCGAAAACTACCCAAATCAGCGCTATTGCAATATCGATTGGCCATTCCAGTTCTGCGTATTCTTTTGATGAGGTATAACCCAACGGAAGGGAAACTGCTGCAGCCACAATAATAAGCTGCCATCCCCAAAAATGCAGGTTGCTCAGGAAATCACTGAACATCCTGGCTTTCAGCAACCGTTGCATGGAGTAGTATACCCCGGCAAACATGGCGTTGCCCACAAAGGCAAAAATCACGGCATTGGTATGCAATGGGCGTAACCTTCCGAAACTCAGCCATGAAATGCCATCGGTCAGGTTGGGAAAGAGAAATAAAAATGCGAGTAAAAGCCCTACGGCCATTCCTACTGCAGCAAAAAGGATTGTTGCATAGAGGAACTTTTTTACAATCTTGTTGTCGTAATAAAATTGCTGGTTTTCCATATCTATTCTTGATTTTCTTTGGTTTGTTCGGTTTTGGTGGTGGTGAGCTCGTCATCAAAAAGCATGCGCACCGAAGGGGTGTATCGGTCATCATACTGTCCGCTCCTGACGGCCCTGATGAAGGCGGTAAAAAATACGATGGCGATGATGATACTGATGGTGATTAAAAGATAGATGACGCTCATGAGGTGATTTTATGGTTCAAAATTAGCACCCCGCTTTCGGATAAAATATGACCTTCATCATCCTTTTGGCTGACGGTTGTTATTTTTAAACGGTAGGCATAATAATTGCCGGCAAGACTCACAAAACTGATGATGGTAATGGTGCTGAGCGGCATGATGATGGCAGCTACGATGGGGAGTAGGTTGCCGGTGACCGCAAAGGTGAGCCCGACCACATTATACAAGAGTGAAAGACCGAAACTGAGCCTGATCACGTGGATGGCTTTTTTCGACAAGGCCATGAAACGGTCGAGTTTGTCAAATTCCCCGGCATCAAGAATCGCATCGCAGGCCGGCGAGAAAATATTGACATTTTCTGAAATGGCCATTCCGACATTACTTTGTTTGAGCGCCCCTGCATCATTGAGGCCGTCACCAATCATCATGACGTTTTTTCCTTGTTCCTGCAGCTGTTTGATGAAAGCCAGTTTTTGTTCCGGGTTTTGGTTGAACACCAATTCAACACCTTTGGGGAGCAGGCTTTGCAGTATTTCCCGTTCGCCTTCGTTGTCGCCCGACAGTACTTTTAAGGTGTATTTTTTCTGCAATGAATGGAACAGGCGCGACAAGCCTTTGCGGTATTGGTTGTGCATGATGAAACGGCCATAATAGGTACCGTCTATGTTGATGTTTACCGTCGTTTTGAGGAGTGCTTCGGTGTCATTGTTACCGGCATATGATGAGGAGCCAATCTTGATTTCATGTCCTTCAATATGCCCCGAAATGCCTTTTCCGGTGGTTTCCTCAAAATCGGTGACGCTCAATTTGGCACAGTCGGGCAGGTAGGAATACAATATGCGGCTCAAGGGGTGGTTTGAGGCACGGAGCAGGTTTTTGATCAGTATTTCCTGTCGTTCTTCCAACGGATCACCTTCATAAGTGATGGATGATTTGTGGTTGGAAGTGATGGTTCCGGTTTTGTCAAAAACGATGGTATCCACTTTTGACATTTGCTCAATCACGAGTGTATTTTTGAGGTAGCATTTGGTCCGGCCCAGTATCCTGAGTATGTTGCCCAAAGTGAAAGGAGCGGTCAGGGCCAAGGCACAGGGGCAGGCCACAATCAGTACGGCGGTAAACACATTAAAGGCAATATTGGTGTCCAGAAAAATCCAGTAACCAAAACCGCATAGGGCAATCAACAACAATATCGGTGTAAAGTAACGGCTGATGCTGTCTGTGATGTTGCGGTAACCAACGACGCCTTTTTTCTGGAAGGCGGCATTGCTCCACAACTGGGTGAGGTAACTTTGCGAAACAGGTTTGAGTACTTCCATTTCGATGAGGGCACCGGCCAACCTGCCACCGGCAAATATTTTGTCGCCCGAATTTTTAGAAACCGGAATGGCTTCACCCGTTACAAAACTGTAATCGATTTGGGCAGTTTTGGAAATCAGGATTCCGTCTGTCGGAACAATCTCTTTGTTGCGGATGAGCAGGCGGTTGCCCTTGGCCACTTCATAAACCGGAATATTTTCTTCTGTACCTTCAGCATTGATTCGCGTGACGGCAATCGGGAAATACGACTTGAAATCCCTTTCAAAATTCAGGAAGTTATAGGTTTTGAGCTGGAAGGCTTTTCCGAGGAGCATAAAAAATACCAATCCGGTCATGCTGTCGAAAAAACCGGGGCCGCGGTCGAGTAAAATGTCGGCCACACTCCTGATGAACATGACAATGATGCCGAGTGCAATCGGGATTTCGATACTCAGTATTTTGGCGCGCAGGTTGTTCCAGGCGGCGATATAATATCCGCTTGCCGAATACAAAAAGCTCGGCAGCGAAAGGGCAAAAATCAGCCAACGGAAGAAACCTTTGTATTGGTCGAGCCAGAATTCGCGGTGTTCAAAATATTCCGGAAACGACAACAGCATGATGTTGCCAAAGCAGAAAAAAGCCACACCCAGTTTATAGGTAAGGCTACGGTCGTATTGTTTTTTGGTTGTGCCATAGTCTTCCAGGCTGATGTAGGGCTCATAACCAATCGCCGCCAGAAGCAACACCACTTCTTTGAGTGAAATGCTGTCGGAATTGTAATTGATGCGCACTTTCTTTTCGTGGAAATTAACCTGTGACGATACAATTGCGGGTTTGAGTTTGCGCAGGTTTTCCAAAATCCAGATGCAGGAACTGCAGTGGATGTGCGGTACACTCAACGCGACAATCTGGGTGTCGTTTTCGTTGAATTCCAACAGGCCTTCGACAATTTTCGGGTTGTCGAGAAAATCGTATTTTTTTTCATCGGATAAGGGCCGTGCCCCTGGCGTTCTTTCGATGTCGTAGTAGGAGGTGAGTCCGCTGCTGTTGAAGATTTCGTATACTGTTTTACAGCCCTGACAGCAAAAGGTCTTGTCATCAAAAAACAGTACGTCTTGTGGTGGTGCTTCCTGTCCGCAGTGGAAACATGTTGAATTGCTCATAGTTGCTCATTTTACCTGATGCAAATTTCAGCCCTGTTTCTTTCCTGCGAAATGATATGCATCACGGCTGACCGATATTATAGTGACGGGCATCATTTTTTTTGGCCTACCTAATGCTACTTTTGTCTTAAATAATTAATTTGCAATAAATTTGGACCTATTCTTGTAACAATCATAAAATAAAGAATGGATATAAATAATAAAACCCGAACCGATTTTGACGTTGAAACCACAATATTAAACCACCCATTCCGTTACTTTCAAAACAGTAAACCCAGCTTGTAAAATGAAATTTGTATTCGTATTGCTTATTGCTATTCTTCCCTTACAATGGGAGCCCAATTTTGAAAATGCCAAAAAAATGGCCAAGGAAAACCACAAGGTCATCCTGCTTAATTTTTCAGGCTCAGATTGGTGCGCGCCCTGCATCCTGCTCCGGAAGGATTATCTTGAAAATGAAACCTTTACCAAAATGGCCGATGACAATTTAATCATGGTCAATGCTGATTTTCCGAGGAAGAAAAAGAACATCGTTTCTGAAGAATGGACCAAACGCAACGAAGCACTGGCCGAACAATATAACAAGGAAGGCAGTTTCCCTTTTACCCTGCTGCTCGACGCCAACGGCAAAGTACTCAAAACCTGGCGCGGCAAACCCGAAGTTTCCGTTGAGAAATGGACCGCAGAAATCAAAGCCATCTGTGATGCTCATAAGCAGTAAAACAAGCTTGCAAAAATATTCCCAGTCATTGAAACTGATGGGCAATCAATTTACCATTACCGTGGTAGAGGAAAACGAAGCACGTGCCAACCAATACATTGAAATGGCCATTGCTGAAATCAGGCGGATTGAGCAATTGTTTACCACTTTCAAGGAAGACAGCCAGACCAACCTGATTAACCGCAATGCTGGCATAGCGCCGGTGGTGGTCGATGAAGAAGTCTTCCAGTTGATAGAACGCAGCATCGCCATATCCAAAATAACCCAGGGCGCCTTTGACATCAGTTACGGCAGCATTGACAAAAGCCTGTGGAATTTCGACAAAACGATGACAGCACTTCCGTCAGCCGAAGAAGCCAAAAAAATGGTGCATTTAATCAATTACCAGAATATTATACTCGATAAAGAAACCCACAGTGTGTTCCTCAAAGAACCCGGAATGCGTATCGGTTTTGGTGGCATCGGGAAAGGATATGCTGCCGAAATGGCCCGCAAAAAATTACTGGAACATCAGGTAAAAAGCGGCATCATCAACGCCAGCGGCGACCTGACCACCTGGGGAACCCAGCCCAACGGCAAGCCCTGGACCATCGGCATTGCCAACCCAGACCAGCCCAAGGATGCTTTTTCGTATATGGAAATTTCAGACAGGGCCATTGCGACCTCAGGGAATTATGAAAAATACATCCTGATTGACGGCAAAAAATATTCGCATACGATTGACCCCAAAACCGGACTACCCATTTCGGGCATCAAAAGCGTAACGGTCATCAGCAGCAATGCCGAATTTGCCGATGCGATGGCCACACCGATTGCCGTCATGGGTATCAAGGCAGGGCTTTACATGATCAACCAGATTCCTGGGTTGTATTGCATTATTATTGACGACAACAACAATATTTATACTTCTAACAACATTAATCTCAAATGAAAAACCAAAGCAGAAAACTACTGTTCCTCTGTGGCATAAGCATGATTTTCATGTCTTGTGAATCCGTAAAGGAATACCAGAAAGGGAAGCTGAACGATGCCGAAATGGTATTGGCACCCCGTAAAATCGAAAAAACAGAGATGAGTTTCCAATCGTACCGCGAAGGTACCGCCGGTGCCAGTTCGGGCAAGGTGGGTGGTGGCTGTGGTTGTAATTAATCTTAAAAAGCAAGAAAAATGAAAAGAAGGATTATTACAGGATTTGCGCTGATGAGTTTGTTTTGTGTTAAGGCGCAAACCACTCCTACAGATTCCACGGGCTACAAAAGCCAAAAGATAAAATTAGACGAAATCAACCTGGTTTCGAGTTATTACAGACAGGACGGTAACAATTCGGCCGTAACGGGCGGTATCGGTTCTGAAAAGCTGACAGATATTTCCAACACGATTGATGTGAAGTTTATCAAATATACCAAATCAGGCAAAAAGCAAACCCTTGATGTGGAAGTGGGTGTCGATCAGTATACGTCTGCTTCTTCAGACCAGATTGATTTGAGTGCCAACTCATCGGCTTCGTCTTCTGACATCCGTTTTTATCCGTCGCTGAGCTATGCCATCGAAAACGAAGAGAAAGGCAGCACTTTGGGTATCGGGGTTTCTTCCTCTACCGAATTTGATTACCAGTCGTTTGGCGGTAACCTGAGTTATTCCAAGAAAACCAAGGATAAGAACGGCGAGTTTACGGCCAAATTCCAGGCCTATCTCGATCAGGTTAAGATGATAAAACCCATCGAGTTGCGGTCATTTGGTGAAGGTGCCGGTACCGAATCGCGCAATACCTTTGCGGCTTCGCTGAGTTATTCCCAAATCGTGAACAAGAATTTCCAATTGATGTTTTTGGCCGACGTGATTACACAGCAAGGCTACCTGGGGCTGCCGTTCCACAGGGTATATTTCAACGACCTGTCGGTACATCAGGAAAAATTGCCCGACAACAGGCTCAAGATTCCGTTGGCGGTCAGGGCAAGTTATTTCCTGGGAGACAACGTAATCATCAGGGCGTATTACCGTTATTATTCCGACAGTTGGAACATGACTTCCCACACCATCAATTTGGAAGTTCCGGTAAAACTGACCCCATTTTTCTCTGTCAGTCCGTTCTATAGATTCTACCAACAGGGTGCCACCAAATATTTCAAAGGATATGGTCAGCACACTGCTGATGAAGAATTTTACACCAGTAACTATGACCTGTCTGATTTCAACAGCAATTTTATGGGGATGGGGCTGAAGTTTTCGCCTCCGAAAGGGGTATTTGGCATCAAACATTTCCATACGCTGGAGTTGCGTTACGGACATTATACCAAAACCACACAAATGACTTCTGATATTGTCAGCCTCAATATCAAGTACAAATAAAATTTTATTTAAATGGTAACCGAAGCCTGTAAGCACTATTGTTTACAGGCTTTTTTGATGGAAATTATCCAAGAGGTGGTGCGGAAATTCTGTAACAGAAACCCCGAAACTTATAATTAACGGTTTTTTGGCTTTGGCTAATTTTATGCTGTAACCATAAATCACAAAACCATGAAAAAGCCAGTACTTTTTACCACTTTATTTTTTTTAATAGTCACTTTATTTTCAAGCTGTTCGGTCATCGAGGGCATCTTTGAAGCCGGAATGGGTGTCGGGATATTCATTGTCTTGGCCGTCATCGTGCTGATTGTTTTTGTCATCAGCCGTTTCGGGAAAAAGTAACCCTAAAAGACTAACATTGATGCGGACCCTGTCTTTAGATAGGGTCCGCATTTTTATTGGAGAATTCTTCCCATTACAGGCTTCCTAGTACAAAAAAAACGATGTGACCTTTTGTAATTTTATTAAAAGCGCAAGCACCATTCGACTATTGTTGGGATGGTATTACCCTAAATTCCCAACTGATTGGACGAAAAAAATTTCGAATTGCTCAAGGAATCCGGACGATAGGTAAGTGGCAGCAAAACAAACAGTTTGATCCGTTGTTCAGGAAAATTTACCACCGCTAAGGAAGAAAAGACCAGCAGTCGGTGCAGGGATTTAAAAAAAATATCGTCTAATACTCAGAAAACGGCTCAAAAACATTAAAGTTTCCCGAAAACCCCATTAGAATCAAAATAAACTTCCCACCGATACCCGTCTGATATTTTTTTATGTTGCATTCAAGATTCCTTTTTTTACTGCTCCTTCTTGCCGCAACAGCCTGTGGTAAAAAGGAAATGGTGTCTGAAAATGCCGTTTATACCATTCAGGAGAAGGTAAACGGTGCGCAGAAAGTGGTACTGAAAGGAAAGGTGAATTTTTTATTCGGTAAGAAAATCACCTCAGGTTTTGATTCTTCTGCCTCCAAAATCAAACTTCCAGGAACTTGGCGTGGCCGCTATTACCAGCCAAGCCAATTGCCGTCAAAAGGCTTTGGTACGGTTCAGTTTACCCTGATCAACAAACACAGGCAAAGTAATTTGGGTATCCGGTTTGAAGATGTGAATTACCATGCCACTTATTGGATCAATGGAAATCCGGTCAATGCAAAAGGCTATTATGCCACCAATACCGTTCATGGCAGAAGCAAAAACCTTCCGGTCGTTTTTCCGCTCCCGGCTACCGACACCATACAGGTCAATATCCTCCTTTCTTCTTACCACCACAGAATGGGCGGAGGGCTGCTTTCCAAACCTGTGATCGGTAATGTCAAAGTGCTTCAAAACGAGTTGAAGCAATCTTTTTTTATAGATTTCCTCCGGATTATTATCGTGTTTTTCATCTCAATTGTTTCCCTGATTACCTATATCTTTTTTTACAGGAAAAAAGCCTTTCTGTTCTTCGGACTTATGTGTTTCAGTGCGTTGTTGCGGCAAACCACCCTTGGCAACTGCATCATTAGCGCCGTTTTGGAAATTGATGATGTAGCCATAATACAGAAGCTCAGGTACATTGGTTTTTATGGCGGTATTGCTTTCGGTACTTTGTATTTTCACAGCATCTATAAGATACTCGATAAAACCGTGATGAAATGTATCGTATGGGTTTCTGCATTTTATGTGCTGCTGACTTTGTCAATCACCACTTATCAGGCTACTTATATGGTTTTTCCGTACCAGATTTTCGGGCTGCTGTCTATTTTTTATGTCATCATTTCTATTGTTTTAGCGTATAAAAAACTTTCGGTTTACGGAAAATATACCGCCTTGTCGGTGGTTTTGTATTTGGGCGTAGTGAGCATTGATATTTTAAGCAGCCAATTCCTGTTGGATTTCCGTTTGATGTCGCCCTATGGTTTTATGTTGATGGCCTTGCTGCAAATTATTGTTTTGCTGCTGTATTCCAAAAAGCAAAATGAAGAAAACAGCCAACTGATTTCAGAATTGGACTTCAAGAAAAGCGGTATTAATTTCCTGGAAATGCGTAACAAACATTTGGTCAAGGAAAAAGTAGACGTGGTCAATGAATTGATAGACCTGATCAATTCAAGACAAATTGCGTCACTCGATGAATTCAAGACTGTTATCAATTCCCAAAAAAACAACATCCTGATTGAAGAAAAAATTGAAAATTCCAAGCCGGAACTCACCAATCAAAACCTCGAAATCATCAAAAAAATCAAGGCCCGTTTTCCGCAACTGACCAAAAATGACCTGGAAATCTGCCTGCTCATCAAACTGAATTATTCCACCAAGGAAATTGCAGTAAAGCGCCACTCGACTTTGTCTTCCATAAAAGTCGCCAAACACCGCATACGGAAAAAAACCAACCTGGACGATCTTGAAGAATTGAAATATATGTTTTAAGTTTCAGGTACTGTTTTTATTGGGCTAATCTGTAATAGGCGGCATGAATTTTAACTTTTTTTTAAAATAAGTGCAAGCAAAAAACAAAATTTTCGTCTAAATAGGAATATTAGCAACCAAACCTAAACCTAACTTAACCTTATTTGTCTATGAGATGTAAACTATCCTTAGTATTATTTGTCTTGCTTTTTGGTTATTCACAAGCCCAAAAGAACTGTAATTTATATGAAGTGCCGCTTACTGACAGGGTTGGCGTTTCTACCTTGGTGATTGAAGGGATTGTAAAATCCTCAAAGGCAGAGTGGGACAAAAACCGACAGAAAATTTACACCATCCATGAGGTGGAAGTAATCAATGTCCTGAAAGGATTTCCCCCGCAAAACCGCATTAAGATTGTCACCCAAGGTGGCGCGATTGATTTGGTCAAACACTCCGTCACCAACGAACTCGAATTGAAACCAGGCGATGCCGGGATTTTTATGCTCAGGGAAAGCACCTATCCGATAGCTTCGGCCGTCACCTTATATACGACACCTTCCTATGCACAAAGTTTCATCAAATACCAAAAGGAAGACCAGTCGGCAAGAGGGCCTTTTGATCATTTTAAAACCCTTGACGAACTCAACAATGCCTTGAAAAAAGTCCGCGGAATCAATTTCAACAGAACCAAGGGCATTCCGTGGAATGAGGTAGCGGCTTCCAGAATAATCTATACCGATGGCATTACGACATCCCGCAGTGGCAATCAAACCCAGGCTGTACTGGCCACCATCAGTGGGTTTACCCCAACCACAGTACAGGCCGGACGCGACATACAGTTAACCATTTCCGGAACCGGGTTTGGGGCTACACAAGGCACCAGCTACGTTGCCTTTAAATACGCCAGTGACGGCGGGGCCAGTTACATCCAGCCTTATGCCGCCCAGTATGTGTCGTGGTCTGATACGCAAATCGTCGTAAAAGTACCCGCAGATGCAGGAACCGGTACCCTTCTGGTCAATGTAGGTGGAGCCAACACCCTCTCATCGGGAACCCTTACCGTAGACTATGCCATTAACAATCTGGAGTATACTTTCAACAGCGTGACCACTGAATATAACTCTTTGTTGCGCAACCACAACGGAACCGGAGGCTATACCTTTAAATATACTGCCGATGTACCCGCAAACGGTAAAACCTATTTTGAAATTGCCGCCAAGGATTGGGTTTGTGCCACAGGGGTTGATTTCCTGGTGAGTACTACGGCTTCTACTGCCACAGTGATTGCAGACGACAACGAAAACACGGTCGATTACCAGGCTTTGGGAGTGGCATCTGGGGTTATCGCCCAGGCCAATACTTATTCGGGCGGTTGTATTGTAAACGGCACCAGTGTATTGTTTTATGTAGATGAATTGGATGTGGTGGTTAACAGCAGCCTGACCTATTATTACGGAACCGCCACCAGCTTTACCGGCTATGACTATTACACCGCCGTTTTGCATGAGTTGGGCCATGCCAACCAACTGGGTCACGTGATTGACACCAATGCTTCCCCAACAAAAATCATGCATTACAGCCTCGGAAGCGGGCAATACAGAAGAACCATAGACACTGGTTCAGATACCGGTGGGGAATACTGGGTAGGGCAAAGTACTACTACGAGCCGTTGCGTCACCACAGTGCATAAAACCCTTTATTGTACTTCGTCTGTCACTTTGAGCACCTCAGTAACCAGTATTGCCGAAAGCGGTACTTCGTTTACGGTGACAGCTACCCAAAACCAAATCAATTTTTCAGATGTCGTAGTCAATCTGGCTTACACCGGAACGGCTACTTCGGGTTCTGATTATACTTCAGTGGCCAGTATCACCATTCCGGCAGGAAGTTTAACAGCCTCGGCAACTATCACGCTTACGGATGATGCCATT
>CAZXRX010000008.1:0-66311 GCA_964642945.1 uncultured Flavobacterium sp. | reverse complement strand
AAACCAAAAGAAAAAACATTTAGTGTTGATACCAGTGGCTGTGGCCGCCTAACCCATTGCAATACTCCATTGGCATTGTATTTTACCAAAAAATTCAAACTACAATCCGTAGGACTTTGACTTATTATAAAATCACTGTCAATTCGTGCAGGCAGAGAGGCGTCACCACAGTTAGCAAATGAACCTGCTACATAGACGTTGTCTTGGCTGTCTGTTTTCACCCCACAAATAGTTTCTCGACTTGGCCCCCCTATAATCTTAGACCAGCGGTAGGTGCCATCACAGGCAAAACTGGCCAAGGCAAAATCGGTCAAAGTGGTGGTATCACCAAAATTGGTCTTGGGTACCCCATCAATGTTCAGGTTGCTCCTACCTACTGCCGAGAGCACATAAATATTTTTATTGCTGTCGGTAGCAATGCTATAAACCTCTTCTTGTCTACTGCTCAAAGTACTTAAGATATCATTGCTACCGCCGCGCTTGCCCCATTGGAAGGATTGGGCGTGCAGGCCAAGTGACAAAAGCAACAGCAAAACAATCGCAATTCGTCCTGACATTTATTTTTTTATCAATTTAGTTCTTTTTTCGATCCCGTTATCATTTTTTACCGATACCAAATAACATCCTGCAGCCAAGCTGATGCAGTCAACCCTGCCATTTTCAGGCGTTACAACTCCCTGCATTACCAAACTGCCGGTAAGGTTGTAAACTTGGTACTGCATTGTCTCTGTAACAGCTATCGTAAAATCGTTTTCTGCCGGGTTCGGATACAATAATAGCTCCCCGGTCTCAAATTCATCCTGACCCAACGAACAGGGTGAGGTGCTGTACTTGGCTACAAAAAAGTCGCTTTGCGAACCGGTCTTGGTAATGGTGTTGGTAGTAAAACTAAGCGTACCACCAAAACCACCCCCGATGATATAATCACCGGAAGCATCAACGGCGAGCGCAGTAGCGGCATCATCAAAACCAACGTTGCCCGGAATTTTTGTTAAACCTAGGCAATTGCCGTTGCTACGGTCAAAACGTGCCAAAAGGGCTTCGGTACCAGAACCTGCTGGGTTTACATTAAGGGATTGAGTCCCCCAAGTAAAATCAGGAGCAAAACAAATACCAGCCCATCCTATTTCATTCCCATTTATGGCTAAAGCACCACGTTGAATTGCATCTTTATTATTGTAACTGCTCCAAATTAAATTCTGGGCCATAGGATCCACTTTCATTATAAAGCCTGGGGTATTACTGGTAGGAACAGTGAAACCTAAGAATGTATTTGAATTAAGCCCAAGCATTCGGCCTCCGAGGTAAATATTATTGTTACTATCAAATTCTAAATTATATAAGATGATCGAATTGCTAATCGTGCCGCTGTCTTCACGTACCCACTGAAACTGACCCAGATTATTGAAACAGGCAATAAAAACGGTGTGGGTAATATTCTGCCCGCCAACAACCGCCGTGTCTGTGTTACCTGATTTCTGACTGGTAAAATACAAATACCCATTATACGGATTTCTGTAAAATTTCAGGGAGGTGAAAAAGCCGCCGCTGTTGGTTTGCAGGTCAATGGGGGTAGCACTGATGAAATTGCCGTTGCTGTCATACCTGAACAAGTGCCATGTGTCCCCTGTCGCAGTATTGACAAAAGCCCCATCCGCATAGGTCCCGGGTGGGATGCGTATCATCCAATAACTGTTTCCGGCCGCATCAACCGAAAAACCATTGGTAAGCGAGCTGATACTGCTTACAGCGGGTTGTGGCCTTTTGAGCCATTGCAGCACACCGCTGCTGTTGTATTTGGCCAAAAAGTTCACCCTGCAATCAATGGGCGATTGCGGTATAATGACGTCGCTATCTATACGGGGCGGATAGGTGGTATCGCCGCAACCGCCGAACCGGCCTGCGACATAAATGTTATCCTGGCTGTCAATCTGTATGCATTGTATGATTTCCCGTCCTTCACCCCCAATAATCTTTGACCAGCGGTAGGTGCCGTCACAGGCAAAACTTGCCAGAACATGGTCTGTTAGTGAGGTGTTGTCGCCAAAATTGGTTTTGTCAACACCGTCTATATCCAACCCATTTTTACCTACTGCTGATAGTATGTAGATATTCTTATTGCTATCGGTAACAATGCTGTACACTTCTTCCTGCCTTGCTGCCCCGTTCGTAGGGATGGCATCGGTCGCCCCACCCCGCTTACCCCATTGGAAGGATTGGGCGTGGGCCAGTGTGGTAAAAATCAGGAAAAAATACAAGGCTTTTCTCATTACATCATTTAATTATACAAGTATACCAAAAAATGACCGATAAGAAAAGGGTGTTTTCCCCTATTTTTAATACGGTGTATACAAGTTAAATTTACTAAATTTGTGACTTACCAAAAATTCCTGTCTTTAAATGGATTTTATCAAAGTAACCGAACAATCCTCCAAATACGAGCAACTCGAAAAAATGCCCGTGGCCGATTTGCTCCGGAACATCAACAACGAAGACAAAACCGTGCCTATGGCGGTTGAAAAAGCACTGCCGCAAATTGAAACCCTGGTGTCGGAAATTGTCACCAAAATGAAATCCGGCGGCCGTTTGTTTTATATCGGGGCCGGTACTTCCGGAAGGCTCGGTATTGTAGATGCTTCAGAATGCCCGCCAACTTTTGGGGTCCCGTTTGATTGGGTGAATGGCATTATTGCCGGTGGGGACCAAGCCATCCGCCGTGCCGTAGAAAATGCCGAAGACAGTACCACCCAGGCCTGGCTTGACTTACAGGAACAAAACATCACCAACCAAGACGTAGTAGTTGGCATAGCCGCTTCGGGGACGACACCCTATGTAATTGCCGGATTGGAAAAATGTAACGAAAACGGCATCATTACCGGTTGCATTACCTGCAATGAAGGCAGCCCGTTGGCCTTGACCCCAAAATTTCCGGTGGTCGTGGTCGTGGGCCCGGAATTTGTCACCGGCAGTTCCCGTATGAAAGCCGGAACCGCACAAAAACTGGTACTGAACATGATTTCCACCGCCACCATGATACAGCTTGGCAGGGTAAAAGGCAACAAAATGGTCGATATGCAGCTGAGCAATGACAAACTGGTAGACCGCGGCGTGAAAATGATTATGGGTGAAATACCGGTAGATTACGAAAAAGCGTCGGCACTTTTAAAAGAACACGGCAGCGTGAGGAAAGCCGTTGACCATTGGACATCAATACAATAAACTTTAAAAAATGAAAAAAATACTCACCCTTATTACTTTGCTTATTGCCTTTTCGGGCCTTTCACAGGAACTGACCCGTCAAAGGGGCCGTTTTTATGCCAATGGCGAACAGATTTCCACCCGTCAGGTGAAAACCATTTTGTCATCAAATCCGGAGGCATTGGCCCTGTTCAAGAAAGCCAAGGGGAAAGAATCAACCGGTGGTTTCCTGATTGGTTTGGGAGGCGCGTTGGTTATCGCCGATGTGGTGGTAGGACTGGTTTCTGATGTGCAATACCCAACCGCCGCCACCTATGTAGGTGTGGGTGCCTTGGTTATCTCGATTCCGGTGCTGTCTGGTAAAAACAAAAAAACAGACCAGGCGCTCGAACTCTACAACAAAGGGGAGAAAAAACTGGGGGCCAACTACCCCGATGTCCAACTCAATGTCATTGCCAACCAGAATGGCTATGGCCTGCAATTCCGGTTTTAAGATGGCCACCAACAAAGAACTACTGGCCAAAGGCATAAAATATTTGTTTGCCGCACTGCCGCTGATGTTCATAGGGCCGTCAGTAATGTACAATGCTTTCATGAACAAGCACACCAACTGGCATTACCTGGTTTTGGTAGTGGGTTGTGTGATTTGTGTGCTGTCGGTATTTTTGGCATTCAAGGGCATCAAGACCATGACCGATTCAATTTTTAACGATGGAAAATAACCACTACCTCGAAAGCGTAAAAAAGCAATTCCTGTACTACAAAATGCTGGGCGAAAAGGCCATGGACCAATTAGAACCCGGGCAGCTTTTTGTATCGGTGAATGAAGACACCAATTCAATCGCCACGATTGTACAGCATTTGGCAGGCAATATGTTGTCGCGTTGGACTGATTTCCTGACTTCGGATGGGGAAAAAGATTGGCGTGACCGCGATGGCGAATTTGAACCGACACTCACTAGCAAAGACGAAGTAATGGCGCGCTGGAACCAAGGCTGGGACTGCTTTTTCAAGGCCGTCAACCCCTTGACCGAAGGCCAATTGACCAATATTGTTTACATCAGGAACGAAGGCCATACGGTGATGGAAGCGATCAACAGGCAGTTGGCGCATTATCCGTACCACATTGGGCAAATGGTGTTTTACGCCAAGATGCTCAAAAAAGAACCGTGGACGAGTTTGTCGATTCCGAAGAACAGTTCTAAAAATTACAACGCCGACAAATTTGCCAAAGAAAAAACCATCAAAAATTTTACAGACGACGAGCTCAATAAATTGAAATAGCCCTAGCCCCGATTGAGCCGATATCCTTTTTTTAAGGTTGCCGAAGCGACAGCAAAGGCAGGGCCTTAAAAAAAGATAAAGGCGAAAGCGGGAAAAGGCTCCTTACTTACCCACATGAAAAAACTGATTGTATTACTGTCTTTCACCCTAGTTTCCTGCTACAACCAGGAGCGGAACTGTAACGACTTCAAAACCGGAACATTTGAGTTCACCCAGGAAATCAATGGCAAAAAACACACCTCCACTTTTGTGCGTACGGCCAATTTACAGGTGGAAACCTACCAAGGCAAAACCGATTCGGCTTCGGTACGCTGGGTTAATGATTGCGAATTTGTGCTGCAGAAACTCCACCCGAAGAACCGGGAAGAGAAAAAAGCGATCAGCATGGAAATCGTGGCCACCTCCGGAAAAAGCTATACTTTTGAGTATTCTTTTGTGGGCGAGGCAAAAAAACAGACCGGAACCGTAACAAAAATCGATTAATACCGTACAACTACTTTAATTTTATACTACCATGGAAATTCTTCTGAGCTCGAATGCGCTGATTGCCTTACTGACCTTAACCTTTCTGGAAATCATTCTCGGGATTGACAACATCGTTTTCCTCTCGATTGTTTCGGGGAAACTGGATGTCAAAGACCAACCTAAAGCCCGCCGCGTCGGATTGCTCTTGGCCATGGCCTTCCGTATCATTTTGCTGTTCGGGATTACCTGGGTGTTGAGTTTACAGGATGTCATTTTGCACCTCGATTGGGGCTTTTTTGAAGCCAGCATCACGGGCCAGAGCCTCATTATATTTGGCGGGGGCTTGTTTTTGCTGTACAAATCAGTAACCGAAATCCACCACAAACTCGAAGGCGAGGAAGACAGTGAAAAAGGCAAGGCGAGCAAAAGTTTGTCATCGGCTATCATACAGATTGCGTTGCTGAACATCGTTTTTTCGTTTGACAGCATCCTGACCGCCGTGGGTTTGGTGAGCATGGAAGAACCTGCCAAAGGTGGTTTTGGTTATGAAGGCGCACTGGTCATCATGATTTTGTCGGTGGTGATTTCAATTATCATCATGATGATTTTTGCCGGACCGGTTTCGAAATTCGTCAATGAACACCCCACCATACAAATACTGGGTTTGTCGTTCCTGATCCTGATTGGCGTAATGCTGATTGCGGAAGGTTCACACCTGGCACACTTCAGGTTTGGCAATGATACCGAGGTGGGTACGATTCCGAAAGGCTACCTCTACTTCTCGATTTTCTTTTCGTTGTTTGTAGAATTCCTGAATTTAAGGATGAAGAAAAGCAAGAACGCGGTCAAACTGCACAACAGCCAGATCAAAGACAAACAATTGGAAGACAGCGATGTTACCGATTAACCTTTTGCTGTGATAAAACAAAAACGCCACTTTTTACAGTGGCGTTTTTGTTTGGTTATTGATGCAATATTAATCCAGGCTGAGGGTAATCTGCCCGTCATCTCCGGTTTCGGTTTGGATGTCATCTTCTATAACAGTTTCCTCGCCGGTTACTTCCATTTCTTCAGGGGCTTCTTCCTCAGGTTCTTCATAAGGCAAAGGTTCCAGCAAATTGACCTGTTTGAGTTTGTCGGCCGTGAGTTGGTTGCCGAGTGCCTTGATGCCTTTGACGGCGATGAATTGTTCAAGGTCAATGGTCTGGCTGTCTTTCTGCACGCCTTTTACTTTGGCAAATACAATTTCGGCCACCGGACGCCAATCGGTAGAAACGATTTCGAGCTGTGATTTGTCGTGTTCGGTAATAAAGGTTTCTTCCTTGTTTTCGTTTTCGACCAAAAAGCGTTTTACGAAATACCTTTCTTTTTCGCCATCGTAATAAATGGTCGATATGGGTTTTTTCGGATTCCATTTTTCAAGGACAATCATGTCTTGGTCAAAGTGCGTAGTAAGTTCGGGGATAATTGTTTTGAGTTTGCCCGATTGGCTGATGATGAGCAGGCGGTCGTTCGGACGGAATTCACCCAGCAACTCCCCTCTTCCGTCCACGTTCAGCCTTTGTACGGTATCGTCAAACCAGACTTTTCTCGGCCTTAAGGTAGAGATTCCTTTTTCCTTGAGTTCGATTTTCTTGATGGGATATTTGGTGACGGTGTTGCCCCGTGAGGCACGCCCCTTGATGGCGATATCGGTAAAATCGACATCCCATTTGAGTTTTTTCACGCTGCCAATCTGGCGCAGCAAAATGGTGACCACTTCGGCTTCCCCGTTCGGGTTGGCAGAAAAGTACAACACCTGCGAGCCCGGTTTTTCCTGGGTCAGGTCGTAAAACTTGTCCCTGGTGATTCCGGAAACGTTGAACCTTTTGATGAAAGTTGAACCGTTTTTCCCGTCCCGGTAAATCATGTTGTAGATGGTGCGTTTGTCGTTTTTGTCAAACACCGCAATATGGATGATGTCTTTGCCGACAAACTTTTTGTCATCGACTTTGGCCACCATCATTTTTCCGTCGCGCAGAAACACAATCACGTCGTCAATATCGGAACAATCGGCCACGTATTCGTCTTTTTTGAGTCCGGTTCCGAAGAAGCCTTCCTCGCGGTTGACATACAATTTGGTGTTGCGAAGGACAACTTTGGTCGCTTCGATATTTTCAAAACTGCGCAGTTCGGTTTGACGCTCGCGGCCTTTGCCGTATTTCTCTTTTAATTTGACAAAATAGTCGATGGCGAAGTCAGTGAGGTTGTCGAGGTGGTGTTGCACCTGTTTCATTTCTTCCTCGAGTTTGGCTATAAAATCATCGGCCTTGTCAGAATCAAAACGCGTGATACGGATCATCGGGATTTGCGTCAGTTTCTGCAAATCGTCATCGACAATATCACGCACAAATGATTTTTTGAACGGCTCAAAACGCTTGTACATGTACGCATAAAGTGATTCCCTGTCAGAATACAGTTTGAAATCGATATACATTTCCTCGCGGATAAAAATCTTTTCGAGGGTAGAAAAATGCCACTTGCCCTTGAGTTCTTCGAGTTGTATTTCGAGCTCCTGTTTGAGCAGTTCCACCGTTCTTTCGGTAGAAATTTTGAGCATGTCTGACACGCCGATAAACAACGGTTTGTTGTCTTCAATGACACAGCCTAAAGGCGCCACCGAGGTTTCACAGGCTGTAAAGGCATAAAGCGCATCGATGGTTTTATCGGGAGAAACACCCGGAAACAGGTGGATCAATATTTCGACTTCGGCAGCCGTATTGTCTTCGATTTTCTTGATCTTGATTTTGCCTTTTTCGTTGGCTTTCAGGATGCTGTCGATGAGGGTTGACGTATTGGTAGAAAACGGGATTTGCGTAATGACAAGCGTTTGTTTGTCGAGTTGCGAAATCTTCGCACGCACCCTTACCCGTCCGCCACGCAAGCCGTCGTTGTAATTGGATACGTCGGCAATTCCGGCAGTCTGGAAATCAGGATATAAAGTAAACGGCTTCCCTTTCAAAATCTTGAC
Organism: uncultured Flavobacterium sp.; assembly: GCA_964642945.1. Classification (GTDB taxonomy): domain Bacteria; phylum Bacteroidota; class Bacteroidia; order Flavobacteriales; family Flavobacteriaceae; genus Flavobacterium. The sequence goes on along the minus strand of CAZXRX010000008.1, from coordinate 58,354 downwards.
AGAAGCGTCTATGAGTTCGTTGAAGTTGTGTGGCAGTACTTTCGTGGAAAGCCCCACGGCGATTCCTTCGGCTCCCTGTGCCAACAGCAACGGGAATTTTACCGGAAGATTGTTTGGCTCGGCACGGCGTCCGTCGTAAGACATGCCCCAATCGGTAATTTTGGGTGAATACAATACTTCGAGGGCGAATTTCGACAAACGTGCCTCAATGTAACGTGAAGCCGCCGCCCCGTCTCCGGTAAGGATGTTTCCCCAGTTTCCCTGACAGTCAATCAGCAGTTCTTTCTGGCCTATCTGAACCATGGCATCGGCAATACTGGCGTCGCCATGCGGGTGGTACTGCATGGTGTGTCCGACCACATTGGCCACCTTGTTGTAGCGGCCGTCATCGAGTTCTTTAAGCGAATGCATGATACGGCGCTGCACGGGTTTGAAACCGTCTTCAATGGCAGGAACGGCACGCTCCAGGATTACATAAGAAGCATAGTCAAGAAACCAGTCCTTGTACATGCCCGTAACCTTGGTGATGGTGTCTTCGGGGTTTTCGTCGTGGTCGTAAAAATGATTGCCACCGGTAGAAACGACTTCGCCAAAATCATCGTCATGCGTGTCATTTTGGCCCGCATCATCAGAGGTGTCTTGGTTTTGCTCTGCCTGTTCGCTATCGCTCGAGTCGTCCTGTGGGATGTTATCTTCTTCTTCGTCTTTCATGTATGCTGGGAGTGTCTTTTTTATTCTTTTTCCACCAATTCGCGGTCAAATTCCACCTTCAGGTTGTTGATAATGAAATTTTGCCTGTCGGGCGTATTCTTGCCCATATAAAATTCCAACAAGGTTTCAATAGAAGTGGCCTTGTCAAGCATGATGGGATCGAGGCGGATGCTTTCGCCAATAAAATTCTTGAATTCGTCGGGCGAGATTTCACCCAACCCTTTAAATCGGGTAATTTCCGGTTTGGGTTTGAGCTTTTCGATGGCATTCCGGCGTTCTTCGTCAGAATAGCAGTAAATGGTTTCCTTTTTATTCCGTACCCGGAACAAAGGTGTCTGTAAAATATACAAATGTCCTTCCTTGATGATTTCAGGGAAAAACTGCAGGAAAAACGTAATGAGCAGCAAACGGATGTGCATTCCGTCAACATCGGCATCGGTGGCAATCACGATGTTGTTGTAACGCAAATCTTCCATGCTTTCTTCAATGTCGAGCGCAGCCTGGAGCAGGTTGAATTCTTCGTTTTCGTACACGATTTTTTTCGACATGCCATAGGAATTCAAAGGCTTTCCACGCAAACTGAAAACCGCTTGGGTGTTCACGTCACGCGATTTGGTGATGGAACCCGAAGCCGAATCTCCCTCGGTGATAAACAAGGTGCTTTCAAGGCTTCTCGGGTTTTTGGCATCAGTCAGGTGTACCCGGCAATCGCGCAGCTTCTTGTTGTGCAGGCTTGATTTTTTCGCCCGTTCCTTGGCCAGTTTCCGGATGCCCGAAAGTTCTTTTCTTTCGCGCTCTGCCTGCAGGATCTTGCGGAGCAGCTGGTCAGCCACTTCGGGGTTTTTGTGCAGGAAATTATCGAGTTTGGTCGTAATGAAATCGTGGATGAACGTACGGACAGTTGGGCCATTCGGGCCAATATCGTTGGAGCCCAGCTTGGTTTTGGTCTGTGATTCAAAAACCGGTTCTTCCACCTTGATGGAAACGGCGGAAACAATCGATTTCCTGATATCGGAGGCCTCAAAACCCTTGTTGTAATATTCCCTGATGGTTTTGACAATGGCTTCCCGAAAGGCATTCAGGTGCGTTCCGCCCTGGGTGGTGTTTTGTCCGTTTACAAATGAATGGTATTCTTCTGAATATTGTGATTTGCTGTGCGTGAGGGCAATTTCGATATCATCACCAATAAGGTGGATGATTGGATACACCATGTCTTCTTCGGTGATGTTTTCCTCCAGTAAATCTTTCAGTCCGTAATCGGAATAGTATTTTTCGCCGTTGTAGTAAATGGTCAGGCCGGTGTTCAGGTAACAGTAATTCTTGAGCATCCGGATGACGTACTCGTTGCGGTATTTGTAATTCTTGAAAATGGTTTCGTCGGCAATAAAGGCGACCTTGGTTCCTTTGCGTTTGGTCGATTCGGCAATATCTTCCTCGAGAGTCAGGTTCCCTTCGGAAAATTCGGCGGCTTTCTGTTGGTTGTCGCGCACCGATTCTACCCGGAAATAATTCGACAGGGCGTTTACGGCCTTGGTTCCTACCCCGTTGAGCCCGACCGATTTCTTGAAGGCCTTGGAGTCGTATTTTCCCCCGGTATTCATTTTGGATACCACGTCGACTACTTTCCCCAATGGGATGCCACGACCGTAATCGCGTACGGTAACGAGTTTGTCCTTGATGGTGACTTCGATGACTTTTCCGGCGCCCATGACAAATTCATCGATACAGTTGTCGATGACTTCCTTGAGGAGAATGTAGATACCATCATCGGGAGAAGAACCGTCGCCGAGCTTCCCGATGTACATTCCGGGACGCATCCGGATGTGTTCTTTCCAGTCGAGCGAGCGTATGTTGTCTTCGGTATATTGGCTTTGGTCTTGCATTGTGGGATGTAGGGTTAACTTTTTCCAACAGCCACAGCGCCTGTAGCTATAGCTTGATGTGGTGCTAATATAGTGAATGTGGGGGCGATTATAAAATGATATCTGTCAAAGTTATCAAGAATGATATTGACAAGTTTTATAAAAGGAAATAAGAAAAAAGAGGATAGGAAAAAGACAAAAATCCATAAAAAAAGCTGTCAAAATCAATTGACAGCTTTCTATTCTATTTAATCTGTTTTCTTCTTAGACATTAAAGCGGAAATGCATCACATCGCCGTCTTTTACGATGTATTCCTTGCCTTCCACACGGAGTTTTCCGGCTTCCTTCACCTTGGCTTCAGACCCGTAATGGGCGAAATCTTCAAAGGCAATGACTTCGGCACGGATGAATCCCTTTTCGAAATCGGTATGGATGACACCGGCAGCTTTCGGAGCCGTATCGCCTACGTTGATGGTCCAGGCACGTACTTCCTTGACGCCCGCGGTGAAATAAGTTTGTTGTTTGAGTAATTTATAGGCTGCTCGGATGAGCACGGCAGAACCCGGCTCGGTAAGCCCCATGTCTTCCAGGAACACCTGACGCTCTTCGTAGCTTTCGAGTTCGGTGATGTCGGCTTCGGCACCTACTGAAAGTATGATAACTTCTGCATCTTCATCTTTTACCAGTTCACGCACCTGATCTACATATTTGTTTCCGGTAACGGCGGCGCTTTCATCTACATTACAAACGTACAAAACGGGTTTGTTGGTAATGAGTTGGAATTCTTCCATCAAGGCTTCTTCATCGGCATTTTGTGGCACGACTGTTCTGGCTGATTTGGCCTGCAAGAGGTTTTCACGAATGCGGTCGAGCAGGGCTTTTTCGGCCTGCGCTTCCTTGTTGCCGGTTTTGGCGGCGCGGTTTACTTTCTCCAGGCGTTTTTCAACGGTTTCAAGGTCTTTCAACTGCAATTCGATATCGATGGTTTCCTTATCACGGATAGGGTTTACGCTGCCGTCAACATGGACGATATTGTCATTATCAAAACAACGCAAGACGTGGATGATGGCATTACACTCGCGGATATTACCAAGAAATTGGTTGCCTAAACCTTCGCCCTTGCTTGCCCCTTTTACCAATCCGGCAATGTCAACGATGTCTACGGTAGCCATCTGCACGCGTTCCGGTTTAACGAGTTCTTCGAGTTTGTTGATGCGCGGATCGGGCACATTCACCACACCAATATTTGGCTCGATGGTACAAAACGGAAAGTTCGCGCTTTGTGCCTTGGCGTTTGACAAACAATTAAATAAGGTCGATTTTCCTACGTTGGGCAATCCTACAATTCCTGCTTTCATATCTTTGATTTACGGTTGACCATTACAATCAACAGTTTTGTTTTTGTTTAAAAGTGTGCAAATATACTTTTATTAATCGGAAAAATAAAGCCACAAAAAAACCTGAATGGGGTTTCAGGTTCAATTGTTTATTCATTATGAAGGAATGCCTGCCGGTTGAGCAGTGTTTCTTCGCTTTCGACATGGTTGTCGTCAGGAACGCAGCAATCTACCGGACATACTGCTGCACATTGTGGTTCTTCGTGAAAGCCTTTGCATTCGGTGCATTTTCCGGGAACGATGTAATAAATATCATCCGAAATTGGTGTTTGCGCCGCATCGGCATCGACTTCGGTGCCGTCCTGCAAAATAACTTTACCGGTCAGTTTCGTGCCGTCTTTATAACGCCAGTCATCAGCCCCTTCATAAATGGCCGTGTTCGGACATTCGGGTTCGCAGGCGCCACAATTGATACATTCGTCAGTGATTATGATGGCCATAATATTCTTGTATTTTCAATTCGGGAATTTTCGGCATCGAATGCGGGATTCCTGAATCTTATTGTTTAATTTTGCGCAAAATTACAACCTATCGCCTTCATATACAAGTTAACGATGTCACAAATAGAGAAAAAAAATGGTTTTATTGCCTTGGGGAAATTTCTGGGCCAATTTTCTGCCGACGGAAATTCCAGGAACGCAGACGTGCCTTACAACGACCTCTTTTTTGATGACTTTGTACAACTGATGGAATTGTCACAGTCACACAATGGCTGGTTTACGCCGGAGCAGGTTTATTTTGCCGTACAATCATGGGCAAAAGCCTTGACGGAAGAAAACCTGGAACAATGGCTGTCGGCTTATGATTTTGGTGAAGTAGATTCTAAAACCGTGGCACTGATCATGGCCGGAAACATCCCTTTGGTGGGTTTCCACGATTTTTTGTCGGTACTCATTACAGGTCATAAAGCGTTGGTCAAAACCTCCTCCAACGACCAGAAATTATTGCCTTTTTTGGCAAAATACCTCATTGCGGTTTGCCCTGAAATGGCCGATTGTATTGAATTTACCGAAGGCAAACTTGAAAATTATGACGCCGTCATCGCCACCGGAAGCAACAATACGGCCCGTTATTTTGATTATTATTTCAAAGACAAACCTTCCATCATAAGAAAAAACCGGAATTCGGTGGCTGTTTTGGACGGAAACGAAACCCATGAACAACTGGTGGCTTTGGGGGAAGACATTTTCCGCTATTTTGGGCTGGGTTGCCGCAACGTTTCGAAGCTTTTTGTCCTGGAAGGTTATGACTTCCAGTCCTTTTTCAAGGGAATGTACGAACACAAAGACGTGATTTATTACGAAAAATACGCCAACAATTACGACTACAACAAGGCGGTTTTCCTGATGAGCAACTTCAAATTACTGGATAACGAATTCCTCACCTTAAAGGAAGACGCCAGTTATGCCTCGCCCATTTCGTCTGTTTTCTATGAAAAATACGACCAACTGGAAACCGTACAATCGCGTCTGGAACGCGACAAAGACCAGATCCAATGCATCGTATCCAACGGGCTGATTGCCAACAGTATTCCGTTCGGACAAACCCAGCAACCCCAACTTTGGGATTACGCTGATAATATAGACACCATTGCCTTTTTGCTGTCTGTTTAGTAAAAACTATACCTATTTTGCAAAGTTTAGGGTTTTTGTTGATAAAAAGCAGGAACTATTGACAAATAAACTCGTTTTTTAATTCGCTATTTCCGAAATTTGCAGCCTAATTTTTTGGGAATCAACCATGAAAAAACACAATTACAGCGCCGGACCCTGCATCCTGCCGCAGGAAGTCTTTGAAAAATCGACTCAGGCCATACTCAATTTTAACGGTTCAGATTTATCAATTCTGGAAATTTCACACCGCAGCAAAGATTTTGTGGCCGTGATGGAAGAAGCCCGGGCCCTGGTGTTGGAACTTCTTGGCTTGGAAAACCAAGGCTATCAAGTCTTGTTTTTGCACGGCGGAGCAAGCATGGAATTCCTGATGGTGCCTTACAACCTCATGAAAATGGATGGAAAGGCTGCTTATCTGGATACCGGTACCTGGGCCAACAATGCCATCAAAGAAGCCAAGCTGTTTGGGGAAACGGTAGTCGTTGCTTCCTCTAAAGAAGCCAATTACAACTACATCCCAAAAGACTACTCAATTCCTGCTGACGCATCATATTTTCACTGCACAAGCAACAATACCATTTTTGGTACGCAGATGAAATCGTTCCCGAAAACCGATGTGCCGGTGGTTTGCGACATGAGTTCGGATATTTTTTCCCGCACGCTTGACTTTTCACAATTTGACCTGATTTATGCCGGAGCACAAAAAAACATGGGCCCTGCCGGAACCACACTGGTAGTGGTAAAGGAAGAAATTTTAGGCCAATCAGGAAGGGCCATCCCGAGCATACTCGACTACGAAAAACACATCAAGGCAGACAGCATGTACAACACCCCTGCTGTTTTCCCGATATACGCTTCCCTTTTGACCCTGCAATGGCTCAAAAAAATAGGAGGCATTGCCGCCATTGAAAAAATCAACGAAGCCAAAGCCGCCTTGTTGTATGCGGAAATCGACAGGAACCCACTCTTCAAAGGAACTGCCGCTACAGCAGACCGCAGCAACATGAACGCGACCTTCCTGTTGAAAAACCAAGAACACCAGGAAACTTTTGACCAGATGTGGAAAGCTGCCGGGATTTCCGGTTTGGCCGGACACCGTTCTGTTGGGGGTTACCGGGCGTCAATGTACAATGCCCTGCCGTTGGAAAGCGTGCAGGTTTTGGTCGACGTAATGAAAGAACTGGAAGTGACCATCAGCAGGACAAACGAAGTCGCTGTTTAATACCTTATAATTTTTAATACCCTTACATGAGAGTTTTAGCCAATGACGGAATTTCCAAAAGCGGAATAAAAGCCTTGGAAAAAGGCGGTTTTGAAGTTTTTACCACCAAAGTGGCCCAGGAACAGGTGGCCAATTACATCAACGAACACCACATCGCCGTGCTTTTGGTACGCAGTGCCACGAAAGTACGCCAGGATATTATAGACAATTGCCCCAGCCTCAAAATCATAGGCCGCGGTGGAGTCGGCATGGACAACATTGATGTGGAATATGCCCGCTCCAAAGACATACACGTTATCAATACGCCGGCATCTTCTTCAGAAAGTGTGGCAGAACTGGTGTTTGCGCACCTGTTTACCGGTGTACGGTTTTTACACGATTCCAACCGAAACATGCCCCTGGAAGGCGATACCAATTTTGAAGGCCTCAAAAAAGCCTATGCCAACGGGATTGAATTGCGCGGAAAAACCCTCGGAATCATTGGTTTCGGACGCATCGGCCAGGCAGTAGCCAAAATGGCCCTGGGTCTCGGCATGAAAGTAATCGCGGTAGACAAATATGTCAGCAATGCCGAAATCAGGGTGGATTTTTACAACGGACAATTAATCAATGTAGACATTGTTACCGAACCCTTGGAAGACCTTTTCAAACATTCTGATTTTATTACTTTGCACGTTCCTGCACAGGAAGGTTATGTGATTGGTGCAGAAGAACTCGCCCTGATGAAAGACAATGTGGGCATTATCAATTGTTCAAGAGGGGGCGTGATTGACGAAGTGGCACTGGTGGAGGCCTTGGAAAATGACAAAGTACTCTTTGCCGGACTGGATGTTTTTGAAAATGAGCCTACGCCAGAAATCCAATTGCTCATGCACCCAAGAATTTCCCTGACGCCGCACATTGGCGCGGCCACTTTGGAAGCACAGGACCGCATCGGGACCGAATTGGCTGAACAGGTAATAAGCCTCTTAAAGTCAGAAAAATAATATCCGGTAAAACGATTGATAATAACTATTTTTCTACATTTGTTTATAATCCCTAAACCAAAACAACATGTTTGATCAATTAACAGAACTGGTAAAGCAATACAGTGGCGATGCCATAATCAACAACAATGCCGTTCCGAACGAGCACAATGAGGCCGTAATGCAGGAAGCGGGCAGCTCCATTATGGAGAGTCTGAAAGGCATGGCCGCAAGCGGAAATATTTCGGATCTGGCAGGTCTTTTTCAAGGAAACAATGCCGCTGATGCTTCGAATCCGGCGGTGCAGCAAATTACAGAACAATTGTCTGGAAAACTGGGCGAAAAATTCGGATTGAGTTCTGATGCAGCCAGCGGTGTTGCCGGAAGCCTGATTCCTAAAGTACTGGGTTCATTAATCGGAAAAGCCAAAGACCCCAACGAGCCGGGTTTCCAGATATCAGATATTATAGGTGCTTTAACCGGTGGGAATGCCCAGGCCGGAGGCGGTATCATGGATGCCATATCCAAATATGGCGGACAGTTCGGGTTGGATCAGGATGGCGACGGACAAGTCGGCATGAGTGATGCCGTAGCTGCCGTTTCAGGTAAAAGCGGCGGATTTTTGGGAGGCATTCTCGGAAAAATTTTCGGAAAATAAAACAACTTCATCACCCTATCATATCAAACCAGCACTTTTGTGTTGGTTTTTTATTTTAACATATTGATGGCAATGCCTTTAGACAGATTTCTGTACTTTTATTGAAAAATTAAGTGATGAGAAATTGGCCCTTTATTTTAATCTTACTTGCAGCAATTATTGGTTGCAGTAGTTCGAAGGATGTGGTCGTAAAAGATACCCATTCACAGGTTTCTGACACCATTCGGATAGCCAACGACGAACTTCAATACCAAGTAATCATTATTGAGCCCGGTTTTAAAGGATGGCTGGCCAGTTCGGGAAGGCCGCGTGGTTATTATTCAGAAAGTTTTCTCGAAAGCAGGAACCAAATCTATGTGCAGGAATGGAACAGCCGTGTGATGCAGCCCTCACGTTATCCGTCCGGACTGTATGAAATGACCATCAATTATGACCGGAACATACACTATGGCTACGAGGTAAATTATTTGATTTACAATTACTTTATTTATTTTCAACTCAGGCACAAACAACAATTGGGCGGATTTGCTCCAAGACCATAAATTGCTTAAATTTGCCCTATAATCAGCAACATGGCAAATTTTAAACAACGTTGGAACATTACCTCAAACTGGCAGGTTTTTGTCATTATTGTTGTTTTTGCCGTAACGGGCTCTACGGCCGCCTATTTGTCAAAACCGGTTTTGGCACTTTTTGGGATTACCAAGGCCACTACTTCAGGCTGGATTTATTATCCTTTGTACATCATTTTGATTTTTCCGGTTTACCAGGTACTCCTCGTTGGGTTTGGTTTCCTTTTCGGACAACATACTTTTTTCTGGGCTTTTGAGAAAAAGATGCTGCGGAGCCTGAAACTGGGCTTCATTGCCGATTGGTTTTCAAATAAAAAAGGAGCTTAATCAGCCCCCTTATATTTAATCCTGTTTTTTTATTTTATAGGTATAAATCCACATCAGGGTAAAGGTGGGGATGAAATCGGTGAACGGAATGATTTCTTCAAGGAAAGCAAAAAATCCGGCTACTTTACCTGAAAAACCAGAATAAATACGCGTCATCAAAAAACCAGCCACCGGCGCCCAGATGATGTCTCCGATTTCACCAAAGGCCGGAATGAGGAATGTGGCCATACCAATCAGGTCAAGTATGACGCTCAAAACCAGGTCGCGGTTTTTGTTCGATGTGCTGCTGTGTTGTATTTGTAGGTTGTCTGTCATGTTATTTAATTTTTAAATCCCGGAAAGGCTAAGCAAAACCAATGCCAAAATTAAACGATTGGCCCGCGTGAGGGATGGCGGTTTTGCCTGAGCTCTTTTTGATGGCTGACAAAGGCATCAAAAAAGCGAGTACCGACAGCCCGGCCCCGCCCTAATGGTAATTGTTTTTGAGACGGTTTTCAGAGGCGGGGACACGCCCAAACCATGAAAAATTTCAAATGGGCCGGCACTAAATTATTTGGCACAATCACCGGAATTTATAAAAATACTTTGTTACTTTGTGAAAAATAGCCGAATGATTATTGCCCACAATATCCATAAATATTACGACAACTTACACGTGCTGAAGGGCGTGGATTTACACATCAAAAAAGGGGAAATTGTATCTATTGTCGGGGCCTCGGGTGCCGGAAAAACAACGCTTTTGCAAATATTGGGCACCTTAGACATCCCTGCCAAAGAGCCAGAAACTTCCTTGAAAATCAACCAGGAAGAGGTACTCAGAATGAACGACAAAACGATTTCGAGTTTCCGGAACCTGCATTTGGGTTTTATTTTCCAGTTTCACCAGTTGCTGCCGGAATTTTCGGCTTTGGAAAATGTGTGCATCCCGGCCTTTATCGCCGGAAAGGAAAAAGCGGCCACAGAAGCGGAAGCCCTACGCCTGCTCGATTATCTCGGTCTGGCCCAAAGGGCAAACCACAAACCGGGCGAACTTTCGGGTGGCGAACAACAGCGTGTGGCCGTGGCCAGGGCGCTCATCAACAAGCCTGACGTGATTTTTGCCGATGAACCTTCAGGAAATCTCGATACAGCTTCGGCTGAAAATTTACACCAATTGTTTTTCAAACTCCGGGAAGAATTCGGGCAGACCTTCGTGATTGTCACCCACAACGAGGAATTGGCCAATATGGCCGACCGCAAGTTGGTAATGGTAGACGGATTGATTGCCCAATGAACCACCAAAGATTAAATATATGTTGCTGATTACCCTCTCATGGCTTTACATCTTTTTCACTACCCTAAACCTCGGGTTGGTGACCAATAAGCTGTTGACCCTGAAAGTGCAGCATTTTGTAGTGACTTCAGTATTGGGTTTGTTTGCTACCACCGTGCTGGCCAGTATTTGGGCCATTTTTGGCAGAATCAATGTGGAATTCCATGTATTTTTGTTGTTGCTGAACGGTTTTGCTTTTTTCAGGTACAGGCCCGAAATACTGAAACTCTATGCCGATTTTGGCTACCAACTCCGCAGCCTGACGTTGGGGCTGAAGGTTTTTCTTTTGATCATCACATTCTTTATCATCGCCCAATGTGCCTCTATTCCTTATGTGATTGACAACGAGTCGTATTACATCCAAACGCTCAAATGGCTGAACAATTATGGTTTTGTGAAAGGTTTGGTCAATTTGCATTTTTTCCTCGGACAGGTAAGCGGCTGGCATGTAGCGCAGAGTGTGTTCAATTTTTCTTTCCTGTATAAAAATTTCAATGACCTGAGTGGTTTTTGCCTGCTGTTGGGGAATATTTTTGCGGTTGAAAAACTCAACGCCTATTTCAAGAACAACCATAAAAATTACCTGATTACGGGTTTGCTGCCCTTGGCCAACATCTTCTTTTTCCAGTTCATCAGCGCGCCTTCACCCGATGTGGCCGTGTATGTTTTTACGTTTATCATCCTGTTTTATTTTATTGAAAATTTCAAAAGCTGTACTGCAGAGAGCTTCAATCTTATTGTGGTATTGGTCTTGTTTTTATTGTATGTCAAGAATACCGCGTTGGCTTTTGTGTTTATACCCATAGTACTTTTTGTACTGCATTTCAGGACGCTTTCGAAAAATATGTGGAAGCCTTTATCGGTAGCCATTTTGGTATTGGGGCTTTTCATCACCAAAAACATGATAGTATGCGGTTCGCCCGTTTTTCCTTCCAGACTGTTTAAAGCCACTACCCTTGATTTTGCCATTCCGGAAGCGATGGAGCGGTTTTACCACCACGAACTCAAATTGTATGGCTATTTTGTGACTGCAGAGCAATACGAATCCATGTCTGCACTGCAATTGTTCAAGCAATGGCTGTCACTGCCCAAGCTCAATGGTTTGTTCAACAAATTGGCCATCCTGCTTATTGTGGTAAGCCCTGTTTTCATTTACCGGTTTTACAACAAAAAGGCCTTTTGGGTATTATATGGGGTAATGGTCATCCAGCTGGCGATATTGTTTGCCAGTTCGCCCCAGTATCGTTTTTTCATGAATTTTATCCTGTTTTTTTCACTGTTTTGTTTCAGTTGTATTTTTTACCGGAAAAACCTCGTAGCGGGTTTACTGTATTTGTCTTTGCTTCCGGTACTGGTCATTTTGTATATGCCGGTTGACCTCAACCGCTTTTCAAATTACAAATTCATGCAGCGCATCAGTAACTTTTCGGCCCATAATTATATTTATCCGTACAAAAACACCAAATACGACAGCGGTTTTGAAAAAGTTTCCGATGGCAATCTTACCTACAATTCGCCCGTGTACAATGCCTTTTTCTGGGGAAGTGGTGATGGCGATTTGCCCTGCGTAAACAAAGTACAGGTGGCTTATTTTGAAAAATACTACTACTTCAGGCCACAATTGCGTACCGGCAATTTAAAAGACGGATTTTATGCCCAAAAAATCAAACCCGATACCCCTTGAGGAACTTACTGCTTTTCTGGATGAAAAAGTAGTGTTGTACAACAATCCGGATTTTATTGCAAGTGACCCCATTCAGGTGCCGCATGGTTTTTCTGTAAAGGAAGACATCGAAATCGCCGCCTTCCTGACTGCCACCATTGCCTGGGGCAACCGCAAAATGATCATTGCCAATGCCAAAAAGATGATGGACCTGCTGGGCAATTCGCCTTATGATTTTGTATTGTCTCACCATCAGCGAGACCTTGAAAAACTGGACGGTTTTGTGCACCGCACCTTCAACGGAACCGACATGGTTACCTTTATAAAAGGCCTGCAGCACATGTACCAAAACCACGGTGGTATGGAAGCCGTATTTTCAAAAAACCAACAGCAAGGGTCAATGCAACCCAGTATCGCACATTTCAAAAAAACATTTTTCGAGGTAGACCACCTGACCAGAACGCACAAACACATTTCAGACCCACTGAACAATTCGGCAGCCAAGCGGATTAACATGTTTTTGCGCTGGATGGTACGCCATGACAACAAAGGCGTTGATTTCGGCCTTTGGAAAACCATTCCCACATCAGCATTGTCCTGCCCGCTCGATGTACATTCGGGCAATGTGGCCCGCAAATTGGGCTTACTGACCCGCAAACAAAACGACGCCAAAGCCCTTCTGGAATTGGATACCAGCCTGCGTGCCATGGACAAAAACGACCCGGTGAAATATGATTTTGCCTTGTTCGGATTGGGTGTTTTTGAGCAATTTTGATGGGGACGGAACCACATCCGGCAAGCTGCTTCCTAAAGCCCGATTTATAATAATTAATTAGTGCAGCTGTCCTTAATTTTTTTAAATAATATTCCTATTTTTGTTGGGAATAAAAACAAACCAGACCAACATGCTTATCATAGGAATTGCCGGCGGAACAGGATCCGGAAAAACAACCGTAGTACACCAGATTATGAATGAATTGCCGGAAACGGAAGTGGGCATCATTTCGCAGGATTCGTACTACCGTCAAAATGTTGGCATGAGTTATGAAGAAAGGAGCAACATCAATTTTGACCACCCCAGGGCGATTGATTTTGAACTGTTGGTGGAGCACCTGCAAGACCTCAAAGCAGGCAAAACCATCAACCAGCCCGTGTACTCTTTTGTGACGCACAACCGAACCGACGATACGGTTTCGACCCATCCGCGTAAAGTAATGATAGTGGAAGGCATCCTGATTCTGGCCAACCCCGAACTGCGCGATATGTTTGACATCAAGGTGTTTGTGCATGCAGATTCTGACGAAAGACTTATCCGACGTTTAAAACGTGATATTGCAGAACGTGGCCGTGACATGGAAGAAGTGCTCAACCGTTACCAGACCACGCTTAAACCGATGCACCAGCAATTCATTGAACCGACCAAGGCATACGCCGACATCATCATCCCGAATGACAAATACAATACCGTGGCCATTGATGTGGTGCGTGCGGTAATCAACCAACGCCTCACCTGATCATGAAAGAATGGTACAACAAACTGATTGCGGACTACCCTTTCCTTAAATTTATTGGGAACCGCTATGTTATTGTACTCGTATTTTTTATCGTCTGGATGCTGTTCCTCGACACGACTTCTTATATGGAACACCGCGTACTCGACAAACAAATTGACGAGTTGGAAGCCAATGAGGAATACTACCAACAGGAAATCAACAAAGACAACCAAAGCATCAAAAAGCTCAAAAACCCCAATCAGGTGGAGCATTATGCCCGTGAAAAATATTACATGAAGCGCGACAGCGAAGACATTTATGTGATTGAATACGAAGCAGATGAAGCGCACAAAAAAGATTCCATTGCCAAACTGCCCTGACAGCAAATTGGCTTCAACATTTTAGAAAAAATTATGGTGGCTGACAACAACTTATTCCAGGATTTCAACCCCGTTTCTTCCAAGCAGTGGAAACAACAGATACAGTACGAACTCAAAGGTGCCGATTACAATGAAACCTTGGTTTGGGAAAGTCCGGAAGGCATCAAGGTAAAACCCTTTTACCACAGTGACGAACAGGAGACCCCTTACTCTGTTCCCACACCGGAAAAGGCCTTTTCGATTGTACAACACATCTTCGTACATGAGGTAAAAATCTCCAACCAAAGGGCCCAACAAACCTTAAAGCGCGGGGCGGAAAGTATTTATTTCACTATTGAAAACGAGTCGGTATCCATCGAAAACCTGATGCAGGGCCTTCCGCTGGAAAACACCCAATATTATTTCAGGCTTCCGTTTTTGTCTGAAAGTTATTGTGCCGCCTTGAATGACTTCGCAGCCAAAAACAAGGCCGGATTCATCCTGCTCAACGACCCTGTCGGACAATTGTGTAAAGACGGCAATTGGTTTGAAAACAGTGACAATGATTTTAAAACCATGAATGGAATTGCAGCAAAATCAACGGTTCCGTTCCTCAGCATCAATACCAAAACCTACCATAATGCCGGCGCCAATATGGTGCAGCAACTGGCTTATACCCTGGCCCATTGCAATGAGTATTTCAACCGTTTGGAGTACCTCAAACAACCCATCACCATAGAAGTGGCCGTAGGCACCAATTACTTCTTTGAGATAGCCAAACTGCGCGCCCTGCGTTTGCTCTTTGCTACCTTGGCCGCCGAATACAACCACACCTTTGATTGCCATATCGTTGCCACGCCTACCAAACGCAACAAAACGCTTTACGATTACAACGTAAACATGCTGCGCACCACCACCGAATGCATGTCGGCTATTTTGGGCGGAGCCGATGCAGTGGCCAATCTGCCTTACGATGCCCTGTACCACAAAGACAATGAATTTGGCGACCGCATTGCGCGCAACCAATTGTTGGTACTCAAACATGAAAGTTATTTCGATAAAGTACACAATGCAGCAGACGGTGCCTATTATATCGACAACCTCAGCAGACAATTGGCAGAAAAAGCCTTATTACTCTTCAAGGACATCGAAGAAAAAGACGGCCTGATTTCCCAATTGGCCGAAGGCAACATCCAGAAAAAAATACAGGAAAGCGCCCAAAAAGAGCAGGATTTGTTCGACAGCGGGAAAGAAATTTTGCTGGGTACCAACAAATACCCAAACAAAAACGACCGCATGAAACACGATTTGGAGTTGTATCCGTTCGTCAAACAAAACCCGCGTAAAACACTCATCACGCCTATTATTGAAAAACGATTGGCAGAAAAAATGGAGCAGGAACGTTTATCAGAAGAAGCATAATCCAATGAGAAAAAACATCCAACATATAAAGATTGCGTCGAAAGCCAAAAGTCAAAAGCCGAGAGAAACCGAAAACTTCCTGACAGCTGAAGGCATCGAAGTTAAACCTTCTTATTCCGAATCCGACCTGGATAACCTGGAACACCTCCATTTCGGTGCCGGTTTTGCGCCCAATTTGCGCGGACCTTATGCCACCATGTACGTACGCCGTCCGTGGACCATACGCCAATACGCCGGATTTTCAACCGCGGAAGAAAGCAACGCCTTTTACAGACGAAATTTAGCCGCAGGACAAAAAGGACTATCCGTAGCCTTTGACCTGGCCACGCACCGGGGTTATGATTCCGATCACGAACGGGTTTTTGGTGATGTCGGGAAAGCCGGGGTTGCCATTGATTCGGTAGAAGACATGAAAATCCTTTTCGACCAGATTCCGTTGGATGAAATGTCTGTTTCGATGACCATGAACGGTGCCGTATTGCCCATCATGGCGTTTTATATTGTCGCTGCAGAAGAACAGGGCGTGAAACCGGAACAGCTTTCGGGTACCATCCAGAATGACATCCTGAAGGAATTCATGGTAAGGAACACTTACATCTATCCGCCCACGCCATCAATGAAAATCATCGCCGATATTTTTGAATACACGAGCAAAAAGATGCCGAAGTTCAACTCCATTTCCATTTCGGGTTACCACATGCAGGAAGCCGGGGCTACCGCCGATATTGAGTTGGCCTACACTTTGGCCGATGGGTTGGAATACATCAGAACGGGTTTGGCTACCGGAATGAAAATCGATGAATTTGCACCCAGGCTTTCCTTTTTCTGGGCCATTGGGATGAACCATTTCATGGAAATCGCCAAAATGCGCGCCGGAAGGATGCTTTGGGCCAAACTGCTCAAACAGTTCCATCCGGAAGACGAAAAATCATTGGCACTCCGCACCCATTGCCAGACCTCAGGTTGGAGCCTCACCGAACAGGATCCGTTCAACAATGTGGCACGTACAGCCATCGAAGCCGCAGCCGCTGCCTTTGGAGGCACGCAATCATTACACACCAACGCACTCGATGAAGCCATTGCATTGCCTACCGATTTCTCTGCAAGAATCGCACGCAACACCCAAATATTTTTACAGGAAGAAACCAAGATAACCAAAACCGTTGACCCTTGGGCCGGAAGCTATTACGTAGAAAGCCTGACCCATGAAATCGCACAAAAAGCCTGGGCCCTTATTGAAGAAGTGGAAGCCTTGGGCGGCATGACCAAAGCCATTGAATCAGGCATCCCTAAATTGCGGATTGAAGAAGCCGCAGCACGGAAACAGGCACGGATTGACAGCAGCCAGGACATTATTGTGGGTGTCAACCAATACCGATTGGAAAAAGAAGACCCATTGCAGATTCTGGATGTGGACAACGACATGGTGCGCAAACAGCAAATAGAACGCCTGAACCAAATCAAATCGAGCCGCGATAACGCCAAAGTGGCCGACAGCTTGGCAAAATTGACTGATGCGGCGAAAAACTCCAACAATAATTTATTATCTTTAGCCGTGGAAGCAGCCAGAAACCGCGCTACATTGGGTGAAATCAGTGAGGCACTCGAAAGCGTTTTTGGCCGTTACAAAGCACAAATCAGATCATTCAGCGGCGTGTACAGCAAAGAAATCAAAAATGACGAAAGCTTTGAAAAAGCAAAACAACTGGCCGATGCCTTCGCCAAAAAAGAAGGCCGTCGCCCACGCATCATGATTGCCAAAATGGGTCAGGATGGTCACGACCGTGGGGCCAAAGTGGTTGCCACCGGTTATGCCGATGTGGGCTTTGATGTAGACATCGGGCCGTTGTTCCAGACGCCACAGGAAGCTGCCAAACAAGCTGTAGAAAATGACGTGCACATCTTGGGTGTTTCTTCACTGGCTGCCGGACACAAAACCTTGGTTCCGCAGGTTATTGCCGAACTCAAAAAATATGGCCGTGAAGACATCATGGTCATCGTAGGTGGAGTTATTCCGCCGCAGGACTACCAATTTTTGTTTGATGCCGGTGCTGTTGCCGTTTTCGGGCCTGGTACCAAAATCAGTGAGGCGGCCATCAGCATCCTGGAAGTGTTGATGGAGGATTGAGGCAAGCGAATAGATAAGAAATCGCAAAAGGTAAACCGCAGGGTACAGTTCCGACAAGTGTAACCCGAAACTGAAAGCCGAATTGGCCTGGCCTATCCGCTGTAAAAACGGAAAAGACAGTGCTGATGACAGCTCATTTACCGCAACTAAAACGAAGCAACCACTACTGGTAATAAATCCTTTTTTGTTACCTTAGCTGTTATTTTTTCAGCAAAACACCATGTCAAAACTTTCCCAAATCAGCACCTCCATTTTTACCACCATGACCCAACTGGCCAATCAATACCAGGCGATTAACCTCGCACAGGGGTTTCCGGATTTTCCGGTAGATGAAAGACTCAAGGAAAGTGCAGCCAAATGGGCAAAAGGCGAAATACACCAATACCTCCCCATGGCCGGTTTGCCTCCATTGTTGGAAAAAATTGCAGTACTTACCCAAAATTCCTACGGAAGGAAAGTAAATCCTGCTACTGAAATCCTGGTTACGGCTGGTGCGACTGAAGGTATTTTTGCTGCTATCCAGGCCTTGGTAAACAAGGAAGACGAAGTGCTTATCTTAGACCCTAGCTATGATTGCTATGTGACACCTGTGTTGCTCTGCCATGCGAAACCCATTCGCATCAACCTCAATACTGATTTTACCCCCAACTGGGAATGGATAGCAGCCGCAATGACTCCGAAAACCCGAATGATTATCATCAACAATCCGCACAATCCGTCGGGAAGGACTTGGAAAATTGCTGATTTTGAAGCATTGGAAAAAATATTGGATAATTATCCTGAGGTGGTGGTTTTATCAGATGAAGTCTATGAGTACATCACTTTTGAAAACAAACACATCTCGGTAAACGAAAGGGAGAAACTCAAAAACAGGAGTGTCGTGGTTTCTTCGTTCGGAAAATCATTCCACATCACGGGCTGGAAAATCGGTTACCTCATTGCACCTGAAAACCTGATGATTGAAATCAAGAAAGTACACCAGTTTTTGGTTTTCAGTGTGAACAGTTTGGCGCAATATGCCGTCAATGACTATCTTGAGATGGTAAAAGTGGGAGAACTAAGTGGCTTTTACCGTCAGAAAAGGGATTTCATAGCGCGCCTGCTTGCAGACACAAAATTTGAATTATTGCCCTGTGAAGGCTCTTATTTTCAGGTAGTTTCCTACAGCCGTATCTCTGATGAAAATGATCTTGATTTTACCCGCCGTTTGGTTACTGATTATGGGGTAGCGGCCATTCCGCTATCGCCATTTTATGCAGATGACAAACAAACACAATGTATAAGGCTTTGCTTTGGCAAGAAAGAGAACACCTTGTATACCGCTTTCGAAAGACTACAAAAAGTACAATAATCAGGAAATTCTGTCGTTAAAATGCAAGTTTTGCCGATAAAATGCAAATATGTAGATTATATTTATATATTTGTATAGCATATTTGATGCGATTAACCCATAATAAAATTCATTTCTGCTATGAAAAAATGGATTGTTATTTTTACTTTTTTGGGGCTTTTGTTCTCGACTGACTCTGTACTTGGCTTTACACTATCTGTAACCCCAACACATGAAACCTGTTCCGGAAATGGC
The DNA here is from genome assembly GCA_964642945.1 of uncultured Flavobacterium sp. Lineage (GTDB taxonomy): Bacteria > Bacteroidota > Bacteroidia > Flavobacteriales > Flavobacteriaceae > Flavobacterium. Next base: position 39,064 of record CAZXRX010000008.1, on the reverse strand, counting down.
GCAATGACTTTCAGCACCTCAAATACGGCACCAGGAGGCTCAATTACTTACCTTGTTTATAGATTACCCAATACCACTACCCCTTATGCCACCCTGAGTGCCAATGTACTGAATGGCTTGTCTGCCGGAATTTACAGGGTCATTGCGACAGAAACGGTAGGTGCCACTTCGACCACCGAGCAACTCGATGTGACCATTAATAACAATATTGTACCGCTGGTTTATAATGTTCAGAGTTTGAATCAGGCGTGTTCCTCAACCAGTAATATCATTGTGAATGTGACTTCGGGCGTGGGTGTTTCGTATGAAATATTCCAAGGGCCGGTTACCTTTCCTTTACAGGCTTCCAATACTTTTACCGGATTGCCGGTTGGGGTTTATAAAATCAGGGTTTTTGATGCCTGCGGATCGGGGGTCGTTTCTACCTTTACCGTGACACTCAACCCAGCCGGACTCACCATAGCTGCACCCGTTTTTTCAAATACCGCACCACCTTCCTGTACTGCCACCATAGTGACCAATACCATCACCCCTGCAGCAGGAACAGTTATCGGATACCCTCTTTCCATACAATACACCGTAAACCCTCCGGGGGGCGGAACACCCATCATTATCAATTCTAACGTAGCCAGTGGCAATCCTACTTCTGAACCGATTTCAACAACCATCCCGGCATACATCAACCAGACCTACAATTATACGGTGTCGATAACCGATGCGTGCGGATCGAATTTTACACAGAATTTTGTAATCAACCAGAACGTTACCTTGGCGGCGACCATCATCCCGATAACATGTAACCAGAATTATTTCAATTTAACAGCCACCAATTTCACCCCGCCTTTTACGCTCAATTTCAATATTTTTCCTGCCGGATTCAATCCTGCGGCGTTCAATGCTACCTATCCCGGACCTTACAACACCGGTGGTAATATCTTTGGCGGAACCACCAATCCAACTCCGATAGGAAATTATGATGTGACCATCACCGATGCCTGCGGAAGAACTACTTCGACTACTTTCAATGTGCTGAACCTGCCTCCCAACCCGGTAGCCTCCGGAACCAACAATGGCTGCCTGACCAATACAGGCCAGATTGTCGTATCTATCCCGAATTATCAAATACAAACTGCAGTGGTTATTGCAGCCCCGGCCACCTATCCGTTTCCGTTGCCGCACGATGTAACGGCTTCAGTCGATGTAAACCATATCCTGACACTCAATCCGGTGCCACTGGGCAATTATACCATTCAACTTACAGATGAGTGTGGCGATGTCATTTTACCGGTAAACGTGACTGTACCCGTATATGTTGACCAAGGCCTCGTAGCCCAATTGCGCCCAGGTTGTGAGCTGAATAAAGGCTCTGTGAGAATTGCGAGTGTAAACGGCAAACTGACTTCGGTTTCTATTACCGCTGCACCCGCCGCTTTCGCTTTTGGCATTCCTTACAATGGCAACAGCAACATTGCTGCTTCAGATGGTGCATTCTACATGAACGGCCTGGAGCCCGGAAGTTACACGGTCACTTGCATAGATGAATGTAATTTTACCAATACCATTACCATCAACATAGTGGGTTATGCCATTACGACCAGTAGTTTTTCATTGCAACAGAATTGTGGTTCCTTTAACATCCCTCTGAATTTTGTTAGTAATGGTACGGCCAACCAGACGTTCTGGCTTCAGAAATTATTGAATGCCGCTACCAATTCCTGGGGACATCCGGGAACGAATGTGCCTTATCCGGACGGCAGCGTACCCGATGCAACCAATTCAGTGGCCTTGGCAAACAACACCAACAACCTGAACCTGTCTTACAACGGAACATTCCGTATTGTCAGGAACTTTTATTCGTACAACAATGGCAGCCAAGTGAATGCCGGAACAGCGAACAGTGTAGACAAAAGCTGTGTGGAATATTTGAGCCCGACGCTTTCTTTCAATGAATCACTCGAAATCTTGGATATCAACCGGATGTCGTGTTCCAATGCAGGGACACTTGACGTTATTGTAACTGCTAATGGAGATGGGCCCTTACAATATTCATTGGTGGAAAAAGATGGGCTGCCTTTCTTGCTGAACAATGGTACCTCAAACATATTTTCCAACCTTGCCCCAGGTATTTACCTGTTACAGGTGGAAGACATTTGTGGCAACATCGTCAACAGGCAGTTTGATGTACTGAGCCTGATTTCATTGGTGACCATTACCCAACCCGGAGACCTGTTCCAATGCAAAACCATCATTACGGGAGCGGAAGTTTTTGACATTACCACCCAAAGTGCCACCATATTGGGTTCACAATCCCCGGCAGATTATACCCTTACCTATTATACCAATCTTACGGATGCCCAAAATGGTACTGGTGCGATGACGAACCTGACCTCATATAATCCGCCAACAAACCCGCAAACCATCTATGCCCGCATCATTTTCAATCAATTGCCCATTTGCTACTCCTTGACGTCCTTCAACCTGATTGTAGGCCAAACGCCAAAACTGAATTTAAACCCCGATTACCTCAATTGCTCTTCCGCCCCGGTAACCGTGAATGCCGCAACCGGAAACCTTCCGACCACCACCTATGTATGGTCTGACGGAACGGTAGGCCCAAGCATAACCGTCAGCCAGATTGGGATCACCAACTTAACAGTAACTGCCACAAACGATTATGGAACAGCCGGACAATGTACCAATACCAAAAATATTACAGTAGCTATTTCTGAACCACCCCGCATAGATCATATCGAAACGGTGGATTGGACCGACAACGAAAATTCAATTACTGTTTTTTCGACTGACCCTTCCGCCTTTGAATATTCGCTGGACGGAAACAATTTCCAGGACGAAAATACCTTCACCAACCTGACACCCGGGTTGTATACCGTAAGCATTAAAGATAAAGCCGGCTGTGGAATTGTGGACAAAATTGTTTGGTTGTTGTATTATCCCAAATTTTTTACCCCAAACGGCGATGGCATCAACGAAACCTGGTACATCAAAAACCAACAGTTTGAACCCGATTTTACTGTAGAGGTTTATGACCGTTATGGCAAACTGATTACCAACTTCAGGTCAAATTCGATGGGTTGGGACGGAACCTACAATGGGGCCCAGAACTTTTCCACAGATTATTGGTTTGTGGTGCACCGCCAGGATGGCCGCGTACATAAAGGACATTTTACGCTAAAAAGGTAAATGCTGTTCACCAAAAAATAAGGCAAAAAAAGGCTGTCTACTTTTTGTACACCTCTATTTTCACGATTCAGGATAAAAAATTCTACTTTTGAATCATGAATTCTTTGCGAACCCTCATACTGTTTTTATCACTGCTGTTTCCGTGTTGTCATTTTGCGCAACAACCGGAAAATCAGCTGATGCAAAAAGGTTGGGATGCCTTGGTAAAAGACAACGAAAATGAAGCCTTTGGATTTTTCTGGCAGGCTTACGAAAAAGCAAAAAAAGAAAACAACAATGCCGACAAGGCACAATCATTACTCTACCTGGGCATCTGTTCTTATGGGTCAAGCCTTGAAAAAGGACTGCAGTTTGCCACCAAGTCATTGAACGAATACAAAATCCTCGAAAAAAACAATCCGGAAACGGGCACAATTGGCCGTTACAAATGCCTGCAACTGATCAGTACCATCTACAGCCGGCAAAAAAAATATGAGGCGGCAATGCGCCTGAGTAAGGAAGTAGCCCTTGAACTGAACGGTAAAGAAGATACTTCGGGTACCTTGGGCCTCGCCTACACCAGTCTTGGTAATTTGTACGGACTTAAAAAGCAGGCCGACTCTGCTGAAATATATTACCAGCTGGCTTTTGCTACATTCAAAAAATCAAACAATGTGGCCTATCTGCCGACCGCCTATTGCAAATTGGGTGAACTCGCGAAGAAGAAAAACCAAAAGGAAGTCAGTCTGAGGCATTTTCAAAAAGCACTTTCATTGGCCCAAAGCTCAGGCAATAAACAGGCACAGGTTATCGCCTTAATTGCCATCGGAAAATGGCATTTCGACTTTGATACCAATCTCAGCCAAACAGAAAACACTTTCCTAGAAGCCTTAAAAATTGCCAAACCGTTATCTGACAAAACCTTTACCATACAAGCCCTGGAAGCGCTCATTGAAGTTCGAAAAAAGCAAGGTAATTTTTTGGAAGTAAGCCAATTGCAACAGGATGTCATCCAAATCAAGGATGCTTTTTATTCCTTTGAAAGGGAACAAATCGTGAAAAGCCTCGAAGTGCAATTTGAGGTTTCTGAAAAAAACCGGGAACTCGAATTGGTTTCAGCCGAAAAAGAAGTCTCCAAACTAACCAATTATTTACTGCTCAGTTTGATATTGTTGCTGGTGGTTGTTTTTACGACCCTGTATCTTTTCCTGAAAAAAATCAACAAACGCGACAAACAATTGCTGCAAACCAAGGAAAATTTGGTCGCATTGATGGAAGAGCAAAAGCTGTTCAAGGAGCAACAATTCCAGAATGATCTGGAGCACAAAGAAAGCCAGCTCAGCGCCATTACCATACAAATGGTGGAAAAAAATGAATTGCTCGATGAGATAAAATCAATCATCAACAGAAAAGAACCCAATGCTGAAGCCGAACTCAAAAAACTCGTCAATAAATACACCATACAGGACAACAACTGGAAAGATTTTGACCATCATTTTGAAAGTGTCAACAAGAATTTTTATACGCGCCTCAAACAAAAATACCCGGAAATCAGTGCCAATGATTTAAAAATCTGTGCGTTGATCAAACTGAATCTGTCCATCAAGGAAATGGCTTCCATCTTGAATATTTCGCCAGACAGCGTCAAAACGGCACGGCACCGCCTGCGGAAAAAATTACAGCTTTCTACAGAAGAAAATCTTACCGATTTCATTCTATCTGTTTAAAACCAAGCTGTTAAAATCAATAAAAATGAAAATGTACACCTCATGTCAACCCCAGTTTTTGATTTGATGATAAAATAAAAATTATATTTGTTACAGATTTCATTTTTCTGATACCCATACAACCAACAACAACCCATAAAATAAAATACTATGAAAAAAAATTACTTTATGACGACCCTCCTCCTGCTGTCTGCCTTTTGGGGTTCCAACGCGCAGGTGGTAAATGGCAACTTTGAAACCGTAAAACCCAATTTTTTGGTAAGCAATTGGGGCATGAACTTTATACAGCCTGTTTCCATAGATATCGCCAGCGGACAAAGTACCAGTGACAATGTTCAGTTTACCTGGTGCGTTCCGTCTATGGTGTATGCTACAACAGATGCCTATTCCGGGCAATATGCCATGGAAGTTTCCAATGCATTCAACCAAACGCAAAACATTGTAATTCCTGGCCAGGCGATGATTTTCAGTGATGCCGAACAGGATTTTCCGGGATGGAACGCAGGAGTGCCTGTAAATGCAGGCGCAAACATCGAAAGACTGGGTTTTTATTATAAATTCCTTGCCGTAGGAAACGATGTGGCCCAAGCCTCTATGGTGCTTATTGATGCCGATGGAAATGAAATCGGAAGGACCAGTATTGACCTTCAGGGAACGGACAATCAATTCCGCTACATTTATTCGTACATCTACCACCCTTATAATGTGGCTCCGGCGCAAATGTTCATTACCTTCGATATGCAGAAACCGGGTTCTGTAGCCAATTTCGGAAGCAGGTTGATTATCGACAATGTAGTCGCCAACCCGCAGGCGCTGGAAATCATTGAAACCAGTACACTGAATGAAGACTTCCGGGTATCACCAACTTTGGCAGATCAGGAAATCAATATCATTCCGTCTTCATTGGCCCAGGGTGCCATCAATTACAGGATAATCAATGCCCAAGGAAGATTGGTAAAAGAGAATACAGAAAGTACTTCCTCCTCTTATGTCTATACTATGGATGTGAGTAACCTTCAATCAGGCGTTTACATTTTGGAAATCGAATCGAATGTGGGTAAAACCATCAAAAAATTCGTGAAAAAATAAAAATTGTTGTGAAATTGGGGAAAGCCGGATGGAAATTTTCTGTCCGGTTTTTTTTTATTTACTATGCACGCATAATACAATATTTGCTATCTTTACCAAAACTAAATTATACTGATATGGATTTTTCAGCAAAAATGCTCCGTGATAATGCCCTGCAAGGCAAAGTAATTGTAGTAACCGGTGGCGGAAGTGGTCTGGGTAAAGCCATGACCCAATATTTTCTTGAACTGGGAGCCAAAGTAGCCATTACTTCGCGCGATTTGGAAAAACTCAAGACCACGGCGGCCGAACTGGAAAAAAATACTGGTGGTTCATGTTTGCCAGTGATGTGTGACGTTCGCCATTACGACCAGGTGGAAGCCATGCTTGCTGAAGTACTCAAAACATTCGGAAAAGTAGATGTGTTGCTCAACAACGCCGCCGGAAACTTTATTTCTCCTACCGAAAGGTTATCGGCCAATGCCTTTGACACCATTATTGACATTGTATTGAAAGGGTCTAAAAACTGTACCCTAGCTTTCGGAAAACACTGGATAGATACCAAACAACCATCATCTACTATTTTAAATATTGTGACTACCTATGCCTTTACGGGCTCAGGATATGTTGTGCCCAGTGCCACGGCCAAGGCAGGTGTATTGGCCATGACCAAAAGCCTTGCAGTAGAATGGGCCAAATACGGCATCCGTTCCAACGCCATAGCACCGGGACCATTCCCTACCAAAGGTGCCTGGGACCGCTTGCTGCCGGGCGACTTGGCAGAAAAATTCGATATGTCAAAAAAAGTGCCGTTGAAAAGGGTGGGCGACCATCAGGAATTGGCCAATTTGGCCGCTTACCTTGTCTCTGACTTTTCTGCCTACATCAATGGTGAAGTGGTGGTGATTGACGGTGGCGAATGGCTTCAGGGTGCCGGACAATTCAACATCCTGGAAAAAATCCCGGCAGAAATGTGGGACATGCTCGAAGCCATGATTAAGAAAAAGGGAAGTAAATAGTATGCAGGGTTCAGTGTTCTGTAAACAGGGCATATTTTATTAAAGAAAAATTTAAAGTCAGATTGATGTCATTCAATTTGGCTTTTTGTTTTAAGAATACCTGGTTTGATTTGAACTGTAAGTACTGGATACTGAACACCGAATACTGAACAGTAAAAATTACAAGATTGTTAACAAAATAGATTTTCAAAACCCATAATTAATCGTATTTTTACCACTCAAAATTTTTAAAATATAAATGGGTAAAATCATTGCAATAGCCAACCAGAAAGGTGGTGTCGGAAAAACAACAACCTCGGTCAATTTAGCCGCCTCACTGGGAGTATTGGAAAAAAAAGTCTTATTGATTGATGCCGATCCGCAGGCAAATGCCACTTCGGGTCTCGGGATAGATGTAGACAGTATTGAAATCGGGACTTACCAAATCCTGGAACACAGCAATACGGCAAAAGAGGCCATCATTACCTCCACTTCGCCCAATGTGGATGTCATTGCGTCGCACATCGACCTGGTAGCCATCGAAATTGAACTGGTAGACAAGGAAAACCGCGAGTACATGCTTAAGCAGGCACTCGAAAAAATAAAAGACGATTACGATTACATCCTGATTGACTGCGCGCCCTCATTGGGGTTATTGACCCTGAACGCCCTGACTGCGGCAGACAGCGTATTGATTCCGATACAGTGCGAATATTTTGCACTGGAAGGGCTCGGGAAGCTGCTCAACACGATCAAAAGCGTACAGAAAATACACAATCCGAACCTGGATATTGAAGGCCTGCTGCTGACCATGTTTGACAGCCGCCTGCGTTTGTCGAACCAAGTGGTGGAAGAAGTACAGAAACATTTCAACGACATGGTATTCAAAACCATCATCCAACGGAATGTGAAACTCGGCGAAGCCCCCAGTTTTGGCGAAAGCATCATTGGTTTTGATGCCACCAGTAAAGGGGCGGCCAATTACATCAGCCTGGCAGAGGAAATTATTACAAAAAACAGCAACTAGTGTATGACAAAGGCGATAAAAAAACAAGCTTTGGGCAGGGGACTGTCTGCCTTACTGAAAGATCCTGAAAACGACATCAATTCAGTAGACGATAAAAATGCCGACAAGGTAGTAGGCAACATTATCGAGCTCGATCTTGATTCGATTGAAATAAACCCTTTCCAGCCGCGTACGAATTTCAATGAAGAAGCGTTGCAGGAACTGGCCTCTTCCATCAGGGAATTGGGTGTGATACAACCCATTACCGTCAGGAAACTGGACTTCAACAAATACCAGCTGATTTCGGGGGAAAGGCGTTTGCGCGCATCCCGTTTGATTGGGTTGCAAACCATCCCTTCATACATCAGGATAGCCAATGACAATGAATCATTGGTGATGGCTTTGGTGGAAAACATCCAACGTCATGACCTTGACCCGATTGAAATTGCGCTTTCTTACCAACGGCTGATTGAAGAAATACAACTTACCCAGGAGCAGATGAGCGACCGCGTAGGCAAAAAACGTTCTACGATTACCAATTACCTGCGCTTGTTGAAACTCGACCCGATTATCCAAACGGGTATCCGTGACGGATTCATCAGCATGGGGCACGGACGCGCCATCATCAATATCGAAAACCAGGATGCACAGGCTGATATTTACCAGAAAATCGTAAGCCAGAATCTTTCCGTAAGGGAAACCGAAGCCTTGGTCAAAAACTACCAGGAGGGCGTGAAAGGCACTGCCAAAACCAAAAAAACGGCTTCATTTGGTATCGCTGCTGAACAAAAAAAGGCCTTTACCGATTTTTTCGGTGCCAAGGTAGACGTAAAAGTAGCCGGGAATGGCAAGGGAAAAATTACGATTCCGTTCCATTCTGAAGAAGATTTCAACCGTATAATCAAGCTAATCAATACCTAGTGCGTGTTTTTTTTTACATAGCTTTCCTCCTTTTCCTTTCGGGAACCCTCCAATCATGGGCCCAGAAAAAAGAGGAAGTACCTACCAATTTGATTATATCAGATAGCCTTAAAAAAACCACCATCAACCCATTGGCACCTGCCAAGGCTGCTTTTTATTCGGCTATTTTGCCCGGATTGGGACAGGCTTATAACAAGCGCTATTGGAAAATCCCGATTGTGTATGCCGCCATCGGAACCGGGGTTTATGCCTATACCTGGAACAACAAAAAGTACCATTCGTACCGTGATGCCTACAAACAACGACTGGCCGGAAAAGAAGATGATTATGCTTATCTGGATGATTCGCGTTTGATTGAAGGGCAGAAATTCTACCAGAAAAACAGGGATTTATCGGCCATTATTACCGTGGCCCTTTACATCCTGAATATCGTCGATGCCAATGTGGACGCACATTTACTGCAATACAATGTAAACGACAACCTGACTTTCCGCCCGGATTTTCAGCCCAACGACCCCAATACCAGGCAAAACGTGGGCGTGGCCCTTACCTACCAATTTTAGAAAAACATTAACGTCTGACTTTGTAACACTACAACATACCAACCAACTAATACCTCAATGAAAATAGCACTTCTTGGTTACGGCAAAATGGGAAAGGTAATTGAACGGATGGCAATCGAAAGAGGCCATGAAATTGTGTTGCGCAAAACCAGCAGCAGCCCGTTTGACGGCCTGGAAAATGCCGATGTGGCGATTGATTTCAGTGTTCCGACAGCAGCTGTTACGAATATATCCGAAAGCCTCAATGCCGGAATACCGGTCGTTTCAGGAACTACAGGTTGGTTGGAAGATTACCATACAATGGAGGAACTGTGCCATGAAAAAAAGGCAGCATTCCTTTACGGATCGAATTTCAGCCTGGGCGTCAACCTGTTTTTTGAACTGAACGATTACCTGGCGAAAATGATGGCGCCATTTGACGCCTACAAAATCAGTATGGAAGAGATACACCATACCCAAAAACTCGACGCACCCAGCGGAACCGCCATTTCATTGGCCAACAGCATCATCAACCATACCCATTACAACAACTGGACGCTCAACCATCCGGACGCAGATGAACTCCCGATTGAGGCCCTGCGCATTGAAAATGTTCCAGGAACACACTCTGTGTTTTATACTTCGGAGGTAGACACCATCGAAATCAAGCATACTGCCCATAGTCGTGACGGGTTTGCCTTGGGCGCTATTATTGCAGCCGAATGGATCTGGGGTAAAAAAGGGGTTTTTACGATGAGGGATGTGCTCAACCTTAAACAATAAATAAAACAATATTTAACTAATTTTACTTTCCTTTGGAAATTAAAATTTAAAATTTAAAATAATATGACACTCTACCAATGGTTTATCTTTTTCCTCGGCGTACAACTGATACACTACCTCGGAACCTGGCGTTTGTATGAAAAAGCCGGAAGGAAAGGCTGGGAAGCCGCCATCCCGGTGTATAACTCGATTGTCTTGATGAAAATCATCAACCGCCCCACTTGGTGGACCTTACTTTTATTTATCCCGATTATCAACCTGATCATGTTTCCGGTGATTTGGGTAGAAACCCTCAGGAGCTTTGGCAAAAACAAACCTTTGGATACTTTTTTAGGGATTGCCACCCTTGGCTTTTATATTTATTATGTCAATTACACCCAGGATGTGGCCCATATTCCTGACCGTAGCCTGAAACCCAAAAGTGCTGCCACGGATACCATCAGTTCACTTCTTTTTGCCGTTATCGTCGCTACAGTGGTGCATACTTATTTTATACAACCGTATGTAATTCCGACACCTTCTTTGGAAAAATCATTGCTTGTGGGCGACTTTCTTTTTGTCAGCAAGGTCAATTATGGTGCCCGCACACCGATGACAGCGGTAGCTGCACCCATGGTACATGATACCCTTCCGGTAATCAACAAAAAATCTTACAGCAGCTGGCCGCAGTTGCCTTACTTCCGTTTTCCTGGCATTGAAAAAATTAAAAACAACGACATCGTGGTCTTTAACTGGCCGAGGGATACCCTGTTTAACATGTACCTGCCTGCCGACAGAAGGTATGACAAGCCGATTGACAAAAAAACCAACTACGTAAAACGCTGCGTAGGTATTCCGGGAGACAGCCTGCAAATCAAGGATGGAATTGTTTTCATCAACGGAAAAGAACTGATTTTACCGGAGAGGGCCAAACCGCAATACTCCTATGCCGTCACTTTAGACATGAAATCAGGGACTGATTTCGAAAGGGTATTTAAGGACCTGGACATTACAGATGGCTATGGTTTTAAAAGCGAGGCAAGGGACACATTATTCATCAGTGCCATGACCTTTGCCGGAGCCGAAAAACTTAAAACCGTTCCGGGTATCACTTCAATCAAAAGGATAATCAAAAAGCAGGACATGGGTGTTTTCCCTGACCAGGAACACGACCATATGGCAACGCCTAATCGTTGGACGGGAGATAATTATGGTCCAATCTACATTCCCCAAGCCGGAAAAACGGTAGCCCTGAACCTGCAGGTATTGCCTTTTTACAGGACCATCATCAAAGAATATGAAGGCAACACCCTTAAAGTGGTGGGCAATGACATTTACATCAACGACAAAAAAGCCACCAGCTATACCTTCAAACAGGATTACTACTGGATGATGGGAGACAACCGCCACAATTCACTCGATGCGCGTTATTTCGGGTACACGCCTGAAAACCATATCGTCGGAAAACCCATATTTATTTGGATGAGCTGGGACAGTCATGCATCCGGAATGAATAAAATCCGTTGGGACAGAGTGTTCACGACCGTAAACGGCGAAGGACAGCCCCAATCGTATTTCAGGTATTTCCTGATTGCACTGGCTGCTTTCTTTGTGGGTGAGTATATCTGGAAGAAACGAAAAGCGAAGAAATCTTAAGCGCAGTAATATGGACAGTATTGTAATCCATCCTGCATATTTTCCGTCGGTAAGCCATTTTGTGGCCATTGCCCAAGCCGGAAAAGTGATTTTTGAAACCGATGACAATTACCAGAAACAAACCAGCCGCAACCGGATGTTCATTTACAGTCCGAATGGCATCCAGCTGCTCAACATTCCGATAAAACATACCCGGGAAGCCCACCAGAAAACCCGTGACGTCAAACTCGAAACGGCTTTTGACTGGCAGAAACAGCATTTCAAATCGTTGGAGGCGGCTTACCGTACTTCACCATTTTTTGAATACTTTGAAGACCAGTTCCTGCCCATTTTCGAAAAAAAACACACCTTTTTGCTGGATTTGAATTACCAGACCATGGAACTGGTGTCGAAATGCCTGCGCCTAGATTTTGTGTATGAAGAAACTAAGGAATACTTTCACCAGATTAACGACCAAACTGATTTAAGGTATTTGATCAATGGCAAAAAAGATACGTCACAATTTGAGCCTTACACCCAGGTTTTTGGTGAAAAACATGGTTTTTTGAACAATTTGAGCATCATTGATTTGCTGTTCAACGAAGGAAGGTATGCTTTGGATTACCTGAAAAAACAAAACCTTTGAGTTTATTACTCCAACTTCAGTCTCGTCATGACCGGATAATGGTCTGAATTGACAAATTTAGGGAAGTTCTGGAAACTCTTTACTTTAATCAGCTTGTCGGCAAAAATGTAGTCAATCCGGGCCGGGTAGTATTTAAAGTTGTAGGTTTGCCCGAACCCATTTCCTGCTTCCTCAAAACAATCATTGAGATTCCCCTTGATGCTTCGGTACACATACGAAAAAGCACTGTTGTTCATGTCGCCACAAATGATTACCGGATAGTTGCAATCGTTTTTGTGATGCATCAGCAGCTCGGCCTGTGACTGTTGTTTTTCGAATGCCAGACGAAGCCTTTTGAATACCTGGGTGGATTTTTCCTGATTGATGGCGTCTACGTTTTCCTGCATCTCATTCACATCGGGCGTTATTTTTATCGATTGCAAATGCATATTATATACGCGGATGGTGTCTTTTCCCTTTCGGATATCGGCAAAAACCACACTGTTGTCAGATTTTGGCAGTTCGATTATTCCGTCATTGATAATGGGAAATTTAGAAAAAATAGCCTGACCGGTCTTGATTTTGTTGCCCTGCATGTAAATGTACTTGTATTTGTACACGCGCAAATCGACTTTGGCCGATTCAGAAAATTCCTGAATGCACAAAATGTCGGGGTTTAGCTCGTTGATGAATTTCAGGATGTCACCGCCTACCCCTTCCTTAGGCAGCCATTGAAAAAGATTGAACAGCCGCACATTATAACTCATCACGACAAAATCGCCCTCTTCTTTTGGTAATTCATTGGAGGAGAACTTGTAAAATTTATTGATGAAGGTAATACCCAGCAATAATACAAGCCCTGACAAAATCATTTGCCGTTTCAGTTGCAGCAACCAATAAATAAAAAAAAGCGCATTCACCAGCAAAAACAAAGGGAGAATGAGTGTCAGCACCGATAACAACGGAAACAGTTTGGGGGCCAGAAAAGGCAACACATAGGCGAGAAAAGTCAATACAGTGCACACTATATTGAAAAAAAACACCACTTTATTAAACCCTGAGAGTTTCTTCATCTTATTTTCCGGCCTTGAACAAAAATTCTTTTTCTTCTGCAGTCAGGCTGTCATAACCCGACTGGCTGATTTTATCCAATATTTCGTCTATCTGTTGTTGAGTTTTGTCTTTGGTTACAATCCGGCTTTCCCTTTTGACAACCGGTTTTTTCGGGTTGACATGCACTTTTTTGAAGGTGTTCTTTTTGGAAGGCACTACCAAATTAGTAAAAAAATTGATGATTTGGGTTACTATATTACTTAAATCGGTACCGCTTTGCAACGACTTGACGTAGATAAACCCAAAAACAGCACCGGCCAGATGGGCAATATGCCCTCCGGTATTGTTGAGCGGCAATTGTATCAAATCAAGGAAAATAAAGAAAAATGAAACTTTCCAAAGCTGTATTTTAAATACCCCAAACAGCCTCACATCCATAAAAGGTTGGTAAGTAACGGTAGCAAACAGGATGGCCATGATGGCCCCGGACGCGCCTATCATTTCGACATTAGAATTGACCAATACCGGAAAAAAAGCATAGCCGGCAATATAAACCAAACCAGAAAACATACCACCCAGGATGTAGGTGCCGAGCAGTTGTTTCTGGGTAAAAAAAGTGGTGAAGAACTGGCCGATAAAATTCAGCATGAGCATGTTGAGCACCAAATGAACAATACCACTATGGAAGAAAGCGTAACTGACCAATGACCAGGGTTTCCAGGCCAAATCAATAACATTGGAGGACAAACTCACATAATGCAGGTAATCGATGTTGGTGGAAAACAATTTCAAAAGGGCAAAAACAATTTCCGGAACCGCAAAAAGCAAGAGGTTCCAAAAGATAAGCCGGAGGGTTACCCCACCCATTTTGTATTGCAGTTTTAAATCCTGAAGTAGGGTCATCTTAATTCCAGCGGTTTTTGTTGAACGCATTTTTTTTCCAGTACCACATCATGATAAATCCGGTGATGGCACCGCCAATATGGGCGAAATGGGCCACATTAGAACCCAATCCCATGAAAGAACTGCCCAAGATACCGAACAAACCATCATATAAAAGCATAAAAACCGGCACAAAATATTTGGCTTTGATGGGAACCGGTATAAACATCAGCGCCAATTCGGCATTCGGATACATGAAGGCAAAAGCGACCAACAACCCATAAATAGCACCGGAAGCACCAACCGCCGATGAATGATAAGCTTCAAACAAGCTGCGCAGGATGCCTTCGTCCAGATCAGCCGGCCTGACCGTAAAACTCATTCCTCCCGTCTTCAGAAAGCTATCTAATTGGTTGCCGAGACCTATTTCATTGAGATGGTTAAGTCCTACTGTATAATGGTAATAGTTGACCCCTGTGTGTAACAAGGCTGCCCCCAATCCGCAGGAAAAATAAAAAAACAGGAACTTCTTGGCACCCCAGTGGTGTTCCAGTACGCTACCAAAAGAAATAAGGGCAAACATATTGAAAAAGATATGCATGACGCCTCCGTGCATGAACATGTGCGTAATCGGTTGCCAGAACCGGAAAGAAGTGTTTTCAAAAAAGTACAGCGCAAACAAATCATTCGCAACCGGAACAAATTGTGAGCCAATAAAAAAAATAATATTGATTATCAAAAGTTGTTTGACAACCGGAGTCATATTCATCATAAGGCAAATTTTTTATCTAAATCATCCACACTGATGGTAATGAAAGTAGGTTTTTGAAATGGGGACACATTCGGTTCCTTACAGGCAAACAGGCTATTTACGATGTTTTCCTGTTCTTTTTGGGTAAGGTAACTCCCTGTTTTTATGGCCAGGCTTTTGGCCATCGATTTGGCAATAGTGTCATTCTGGCAAAAACTGCTTTCGGGCACTTCTTCCTGAAATTCATAAAAAAGTTCCTCCAGTATTTTTACCACTTCACTTTCGCTCACCGCAACAGGAATTCCCGAGACAGTAATGGTGGTATCCTTGATGGTTTCAAAGACAAAGCCTGTATTTTCCAATGCTTGCTTCAATTCTGCAAGCAACAACATTTCATTGGCAGAGAATTGCAATTGCAACGGAAACAACAATTGTTGGCTCGAGGCCTGCTTTACGGTCATGTTGGCCAGGAACTGCTCGTATAAAATCCTTTCATGGGCCCGCTTCTGGAAAATAATGGCCATACCCGATTTTATGGGGCTGACAATATATTTTTTCTTGAGCTGGTAGGTTTGCTTGACAGTTTCTTCTGTTTCTTTTTCATCAAACAACGAAGCGGTAATTTCTTCATTGACCGAAAATTCGGTTTCGCTATCAAAAGCCTCCTGTTTCAAACCCACATACAGACTTTCCCAATGGGGCTGTATTTCTGTTTTTCGGTATTGGCCGCCTGATGATTTCGCTGGTTTTTCCCCTTCAAACGGATTGTAGGCCCTGTCTACCTGAACCACCGGCATTTCGGGACTTTTGTGTTGGTAATCATAAGGCGTGTCGAGGTTAGGATCACGGTCAAAATCGAGCGCCGGAACCACATTGAACTGGCCCAGGCTGTGCTTGATGGTGGAGCGCAAAATGGCGTACAAGGCCTGCTCATCATCAAATTTTATTTCGGTTTTGGTAGGGTGTATGTTGATATCAATGGTATTGGGCGGCACACTCAGGTTGATGAAATAACTCGGTTGGGTGCCGTCTTTCAATAATCCTTCATAGGCATTCATGACCGCGTGGTGCAGATACCCACTTTTGATGAAACGGTCATTGACAAAGAAAAATTGCTCACCACGATTCTTTTTGGCAAATTCCGGTTTTCCGACAAAGCCCTGAACAGTCAGGATTTCGGTGGTTTCATTAACCGGAACCAATTTTTCGTTGGTTTTGCCCGAAAACACATTGACCACACGCTGCCTGAAATTGGAGGCTGGTAAATTATAAGCTTCGCTGCCGTTGTGGTACATCGTGAAATGAATGCCCGGATGCGCCAAGGCAATCCTTTGGAATTCATCAATGATGTGGCGCAATTCTATGACTTCAGATTTGAGGAAGTTACGCCTCGCCGGAATGTTGAAAAATAAATTCTTGACCGAAAACGAGGTGCCTTTTGGCAATACGGCCGGTTCCTGTGAGACAAATTTACTGCCTTCGATAATGATGTGGTGGCCCAATTCGTCCTGCTCCTGCCGGGTTTTCATCTCCACATGGGCAATGGCGGCAATAGAAGCCAGGGCTTCACCGCGAAACCCTTTGGTGTGCAGGGAAAACAAATCTTCCGCCTGACGGATTTTGGAAGTGGCATGGCGCTCAAAACACAAACGCGCATCGGTCGCACCCATCCCTACCCCATTGTCAATGACCTGAATAAGTGATTTTCCGGCATCTTTAACTATGAGTTTGATATCGGTCGCCATGGCATCGACAGCATTCTCCATCAATTCCTTGACTACGGAGGCCGGCCTTTGTACCACTTCACCAGCAGCTATCTGGTTGGCAACGTGGTCAGGGAGTAATTGGATGAGGGTTGACATGTTTCAGGGTTCTGTGTTCAGTGTTCTGTGCTCAGTTTTCAGCAAAGTAGCTGAAAAATCCAAGTTAGCAAATTTAAATAAAAACTATGGGTAATTATAGTTAAGGCTGTACTAAAAAACAAAAAACCCATTCAAAAAATGAACAGGTTGTACTTTTTTATTTGCAGTCAATTTTGAAAACTAACTTTCTTCGGAATTTTTCCGCAAAGCAGCCATTTTTATGGCGGCAATGGCTGCTTCAGTGCCTTTGTTTCCGTGGATACCACCACTTCTGTCGATAGATTGTTGTTCGGTATTGTCAGTAAGCAGGCAAAAAATTACGGGCACGTCAGTTTGCACATTAAGGTCTTTGATGCCTTGGGTGACGCCTTCGCATACAAATTCAAAGTGCATGGTTTCTCCTTTGATGACACAACCGATAGTGATTACGACATCGACCTCTTGGGTCACAATCATGCGTTGCGCGCCGTAAACGAGTTCAAAACTTCCGGGAACATTC
The DNA here is from genome assembly GCA_964642945.1 of uncultured Flavobacterium sp. GTDB lineage: Bacteria > Bacteroidota > Bacteroidia > Flavobacteriales > Flavobacteriaceae > Flavobacterium. The sequence continues at coordinate 21,553 of CAZXRX010000008.1, read as the reverse complement.
CAGCGGATGATGTTTTTTTCCTCCGCCCCACAGTCGAGAAGGGCAGCAAGGGCCCCTTTGTAAAGCCCTTCGGTGATGTGGTCGTTCCATTCTGAAACAACAATCCCAAACCGAAAATCTTTCGCGTTTGGGATGGTGTTTTTATCGTAGTTGGATAAATTTTTATTTGCAGTAGCCATTTTTACTGTGCCATTCCGATAAGGGCATCGATATTAGCGGCTTCTGGTGTAGTTTCAAATTTCTCCTTGATTTCGGTGAAATATTTCAACGCGTCTGCCTTGTTGCCCAATGCATAAGCAGTTTGACCGGCTTTCAACAAAAATCTTGGTGTAGTCAATTCGTTGCTGTTGGCCTCAGCAGCTTTCACATAATATTCCAAAGCTTTTTTGGCATCGTTTTTCTGTGCATACGCATCACCGATGGCTCCTGTGGCAATCGGGTTCATCATGATGTCTTTGGCCGTGAATTTTTCAAGGTATTCAATGGCTTCGTTGAATTTACCTGTGTTTAGGTAAGCAATTCCGGCGTAATAATTGGCAATGTTTCCGGCATCAGTACCAGAATATTGTTTGGCGATTTCCACAGCGCCTTGTTTGCCTTCAGCCCCTTTCAAAACCAATGCAAAAAGCGAATCCTGTGCTTTGGTATCAGTAGCATCAACCGCTTTCTGGAAGTTTTGCTGTGCCACGAATAAGTCTTCTGCCGCATCCTGCTCTTTAGGACCGACAATGAATTTTTGGTACATGAGGTAACCAATGGTCACGATGGCAACAGCTCCAAGGAAACCAAGGATGTATTTTTGGTTTCTCTGCACAAAATCTTCAGTTTTTGAAGCCGTTTCATCCAAGGCGTCAAATGCTTTGGCGGTTACGCTGTCTTTGGCGTCAACATTTACTTCTTCAATAAAATTATTATCTAATTTTTCTTCTTTTTCTTTTGGTGCTTTGAAACCCCTCTTATTATAAGTTGCCATTTAATTTTAATTTAGTGTGCGCAAAAATAAAATTTTTATTCTAATTTGAAAGTCATTTTGTCGATAATTTTCAATAATTTGCACGCTCTTAAAAAAAATAACGGCAACCACCGCCCGTTACAGTGTTTTCAAGCCATTGCAAATGTTTTTAAAAAAGATTTCTTTATTCAATTATAAGAATTTTTCGGAAGCCAGCTACGAATTTGACCCCAAAATCAATTGTTTTACAGGGAAGAACGGCGTCGGAAAGACCAATGTGCTTGATGCCATCTACCACCTGGCCAACGGGAAAAGTTATTTTAATCCTTTGGCGGTACAAAACATCAGGCACGGTGAGGAATTTTTTGTGATTGACGGCGAATTTGAAAAGATGCACCGCAGCGAACAGATTTTGTGCAGCCTCAAAAAAGGCCAGAAAAAAATCCTGAAACGCAACGGCAAACTGTATGAAAAATTTTCAGACCACATCGGGTTCATTCCTTTGGTTATTATTTCACCGAGTGACAGCGACCTGATTGTGGAAGGCAGTGAAACCCGCAGGCGTTTTATAGACAACGTAATTTCACAGCTCGACAGTGCTTACCTGCAACAACTCATCCAGTACCAAAAAGTGATTGCGCAACGCAATGCCCTGCTCAAGTATTTTGCGCTGAACCATGTTTTCGAGAAAGACACACTGGCCATTTACAACGAACAACTGCATCAGTTGGGCCAGGGTATTTTTGAAAAAAGGAAGCAGTTCCTGAATGATTTCATCCCGATTTTCAACAAACACCACCAGGCAATAACAGGCGGTGCCGAAACCGTACAGTTGGTTTATGAAAGCCATCTGTTTGAGCACGATACCTTAACTTTATTGGAAGAAAACCTAAGCAGGGACCGGGCTTTACAGTATACTTCTGTAGGGGTTCATAAAGATGATTTGTCTTTTGAGATTGACCACCACCCCATCAAGAAATTTGGTTCACAGGGCCAACAGAAATCTTTCCTGATTGCCCTGAAACTGGCACAATTTGAATTTGTAAAAAAACAAAGTGGCGAAAAACCCATCCTGCTTTTTGATGATATTTTTGACAAACTCGATGAAACGCGCGTAAGCCAAATTGTAGCCATGGTCAATAATGAGGAATTTGGTCAGCTGTTCATTACCGATACCCATGCCGAACGTACTGAAAACATTGTTAAAACCACCCACCAAAGCTATAAAATGTTTGGTTTTTAGTAAATTCTGTGTCAAAAGACCTTGAAAATTTCCTAAAAAATTAAACAAAACACCTTTTTTAATATTATAAAACGTAGTAATTGCCTTATAATTTGCAAATGAAATTCGGCAATAATAAGATTATTCCTAAAAATAAGCCAGCTATGTAATTGGTTTTGTTTAATGTATAATTTTGACAACTGATTTGCTGATCACTTCCTAAAGGCCCCGCAGGAATTTGGCACTGTTATCTAAATGCATTTAACAAACCAAAAACCATGGGTATTGCCTTCAAAAACCGAAAAACCGGTTACCTCATTTTATTTGCTTCTATAATTGTACTGCAATTGTTACTTTTTTTCGTTTGGGTAGAAAAAAACAACAACCAGGAAAAACTGGAAAAGGCTTTCCTTGAAAAAAAGAAAACCAACCTGGCCCTCGAGTATTTTGATGCCGCCGTTTACCATTTCTTTGATGCGGAAAGCAACTTCAACACCTATCTTCAAGATTACCAGCCTGTGTACCTGAAGGAATACCGTTCTTCCGTCCTGACCATGTCACAATACCTCGACAGCCTGCAGCAACTGATGAAAAAAGACAGCCGGATGGGGCGCTTTGTAGCAAAAAAACAAAAAACGGAAGAGAATGTACTGGTTTTAAAGAAAAGGCTTGACGACCTGATTAATGCAGAGGTGGTGCCACTTACTGCTGACAACCAGTCGCAGAAAAAACTCAGTCAGGACACCAACAAAGAAATGAAATCTTTACGGTATGATATTGTGAAAGTATCCAATAAAATCAAGAAAAAAAAACTGCTTGCACGGATCATAGATGCCATCCGCAACAAGCAAAACTACAACAAAAACGAACTCATCGTTTATCTTTCGCAGGCATTTGAAGGAAAAGTGAGTCCGGGTAAAAAAGACGATTTGGCCCATCTGTTCCTGGCCACCGACCAATACTACGCCAACCAATACAACGACCTGAAAGGGGCCTACAAAAACCTCAAAAACAAAGACAAAGAACTCATTTGGGTAAACCGTTGCATCATCGACAACTGCCAGGAAATACTCACCCAATACAGCGGCACCATCAAGGCCATAGGCGATTTGAACTACAGCCGTTACCAGGATGAAAATACCCGACAAGGCAAAACGATTTATGTACTTTTGGCGTTGATTTTGTTGCTTACGCTTGCCCTACTACTTTACACCTGGTATGCCTATGATTACGGAAAGAAACTGGTATCGGCCAAAGCAGAAATTGAACACAACCTCGAATTCAAAAACCGCCTTATCGGAATGCTGAGCCATGAAATGAAGGCACCGCTCAACATCATTTCAAACCTCACCGAAAAAATCAAGGAAGCCAACCATGACAACGCCTTGGACGAAAGTGTAAATACTCTATTGTTTACGTCAAATTCCCTGCAACTGACAGTCAACCAAATCCTGAATTTCTTTAAAAACGAAAACACCCAATTGGTGTTGTACAAATCTGAAATCAACCTGAACCAGGAAGTGCAGTCAATCATCAGTTCTTTGCAATCGTTGGCCGAAACCAAGAAGTTGCAATTCCTGACCCAAATCGATAAAAACCTGGACGTTAACGTATTGGCAGACAACGGAAAAATTCACCAGCTTTTTTACAATATTATTGGCAACGCCATCAAATTTACCGACAAAGGGGCAATAACCGTAAGCAGTAAAACATCGGCACAAAAAGGCAAAATCAAATTGGAGGTTACCATCAAAGATACCGGAATCGGCATCCCGCAAGCCGATCTGGAACACATTTTTGACGAATACTACCAAAGCAAAAGCGCCAACAGCAAAATCAGCCTCGGCGCAGGCCTGGGACTCAACCTGTGTAAGGAAATCATTGCCCTGCACGAAGGCGAAATAGAAGTAAAAAGCGAAACAGGAAAAGGCACTGAAATTAGTTTCTTCCTGCTTTTGGAAAAAGCCACAAACAAAAACCAAAGCAGCAAGACCAAGCTGCTCAGCCATGCCGAAAAAAGAACGTTGAAAGTGGCTTTTGTAGATGATGATGTCATGATGACCACCATTCTTAAAAAATTGCTCAATGATGTCCATTTTGAATCATTTGCCTTTCATTCGGCCAATGAAATCAAAACCTTCCTCAAAAAAAACAAGGTAGATATTATCATTACAGACCTGGAGATTTCTGGCTATTCCGGGCTGGAACTGATTGACGAAATCAAGCTTAATGGCAAAACCAATGCCCAAACGCCCATAATCGTCATTACCGGAAATGACTACATGCAAAAACTGGAAAACAACACCGCAGACGCTGTCATCATCAAACCGATTGACCGCGAAGAATTTTACAGCAAACTGCTCAAAACCATCGAAAAACCCTGACAAGACAAAGAAGTCAAATGAAAGTAACGGTTTAATTTTTGCTTTACACAAATCACTGAAATTTGTATCTTAGCCCAAAAAAACATGACTACAAAATTGTTTTCCCTGCTTTTCGTCTCGTTTCTTTTCACAGCCTGTCACGGGCAAACCCAAAAAGGCGTGCAAACCATTGAAGCCAAAACGTTTTCAGAAAAATTAAAATCGACTGATAAACCCCAACTGGTTGATGTGCGCACACCAGAAGAATATGCTTCCGAACACCTTGACAACGCCCAAAACATCAACTGGAACGGCGACAACTTTGTCAGTGAAGTTCAAAAACTGGATAAGACCAAACCCATTTTTGTTTATTGTAAAGTAGGCGGAAGAAGTGGCCAGGCTGCCAATAAACTCACGCAGCTCGGCTTTACCGAAGTGTATAACCTCGATGGCGGCATCATGAAATGGAATGCAGCCGGATTGGGCAAGCCCAGCGGAAAAATCATCGGCATCTGTCCGCAGGAATTTGACGAAATGGTAAAAGCAGACCAAAAACTGATTGTGAATTTTTACGCCAAATGGTGCGAGCCCTGCAAAAAAATGGAGCCCTACCTGTTGAAGATGCAGGCCGAACTCAAAGGAAAAACCAATCTCGTGAGGCTCAATGCCGATGAAAACAAAACCATTCTTGAAACCATGAAATTCGACGAGTTGCCGGTCATCCTGATTTATGAAAACGGCAAGGAAACCTGGCGCCATACCGGATATTTAGCCGAAGAAGAACTGAGAAAACACCTGTAGCATGATAACAAAAGAAGCCTTGCAATTCCTGGGCGATTTGATAGCCAACAACAATACCGAGTGGATGCATGCCAACAAAAAAAGGTATGAAAATTACAAAAAAGACTACCACAATTATATTGCATCGATATTGGCCGAAATGAAGCCGCTCGACAAAACGCTCGAACCCCTTGAAGTCAAGAATTGTACCTTCAGGATCAACCGAGACATCCGTTTCTCGAAAGACAAATCGCCTTACAAAACCAATATGGGCGTATGGTTTTCACAAAACCGGAACAGGAAAAATAGCCCCGGTTATTACATCCATTTTGAGAAAGGGAAATCATTTATTGCCGGTGGGGTTTGGTGTCCTGAAGCCAATGAATTGAAGCAAATCCGTAAAGAAATTGAGTTTTTCCATGACGACCTTGAAGCCATTGTCAATAACAAAAACTTCAAAAGTGAATTCGGGGCGCTTGACCGGGATGAGAACAACATGCTCAAAAAAGCACCCAAAGATGTTGACCCGAACCATCCGGCCATAGAATTTCTCAAACTCAAAAGTTTTACCGCCTCTGAACCCATCGATGACAAACTGTTCACGTCAGCCGATTTCAGCAAAACCATAGCCAAAAAACTGATTGCCCTCAAACCGCTGAACGACTTTTTGTCGCGCGCCCTGGAAACAGAAGAATAATAAACGATGGAAATCCTGCATAACTTCCCCCTCAAAAAATACAATACTTTCGGCATCGAAGCCCAGGCCAAACAATTTGTGGCCGTGCATTCGACAGACGAACTCAAAACCGTACTGAAAAACCATCCGGACGACAAAAAGTTCATTCTCGGCGGCGGAAGCAACATGCTGCTAACCCAAGACATTGATGCCCTGGTCATCCACATCGACCTCAAAGGAAAAAAAATCATCCGACAGGACGACGATTTTGTTTGGGTGGAAAGCATGGCAGGCGAAAACTGGCACGAATTCGTACTCTGGAACATCGACCAGGATTTTGGCGGATTGGAAAACATGTCGCTCATTCCGGGCAATGTGGGCACCACGCCCGTGCAAAACATCGGGGCTTACGGCAGTGAAATCAAGGATACCTTTGTTTCGTGTAATGCGATGAACATCCAAACTCAGGAAATGAAAACCTTCACCAAGGCCGATTGTCATTTTGGTTACCGCGAAAGTATTTTCAAGCACGAAATCAAGGACCAATACATCATCACTTCGGTGGTTTTCAAACTGACCAGACGAAACCACAACATCAGGGTTTCTTATGGCGACATCACGGCCGAACTCGAAAAACAAAACGTCAAAACGCCTACCATAAGAGATGTCAGCAATGCGGTTATCGCCATCCGCCAAAGCAAACTGCCCGACCCTAAAGAACTCGGCAACAGCGGCAGTTTTTTCAAAAACCCGATTATTTCCAGAACCTTGTTCAATCAGGTCAAGGAAAAATTCCCCGACATCAAACATTATGACGTGTCTGAAACCGAGGTTAAAGTACCCGCAGGCTGGCTCATCGAACAGGCCGGATTCAAAGGCAAACGATTTGGTGATGCAGGCATCCATAAAAACCAGGCCCTGGTGTTGGTGAACTACGGCAACGCCACCGGGCAGGAAATCCTGAATGTTTCCAAAGACATCCAAAAAACCATCCTCGATACATACGGCATTGCCATTGAGGCGGAAGTGAATGTGATTTAATATGGAAAACATTCAAGCCAAGAAAAAAGAATTGAACTTGCTCGGTTATGCTATCATTGACAGCGTATATACAAAAGAGGAAATACAAGTTATTGGCAATTTTATATCGACATTGGATACTTCCAAAGCAATTTTCCGGAAAACAGCTGATTTGTTTGCTATACGTCAATTTATAAAAGAAGTTCCTGAAATAGCAGAATTAATTTTAAATGACAACCTCAAAGCCATCATAAACGGAATTGGCGGAAAAGATTATTTTGTGGTAAAATCAATTTATTTTGATAAACCTGAAAAATCAAACTGGTTTGTTTCCTACCATCAGGATCTGACCATATCGGTTGACCAAAAAAAACAAGTTCAGGGATTCACTAATTGGACTACCAAACAAAATCAGTTTTCCGTTCAACCCAGCTTGGATATACTGGAAAATATTTTTACCCTTAGGATTCATCTTGATAAAACTGATGAAAAAAATGGGGCGCTTAAAGTACTTGAAAAATCGCACCTTAAAGCTATTACACGGGTTGAATCTTTGGACAGCCCCAAAGAACAAGAAGTTTTCTGCAATGTCAATCTTGGCGGTGTCATGCTCATGAAACCTTTATTATTTCATGGTTCAAACAAAACCACAAATGAAAGAAACCGAAGGGTAATTCATATTGAATTCTCCAACAAACAATTACCTTTAGGATTGAGTTGGGCAGAAAAAACTTCCTTACCTCTCTAAACCACCTCCCGAAACCTGCAAAAACAAAAACCACTGGAAAACCAATCAGTTGCCATGGCGGCTGAAATGAAACACTGCGCATGATAAATCGCTTTTAAAATAACTTAAAATCTCGATTTGATTTTGTAATTTTGCACTCGTTTTTAAAAGAAGGAAAACCCTATGTTACTACTCATTTTCTGTTTGTTCATTGCTGTTGTATTGGTGCAATTCCTGTATTATGTGGTGTTTTTCGGCAAGTTTTCGTTTGCCAAACCGCAAACCTCTACCCCTAAGAGGATTCCGGTTTCGGTGATTGTCTGTGCGAAAAACGAAGAAGAAAATGTAAAACAGTTTGTACCGCTCCTGGCACAACAAAATTATCCTGATTTCGAGATTGTACTCATTGACGATGCCTCCAGCGACGAAACCCTGGAAGTTTTTGAAGCATTTGAAAAACAATATTCCAACATCAAGCTGGTCAAGGTACAGAACAACGAAGCCTTCTGGGGCAACAAAAAATTTGCGCTGACCCTGGGCATCAAGGCCGCAAAAAACGAATATTTGCTCTTTACCGACGCCGACTGCTACCCTACTTCCCACGAATGGATCAGGGAAATGAGTTCGCAGTTCACCCAACAAAAAACCATTGTTTTGGGTTATGGTGCCTACGAAAAAATCAAGAATTCCTTCCTCAACAAACTCATCCGTTTTGAAACCCTGCTTACCGCCACCCAATATTTTGGTTGGGCAAAATCAGGAAAACCCTATATGGGCGTGGGCCGTAACCTGGCTTACAAACGCGAGGAATTTTTTAAAACCAACGGTTTCATAGAACACATGAAAATACGTTCGGGCGATGACGATTTGTTCATCAACGAAGCATCCAATAAAAAAAATACCACCATTTGCTTTACACCCGACAGCTTTACCTATTCCAAACCCAAGACTTCTTTTAAGGAATGGTTTGCCCAGAAAAGAAGACACGTGGCCACGGCCAAACACTACAAATCGTTTGACAGGAGCCAACTCGCCTTGTTTTTTGCCTCGCAATTATTGTTTTTCGTATTGCCTGTGATTTTGCTTTTATTCCAATACCAATGGATTGTGGTACTGAGTTTGATTGGTTTCCGTTACCTGTTTGCGTGGATTTCGTTGGGCTTTTCTGCCGGAAAACTAAAAGAAAAAGATGTCATGTATTGGTTTCCCTTCCTGGAACTTTCGTTGATTTTTACCCAGCTGAACATTTTCATCACCAACACCTTTTCAAAACCGGTACATTGGAAATAATCGATTATATCAATAAGGCCAAAAAAGGCGACCAGGTGGCCTTTACCTACCTGCTCGACCACTATTGGAACGAGGTTTACGGCTTCATGCTCAAACGCACAGAGAACGAAACCGATGCTGAAGACATTGCCATTGAAACCTTTTCCAAAGCCTTTGACAAAATTGCCACCTACAACCCCGAATTCCAATTCAATACCTGGCTGATTGCCATTGCCAAAAACGTGCACATCGACATGTTGCGCAAAAAAAAATCGGCGCTTTTTATCGAAATCACCGACGAAGAAGACCAACAGGCCTACAACGTGGCCGACAGTTCCCCCTCTGCCGAAGACGAACTCATTACTGTACAAAACCTCTCCCAGCTCCTGCAATTCATCAAGGAACTCAAACCCCATTATCAGGAAGTCATCCAGCTGCGGTATTTCCAGGAAATGAGCTACCAGGAAATCGCCGAACAATTGGGCGAACCGCTCAGCAACGTAAAAATCAAATTGCTGCGTGCCAAAAAACTACTGGCCGAAATCATTCAGAACAAACGATAAGCCGCTTCCGGTTTTATATTTTTGGCTGCCATTTCCCGCTTTCCATTACAAGATTTTTTTGCAAACCCTTTTTTTGTAAGCCTTCAAAACAGCTTCCGTTGGTCGCTTTTTCAAGCCCACAAAAAATAAGGTCTGCCGCAAAATGCTTTCCATTCCCATCGGGGGCAGCATCCTTCTTTCCACTTTCTATCCGTTTCTACACAATATTCCCGACGACATTTGCGTTATCCATATAAATCCTTCGCTTATGTAACACAGGTACTTAACAACTAAAAACCAATTATCATGTCAAACGTAAGTATCTTTGAAAAAAAATGGATTGACCTTGTTTTTGAAGGAAAAAACAAAGCCTACGGCGCCTACCAATTGCGCCAGCAAAGTCCGAGAACCACACTTTTTGCTTTCTTTTTCGGGATTACATTCCTGTCAGCCCTTATTTTTACGCTAAGCTCCTTTTCCAAATCACCGCTACCACCAGCGCCCACGGAGTTCGGAACCAAGATTATTTTAGATGGAGGTTATAATCCGCCAAAAAATAAGCCCAAAAAAATTGAAACAAAAACCGGTAATAACGAAATAAAAGACGACATCAAAAAAGAAGATTTGCGAAATGCTGTCATAACCAAAGAGAATGAAAAACACACTGATGTCAAAACCAATGCCGAATTGAAAAACACCGGCTCCACCGACCCTGGCTCAGCCGAAGGTGCCGGCACCGGTACACCAGGCACTGGTGAAGGAACAGGCGGCGGTGGCGGTGGCGACACCGGAGGCGGAGCGGTTTTACCTCCTAACAACGACATCAACCTGGCTCCATTATTAGACAAACAACCCGAATTTCCGGGGGGCATCAAAAAATTCTACGAATATGTAGGACGTAATTTTGACAAACCCAACATTGATGAAATGGAATCCGTAAGCGTGAATGTATCTTTCGTAATAGAAAAAGACGGCAGCATGACCGACATCAAAGTACTCCGCAACCCAGGTTATGGGTTGGATAAAGAAGCCATCCGGGTACTCAAATCGTTACGCACCAAATGGACTCCTGGTGTGAAAAACGGTCAATACGTCCGTACCCAGTATACCTTACCGATACGGATACAACTGAATTAAAAATTTTCCCAAGCCTACTGCCATTGGCTTAAATTCCTGCAAGGTCTGACTTTGCAGGTTTTTTTTGTTTTAATTTGTTACTTTTAGGCCGCATAAAATAAAACTATGGCACATTTTACCACCCAGGAAAAAATAAAACACCTGCTCGGATTTCCGGTTATTGTAGCCGCACTGGGCTATTTTGTTGATATTTATGATTTGCTGTTATTTGGCATTGTCAGGATTCCGAGTTTGAATACGCTGGGGCTCGATGTAGATGTCATCGGCACAATGATTATCCGTTACCAGATGTTCGGGCTGTTGATCGGCGGGATTTTGTGGGGTATTTTGGGCGACAAAAAAGGCCGGCTTTCGGTATTGTTCGGCTCCATCTTAGTGTACTCTTTAGCGAATATTGCCTGTGGTTTTTTGCCCCAAATCCCGATGGAAGACAAAGGAATGTTGTATGCCCTGCTGCGTTTCATCGCCGGTGTCGGTTTGGCAGGTGAATTGGGCGCGGGCATTACCTTGGTGGCCGAGAGCCTTCCGAAAGAATTGCGTGCCATCGGTACCTCCATCGTGGCCGGCTTCGGATTGCTCGGTGCCGTAGTGGCCCAGCTCACCGTAGAAATGGCCGGAGACTGGACCATCGCTTATTTCATAGGCGGCGGATTGGGTTTACTACTGCTGTTACTCCGCATTGGCGTACTCGAAAGCGGCCTCTACCACAATCTGGAAAAACAAACCGGTATCTCAAAAGGGAATTTCATTTCTTTTTTCACCCACAAACAAAGACTGATAAAATACCTCAAATGCATCGCCATCGGTCTGCCCACCTGGTTCTGCATCGGCATATTGGCCATGATGGCCAACCAGTTTGCGCCAGCTTACGGCATTACCAACATTGTACCGGGCAAAGCCATCATGTGGGCCTACATCGGGATTTCGGTGGGTGATTTTGCCAGCGGATTTATTTCACACCTGTTGCACTCCCGCAAAAAAGCCATACTCTATATGATGCTCTTTACGGTTGTTGGCGTGGCTTTGTTACTTTCCGGGGCGGCGCAAACAGAAAACCAATACTATTTTTATTGTGTATGGCTTGGGTTGGGAACGGGTTATTGGGCGATGTTTGTCACGGTGGCTGCCGAACAGTTTGGCACCAACATCAGGAGCACCGCTACTACGACCGTACCTAACATGGTGCGTGGCTTGCTGCCTGTGATGCTTATTGGTTTTGACTTTTTCAAGGTGGACTATGGCGTAGTGCTGTCGGCTGCCTTGGTGGGTATAGTCGTTTTTTTCCTCGGAATTTATGCCACGATGACCATAGCCGAAACCCATGATACTGATTTGGATTTTGTCGAATAAATCCTGTCAATAACCTGATAAAAATTCCAGATTCAAATCAGGACATTCTACGGGCAACATTCGTATCTTTGCAATTCATTTGGGGCCTTTGGGCCGAACCGATGAAATTAAAATTGCCTTTTATGGAATCAGTAACCGAAAACACCTTACCGGTCGGCAAGCCGAAATGGCTTAAAGTCAAGTTGCCCATCGGACAGAAATATACCGAACTGCGTGGCCTGGTCGACAAATACAAACTCAATACCATCTGTACTTCAGGGAGTTGCCCGAATATGGGCGAATGCTGGGGCGAAGGCACGGCTACCTTCATGATCCTGGGCAACATCTGCACGCGTTCGTGTGGGTTTTGCGGGGTAAAAACCGGCCGTCCGGAAAATGTAGATTGGGATGAACCCGAAAAAGTGGCCCGTTCCATCAAAATCATGAAAATCAAGCACGCCGTCATTACCAGTGTCGATCGTGACGACCTCAAGGATATGGGCTCCATCATCTGGCAGGAAACCATTGCCGCCATCCGAAGGATGAACCCTGAAACCACCTTGGAAACCCTAATACCCGATTTTCAGGGCAACGAACGAATGCTCGACCGCATTATCGAGGCCAATCCGGAAGTCGTATCGCACAATATGGAAACCGTGCGCCGCCTGACCCGCGAAGTGCGCATCCAGGCGAAATATGACCGTAGCCTCGCCGTGTTGAAATACTTAAAGGAAAAAGGTATCAAAAGAACCAAATCAGGAATCATGCTGGGCTTGGGCGAAACCGAAGCGGAAGTCATTCAGACCATGCAGGATTTACGCGACAACAACGTAGATATCGTAACCCTTGGCCAATATTTACAACCCAGTAAAAAGCATTTGCCGGTGAAATTTTTCGTCACCCCTGAACAATTTGAGAAATATGAAAAAATAGGCAAGGAAATGGGCTTCCGCCATGTAGAAAGCGGTGCGTTGGTCCGTTCCAGTTACCATGCCCAAAAACACATCCTCTAAACCAATATGACCGATAAACCCACAATAACACACGAACAGACTGCCATAAATGCCACTTATTTCAGTTTGATTGGCAATACCTTAATGGCCATCATCAAAGGATTGGCGGGTTTTTTCGGAAATTCCTATGCCTTGATTGCAGATGCGATTGAATCTACCACAGATATTTTTGCTTCATTTTTGGTGTTGTTCGGCATCAAATATTCAAACAAACCGGCAGATGACAACCATCCGTATGGTCATGGCCGGGCCGAACCGCTTATCACCTTCCTCGTGGTCGGTTTTTTGATCACTTCAGCCACGATTATTGCCTACGAAAGCATCCTCAACATCCAGACACCACACCAATTACCCAAGCCCTGGACTTTATTTGTGCTCGGCGGCATCATCATCTGGAAAGAGATTTCCTTCCGCAGGGTCATCCAGAAAAGCAAGGAAACGAATAGTTCCTCACTAAAGGCAGATGCCTGGCACCACCGCAGCGATGCAGTAACTTCAGTGGCGGCTTTCCTTGGGATTTCCATCGCTTTGTATCTGGGCAAAGGCTATGAATCAGCTGATGATTGGGCGGCACTTTTCGCCTCGGCTTTCATCCTCTATAACAGTTACCTGATTTTCCGCCCGGCTTTGGGGGAAATTATGGATGAGCATTTGTATGATGACCTGATTTTGAATATCCGCGAAGTTTCCCACACGGTCAAAGGGGTAATCGATACCGAAAAGTGTTTCATCCGGAAGGCCGGCATGAAATTCCATGTCGATTTGCACGCTACGGTAGATGCGCACATTTCTGTAAAGGAAGGCCACGATATTGCCCATGATCTGAAAGACACTTTGCGGGAAAGGATTCCGGAATTGGGTCATGTATTAATTCACATCGAACCACATGAATAAAACCAGAATAGCCATCAATGGGTTTGGCCGTATCGGAAGAAGTCTTTTCCGCTTGCTGCTCAACCATCCTGCCATCGAAGTGGTGGCCATCAATGACATAGCCGACAACAAAACCATGGCGCATTTGGTCAAGTATGACAGCATCCACGGGATATTACCCTATGTAGTTTCGGCTGATGAACAGGGCATTGTTGTAGACGGGAAACACTATCTTTTCTTTCACGAAAAACAAATCCATCAACTCAATTGGACCAGCCTGGATATTGACATCGTGATTGAATCGACCGGAAAATTCAAGTCTTTTGAAGACCTCAACCAGCACCTTTTGGCCGGGGCAAAAAAAGTAATCCTTTCGGCACCTTCTGAAGTGCCGGAGATTAAAACCGTAGTACTGGGTGTGAATGAGAACATTCTTGACGGCACCGAAAAAATAATTTCCAATGCCAGTTGTACGACCAACAATGCTGCGCCGATGATGAAAATTATCAACGAACTGTGCGGTATTGAACAGGCCTATATCACGACAGTACACTCCTACACCACCGACCAGAGCCTGCATGATCAACCCCACAAAGATCTCCGAAGGGCGCGCGGCGCCAGCCAATCTATTGTGCCGACCACTACAGGAGCGGCAAAGGCCTTGACGAAGATTTTCCCCGAAATGGAAGGAAAAATCGGGGGTTGCGGCATCAGGGTTCCGGTGCCTGACGGCTCTTTGACTGACATTACGTTTAATGTAACGCGGCAGGTGACCATTGAAGAAATCAACGCCGCATTCAAAAAAGCAGCTGAGAATGAATTAAAGGGCATTGTCGATTATACCGAAGACCCCATTGTTTCTGTAGACATTATTGGCAACCGGAATTCGTGTCTTTTTGACGCCCAATTGACTTCTGTGATTGATAAAATGGTAAAAGTGGTAGGTTGGTATGACAATGAAATCGGCTATGCTTCGAGAATTATTGACCTTATCGCATTAATTTCTAAATAAATTCTTTATTTTACGCTCTCAAAACGGTCATAAACCCAAACACATGAGACGGTTATTGCTTTTTTTTGTTTTTTTCCCTGTACTGCTTTTCTCACAGCGTAACAATCCAAAAAAAACGGACAGCGTTGCGTATTACATTGACCTGGTAAAATTCCACAAGAAAAACAATGCCTATAAGGAATGCCTGTTGTACTCCCAAAAGGCCATTGAGTATGCCACCGTTTCGAACAATAAGGAGCAACTGGCCAACAGTTATTCGAACCTCGGCACGATTTATTATGATTTAAAAAAAACAGACGATGCCATTGACAAATACCAAAAAAGCATCGCCTATTATGCCACGTTAAATCCTACAGCCAACCAAGCCTTTACGTTTTACAGCCTGGGTTTGTGTTACATGCAGAAAAATAATTTTTCGATGGCCGAAACCAACTTCAACAAGGCCAAATCGATTTATGAAGCCATAAAAATACCCAATGCCATTGAGTTGCTGAACCTTCAGAAAGGTATAGTCTACAAAGAAAAAGGCAAGACAGACCTGGCCATGAAGCTCTTTAACGAAATCATCACCAAAAACGATTCTGCAGACAGTTACAAAACAGAAGCTGAAGCTTTGTATCAGGTAGGCACGATTGAGCTGAAGAAAAACCGCACCAACCTGGCACAGAATTACCTGCTGAAAGCCTATAAAATCAGTTCTGCGAACCGGTCTTTGGAAGAAAAATCAAAAATTGTCCTGGCACTAAGCAAAGTCTACGAGAAACAACTGAATTACAAAAAAACAAATGCTCTTCTCAAGGAACATATTGCCCTGAATGATTCGATAGCACAAATGAATGCCTCAAAAATTGGGGCAGAAGATTTCAACACTTTCAAAAATATGGAGCGGTTGAAAGCCATTGAGCAACTGGACAAGGAAAACAAATCGAAGGCCAAGGCACAGACATTTTCCAAACTGGTGAGCATATTGGCCATTGCCCTGATTTGCATTCTGTCATTGCTGAGCCTCTCACTGTACAAAAACAACATCATCAGGAACCGTTCGAATGCCCTGTTGCAGGAAAAAAACAAGGAGCTCGAAACGGCCAAGGAAAAAGCAGAAAAAGCCACCAAGACCCGGTCGGAATTTCTGTCAACCGTAAGCCATGAACTGCGCACCCCGCTCAATGCCATCAACGGGATTACCCATTTATTGTTGCAGGAAAACCCGAACAAAAGCCAATTGAACTACCTCAATTCATTACAGTTTTCGGGTAATTATCTTATTGCGTTGATTAACGACATTCTCGAAATCAACCGCATCGAATCTGAAAACATCCCGGTGGAAAAAATTGATTTCAATTTAAAATTATTGCTTCAGAATATCCAGAATTCCCTCAAGGAAGTGGCACTCGAAAACAACAATACGTTTACTGTTGATATTGATGACACCATCCCCAACAGCCTCATAGGCGACCCCACCAAACTCTCTCAGGTGTTCCTGAATTTAATCAACAACTCGTTGAAATTTACCAAAAACGGCTTTGTCAACGTAAGTGCCCGCATCAATACGGTGCAAGACAACAAAATTTCGGTTTCCTTCAAAGTGGCCGACAACGGTATTGGGATTCCTGAAGACAAACTCGAAACGGTTTTTGACAGTTTTTCGCAGGGTTCGATTGAAATCAACCGCAAATACGGCGGCACAGGCCTCGGATTGTCCATCGTAAAAAAACTGATTGAGTTGTTGGGCGGCAGTATTTACCTGAACAGCAAGGTCGGGTTGGGCTCTACCTTTTCGTTCAATTTGCCTTTTGACGTTTCCGATACGGTAGTAATTCCGATTGAGACACAAAATTTTGATGAAAATGCGGTGTTCAATAAAAAAATATTATTGGTTGAAGACAACAAAATCAACCAGATGATTACCAAAAAAATGCTCGAAAACAAGAAGATGTCTTGCCTGATTGTAGACAATGGCGAAGATGCCGTAACCACCATGAGGGACAGGAATGTTTTCGACCTCATCCTGATGGACGTACACCTGCCGGGCATCAACGGTACCATAGCCACGCAACAAATCAGGGAATTCAATACTGAAATACCCATTATCGCACTGACGGCCATCTCCTTGAATGAAAACCGCGAAATGCTGATTTCTTATGGCATGACTGATGTACTGACCAAACCTTTCGAACCCGAAAAATTCTATCAGATTATTGCCCGTTACCTGGCCACTTAATAAGTAAGGATTAGTTCTTTAATGAGTTGACGCACCTGTGGTTCTGCTTTTTGGGCTGCTTTGAGTACTTCTGCGTGGTTGACTTCCTCAATATTGGCTTCATCGCCCATATCAGTAATGACCGAAAGCCCGAACACTTCCATATCCATGTGGCGCGCTACGATTACTTCTGGCACGGTTGACATCCCGACACAATCGGCACCGATGTTTTTTACCATCCTGTATTCTGACAAAGTTTCAAAAGTAGGGCCCTGTAAGCCCATATAAACCCCATCCTGCACATCAATCTGCAATTGTTGGGCAACTGCTTTGGCCTGGGCCATCATGGCCTTGCTGTAAGGCTCGCTCATGTTTACAAAGCGTGGGCCGAAACGTTCATCGTTTTTACCCCTTAACGGATGTTCGGGCATTAGGTTGATGTGGTCTTTGATAATCACAATCGAACCCACCTTATAATTGGAATTTACCCCGCCCGACGCATTGGAAACTACCAATTTTTCCACACCCAGGTATTTCATTACCCTAACCGGAAAAGTCACCTGTTTCATATCGTAGCCTTCATAAAAGTGAAAACGCCCTTGCATGGCGACCACCTTTTTGTTTCCGATGGTGCCGAAAACCAAGGCGCCTTTATGCCCTTCTACTGTCGAAACCGGAAAATTGGGGATATCGGTATAAGACAATTTGAATTCAATAATAATGTCGTCGGTAAAACTGCCGAGGCCCGACCCGAGTATGACACCATATTCCGATGCGAAGTTGTTGGTTTTTCCTTTGATAAAATTAACGGTTTCCTGTACTTGGTCCCACATATGGTAGTAGTTTTATATGAATTTGTAAAGGGCTTGTTGATGCTGCCCTGTCAAAAATAAGGATTAATTGGCAGCAATAAATGACCTCAGGCATATTTCTGGATTTTTTGAAAAGATGTGGGTTTAAATAGGGATGCTTACAATACTGTAACAAGTACTTTTAATCGTATAAGTGCAGGCAAGCCGTTGAAGTCTAATTTTACCATAAAAACAACACCATGAAACACGAAAACCCCGGATTGCAGTTTTTTGAAAATTTTGCTTCCAAGGCTTCCAAAGCGGTAGGGAGTTCATTCGCCTTTATCATGGCTTTTACCGTAGTGCTGGCTTGGGCCATCAGCGGACCTTTTTTTGATTTTTCGGAAACCTGGCAGCTAGTCATCAATACCGGAACCACCATCATTACTTTCCTGATGGTATTCCTGATCCAGAAAGCACAAAACAAGGATTCCTTGGCCATACAACTCAAACTGAACGAACTCGTTGCTTCGCATGAAAATTCGAGCAACCGCTTGGTCGATATCGAAAGCATGACCGAAGACGAGATGATGATTGTTCAGAAGTATTACAAAAAACTCAGCCAGTTGTCACAAAAAGATACCAATTTACAGACTTCACACTCCATAGATGAAGCGAAACAGAACCATGAGGAGAAACTGGAACCTGAAAAAACCAAGGCGGCTAAACCCAAGGCCAAACCCGCAAAACCAAAAAGCAAAACCGCCAAATAATTTATTTTCCTTTTTGGATGAAATTCCTGATGGAAGCATCAAAATCATCGCCCTTACCCAAAAAATGACTTTTAATGGGGAGGCAGTACAAATTTGGGATGGCTGCATCACGAAGTCGGACAAAGTCTTTTTCGGTGGTGACAATTAATTTTCGGTCGGCCTTTTCACGGATATTTTTAAGGTCGCTTTCTGTAAAATGATGGTGGTCCGGGTAAGTCAATTGAATATCGTCCGGCCCTTTGAGGTAATCGAAAAAAAGTTTCGGTTTGGCAATGCCGGCCAATAATAATTTCGGTTGCTTTCTTACTTCATCTACCTTTTTACTGTCAGCAACGCCATATACCTTGTCATCGTACTGAATCGAACTGAAATAAATCGGCGCTTTCACTTTCATTTTCTGTCTGATTTTTTGCTGTTCGGCTACAGACAAATCTACCGGACATTTGGTCACGATAATGGCATGGGCCCTTTTGGCACCATTGTTCCCCTCGCGCAAAGACCCGGTGGGCAAAATAAAATCATCACAGAACAAATCACCATAAGCTGTAAGCAAGATATAGAAGCCGGCCTTTACCCTGCGGTGCTGGAACGCATCATCAAGTAAAATCACTTCCGGTGACATGTTCAGGGCCAGTAGTTTTTCTATGCCGTTTTTGCGGTCGGCGTCAACCGCTACCCTTATTTCAGGGAATTTGAGGTGCATTTGGTAAGGTTCATCCCCTAATTTAGCTGCGGTTGCATGGGCATCAGCCAATACAAAACCTTCCGATTGGCGTTTGTAACCGCGGCTCAGGGTGGCTACTTTGTATTGCGGTGACAGCAGGCGGATTAAGTATTCAACCTGTGGGGTTTTACCCGTGCCGCCCACACTCAGGTTACCGACGGCAATGACAGGAACCTTGAAAGTATACGATTTCAGGATGCCCACATCGTAGAGGAAATTCCGCAGTTGCGTAATCAGCCCATACAAAATGGCAAAAGGAAAAAGCAGATACCGTAGTAGAACCATGCTACGAAAGTAATTATTTTGCGGTAAACCACTCACGTATTTTAGATTCTTTTTAACTAAAACAACCAATTTTAATTTTATCTTTGGCTGTGTAAATTATGCCCTGAACCCATGAAAATGAACCGTTTTACGTTTACAAAACCGACCTCCTTTTTGCTGTTGCTGATTGCCTTTTTTGGCATGGGCCTTCCCGGATTTGCACAAGACAATAAAGAAGCCGCCATCCTGAAAGTCATTCTGGCAAAATACTATAAAAACGAAAAGGTGATTGTAAAAAACCGCCTGCAATTCCTGAGTTTGTACTGTAAAAAAGCCCCGAATAATGAGGAAGTCAACGAAGTGATCCAGAAAAACCCCTTCCTCAAAAAAAATGCCGCAGCCATACAAAGCCAAATCAATGTCACGTTGGACGAAGACTGGTCGGCGGCCTACAACACGATTTTTGCCACCGAAAACCAATACCTTAAAAGCAAGGTCAATAATTGTTTGTCGCATGAAGAATTCCAGAAAGTGTCCAAAAGATTCAACGACAACAACCAAAGGCTGCTGATTGTAAGCAAACCGATTTTTTTCGGAACAAACAACTGCCTGGTCAAGGTAGTATTTTACCGCAACATCGAACACAACAACGGCGGTTACCTGTTGTTTGAAAATGTCAACGGCACCTGGACCATCAAGGAAATCCTGAACGAATGGGCCACTTAATTCTGTATTTATGAAAATCAACGACATCCTCCCAATACTCGAAGCAATGGCGCCACTGGCACAAGCGGAAGATTTTGACAACGTAGGCCTGCTGGTAGGGAACCCCAATCAGGAAGCCACCGGAATCCTGGTCTGCCATGACGCACTCGAAAGCGTGATTGACGAAGCCATTGCCAAAAAATGCAACCTGGTGGTCTGTTTCCATCCGATTATTTTTTCAGGACTGAAGAAAATTACCGGAAAAAACTATGTTGAACGCAGCGTCATCAAAGCCATCAGGAACGACATCGCCATTTATGCCGTACACACCGCGCTCGACAATGACCGTCAAGGCGTGAACGCTGTTTTTGCGAAGGCATTGGGTCTCAAAAACACCAAAATATTGGTCCCGAAACAGAATTTCATCCGGAAACTCGTCACCTACACCATTCCCGAAAATGTCGAAGAAGTGCGCAATGCCCTGTTTGATGCGGGCGCAGGGAATATCGGCAATTATGAAAACTGTAGTTTCAATTCGAAAGGCATCGGCACTTACATGGGAAATGAATTCAGCAAGCCTGAAATTGGCGAACGCTTTGAATTTGTCGAAAACGAAGAAATAAAAATTGAAGTCACTTTTGAAAAGTACCAGCAGGGAAAAATCCTGAAAGCCCTGTTTACCCATCATGTGTATGAGGAAGTTGCCTACGAAATTTATGATTTGCAAAACCAACACCAAAACCTCGGATTGGGCATGATTGGCGAATTGGAAGCACCCATGCCGGAAGCTGCATTTCTTGCCTTTGTGCGTGAGAAAATGCAATGCGGCGGCATCAGGCACAGTGCTTTTTTAGGGAAACCCATAACAAAAGTGGCCGTGCTGGGCGGTTCGGGAAGTTTTGCCATCAAAGACGCGATACAGGCCGGTGCCGATGTATTCCTGACCGCTGATTTGAAATACCACAACTTCTACGAAGCCGAAAACCGGTTGGTCCTGGCAGACATCGGACACTACGAAAGCGAAAGATTCACAAAAAATTATATTGTTGATTTTCTTAAAGAAAAAATTACTAATTTTGCACCTGCTTTGTCGGAAGGCAGAATTGTTTTATCAGAAGAAAATACAAATCCAGTTAAGTACTTATAATTATGGCTACTACAAAAGAATTAAGCGTTGAGGA
>CAZXRX010000007.1:28566-66768 GCA_964642945.1 uncultured Flavobacterium sp. | reverse complement strand
CCGAAAATGAAATCTTCCATCTTTTGAGGATTGACAGTGAATATGAAGACAAAAAAATTGACGATGAGGTTGTGGTAAAAACCTATCTTACCTACCAGAGCGAAGAAGCCTTAGACATAATAGACCAAAATGAGGAATTTATTTCACTTTCCATACCCATTAACGATTCCGTTTCGGTTGTAGTAGACTTGGTAAATTTCAGCCATACCCTGAATGACCTGACGGTAACCTTAAGTTCCGGTAATCCGTTAAATCTAGCAAACTACAAATATGGATTATACCGCGGGATGATAAGGGGTGATGAAAAAAGTCTGGCGGCTATTAGTTTGTTTGCAGATGAAATTGTAGGATTCATATCCAATGAAGATGGGAACTATATAATCGGTAAAATCAAGGACATTGACAAACACATGATTTACAATGACAAGGATGTTCTTGCAGTACCAGATTTTACCTGTGATTCCCCGGAAGAAGGTTCAACTGAAGATCCTGTGGAAGACAGCGTTGAAGACACTCAAAAATGTGTGCGCCTCTTTTATGAAACAGACTATAATATGTTTTTGGCGCACAACAGCAATTACAACAGTGTATTAAATTATATCAACAGTCTATACAATGGTGTAGCTACACTTTACAACACCATTCCTGTATCGACCTTGCTGCATAAAATATTAATATGGGACACACATGACCCCTATACCTATAGTCCGGGTGAGCCATTGACACCCATCAACTATACCTATTATTATTCACGATCCGACTTAATGGGCGCCGATTTTTCCCAGTTTGTGAGGCAAGGTCCAAGTACAGGTCAACAAGCTGGTTCGGCTGCCACATCTGGTGATAATTTTACAGATATATGTTATCCTTCACCTACTACCCATAATTCACAAATTCCACGTCCTTCAACAATTTACAGCTATCCAGCTTACTCCTGGCCCGTAAGTGCATCAGCCCATGAATTTGGTCATTTGATGGGTTCGAGACACACACATGCTTGTGTTTGGAATGGAAACAATACAGCAATTGACGGATGCGGGCCAGCTGCAGGATATAACGAAGGATCATGTCCGGCGGCATCTATTCCTTCATCAGGTACAATTATGAGTTATTGCCATCTCTTGTCTGTAGGGGTA
Source organism: uncultured Flavobacterium sp. (assembly GCA_964642945.1). Taxonomy (GTDB): domain Bacteria; phylum Bacteroidota; class Bacteroidia; order Flavobacteriales; family Flavobacteriaceae; genus Flavobacterium. The sequence continues at coordinate 65,632 of CAZXRX010000007.1, read as the reverse complement.
AATTTTGCAAATGGTTTTGGTACACAACCAGGCCAAAGAATCTTGACAAAAATCAACAATTCCTTATGCCTTCAAAATTGCACCGCCTGTACAGGTTCATTTCATGTTAAGACTGATGTCTTAGCCAATGTAATCGATAAAAAACAAGCTTCAGACAGGTTAACCGTATCAAACAGGGTTATTACCACAGCTACGGGCATTTATCACGCAGGCAATACAGTAGTGCTGTCAGATGGCTTTCATTCGGCAAGCGGCTCTAAGTTCAGAGGTTATGTTGAAGGTTGTACAAATACTTTTGTAGGAAGAAATGCGGCATATGGAACAAAACCATATTCGTATAAACCCGAAGAAATCAACAACAGTTCCATTAAACTTTTTCCCAATCCATCGAATACAAAAGTGTTTATTACAACTGGAAATTTAGTGTTAAATAAAATAACGGTAACTGCTTCTGATGGTAAAACAGTATACAATAAAATGACCAATGAAGCCTCTTTTGAGTTGGATGTTTCGACATTCTCTAACGGAATTTATATCGTAAATATCCAAACCTCCGATGGTGCTGTATTTGCCAAAAAATTAATCAAGAACTAATTGATTTTAACCCTTAAATAAAAAGCCACAATTTAAAGTTGTGGCTTTTTATTTATACTCCCTCAAACCACTTCCCCGGTAAAGGCCGTAGCACGCCTTTCAATTCCATATTGAGTAACAGTGACGAAATCCGGAAAACCGGAAACCCACAATCGATGGCAATCACATCGAGCAGTTGCTTGCCGTTTTGTTGCAGGTAATCGTATATTTTTTGTTCCTCCTCGTCCAATGCCACAAAAAGTTGTTTCTGGATGGGTTTGGCCTGCCCGTTTGGGTTGTTGTCAATTTCCCAGTTCAAGAGGTACAAAACATCAGCCGCCGAAGTAAGCAAATGGGCCCGTTGGGTCTTGATTAAATTATTGCAGCCCTGGCTCAGCCGGTCGGTGGTGCGGCCGGGCAATGCGAATACGTCGCGGTTGTAATCGTTGGCCAGGTTGGCCGTAATCAGCGAGCCGCCTTTTTCGGCACTTTCGATGACGATGGTTGCCTCTGAAATACCGGCCACGATGCGGTTGCGTTTGACAAAATTTTCCCTTTCCGGATTGGAGTCACTCCAGAATTCGGTCATGAAACCCCCATTTTCCTCCATTTTAGCCACGTATTTTTTGTGCATTTTCGGATACACCTGATTGAGCCCATGCGCCAGGATGCCCACGGTCTGCAAGCCGTTTTCGATAGCAGCCTGATGGGCCACAATATCGACGCCGTAAGCAAAACCACTGATGATAATCGGGTTGAGCGGTGCCAGGTCTGTGAGGAGCTTGCGGCAAAATTCGGCGCCATAAGGCGTGATTTGACGGGTACCCACCACACTGAGGATTCTTTGAGTATTCCAATTGATGTTACCCGAAGCAAACAGCAAGACCGGGCCGTCTATACAATGCTTGAGGCGTTCCGGATAATCAGCGTCTTTAAAGTAACAAACTTGTAGGTGGTGCTGCGTGATAAAGGCCAGTTCGGCTTCGGCTTTTTTGAAAATACAGGGGTCTTTGAGCCTTTTTACAAGGCCTTGTCCGAAACGGTCTATGGCGGTAATTTCGGAAGGTTTGGCCCGGAAAATTTCTTGGGCATTTTCGAAGTGGTCAAGGAGCTTTTTGGCGGTGATATCGCCCACCCCTTCTACTTTCAGCAAGGCCAAAAGGTGCAGTAATTCGGTATCGTTCATCAGAAAAAATCGGTATGGTGTATAGTAAAATCGTGAAAATCAAAGGTAAGTACATTTTTTAAAATTGTTAACAAAGTTTGTTCATAAAATTTTGCCGTCGGCCTAAATTCTTTAAATTTGTCGATATGAAGATGGACTATTACATTTCGCAATTGCTCTACCGTTACCAGTGTGTAACCGTGCCTGGTTTTGGTGCTTTCCTGACCGAAATCCAGTCGGCGCAGTTGCACGAGAATTCGCATTCGTTTTACCCTCCCAAAAAATTGGTGTCGTTCAATGCTTATGTGAAAAACAATGACGGTTTGTTGGCCAACCATATTGCCCAAAGTGAGAAAATGTCTTATGAAGTGGCACTTACGGTAATCGAAAACCAAGTGGCCGTCTGGAAAAGCAAATTGCACGATTTCGGTGCGATTGCCCTAAAAAATGTAGGTGAAATTGCCTTGAACAGCGAGAAAAACCTCGTTTTTACCCCTTATGACCAAATCAATTACCTGACTTCCTCTTTCGGCTTGTCGTCTTATGTTTCTCCTGCTGTCAAACGTGAGGAATACAAAAAAGAAGTGGAAATCCTGGAAGAAAAAGCGCCTATTGCGTTCACGCCTGAAAGACGTTCTTCCGGATTTTTTAAATATGCAGCCGTTTTTGTTTTGGGCGCCGGAATATTGGCCGCTTCAGGCTATTTTGGCAACGAATACTACCAAAACAAGATCCAACAGGAAACCTTGGCGGTACAAACCAAGGTACAAAAACAGGTGAACCAGAAAATACAGGAAGCGACTTTTTTCATCTCGAATCCTTTACCGACAGTAACCTTGACAGTGTCTGAAGGAAAAATGCCTTACCATATCGTGGCGGGTGCTTTCCGTTCGGAGCAGAATGCCATTAATTATTACAACCAATTGCTGCGCCAGGGCTATCCGGCCAAAAGGGCACCGCAGAACAAGCATGGCATGTATCCGGTGATTTACGGCAGTTATATGTCGTATTCAGAGGCACAGAAAGACATGCGCACGATTCAGGAGCAACACAACAAAGAAGCCTGGTTGCTAATCCAGGAATTGTAAAATATACCGAACGTCTTGTGCAAACAAGGCGTTTTTTATTTCGGCTCCCTACCGTTTGACTACGACTCGGGCTAGCCCTGATGGCAACGGCATCCTTTTGTGCCGGTTCTTTAAGGCGCAAAAGATATAGTGGACAGCAGGATTAGCTCCTGAAAAAAATAAAAATACTCCTTATCTTTGCAAAAAAAAACATGACGCCAAAACACCCCATAGAATCCCTGACCATACTGACCGATTTGGTCCTCCCCAGTGAAACCAACCCGCTCAACAACCTTTTCGGAGGCGAATTACTTGCCCGTATGGACCGTGCTGCGAGTATTTCGGCGCGCCGGCATTCCAGACGTATCACCGTAACGGCTTCGGTCAACCACGTGGCGTTTAACCGTTCTATTCCTTTGGGTAGTGTGGTGACGGTGGAAGCCAAGGTATCTCGTGCTTTCCGCACTTCGATGGAAATTTTCCTCGATGTTTGGGTGGAAGACCGCGAATCGGGAACCCGTATGAAAGCCAATGAAGCCATTTATACTTTTGTGGCCGTAGATGAATGGGGCAACCCGGTAGAAGTACCACAATTGGAACCACAGACCGATGAAGAAAAATCGCGCTACGATGCCGCCCTGCGCCGCAAACAACTCAGTTTGGTATTGGCCGGGAAAATGAATCCGCACGAGGCGACCGAATTAAAAGCCTTATTTACCTAATAAAAAATGTCCGCCGGTTGGCGGACATTTTGTTTTTTACATTCTGCTGATCCAGGTTTGCGGATTGGCGTAAGTGGTATTTTGTGAAATCAGGAATTTGAGTACGGTTTTGCCTTCGCTGTTAGTCCTGATTTTGCCCAGCACCTGTTTGGTCGAAACTTTGTCTCCGGCACTCACATTGACTGAGCTTAAATTTTGGTACACGGTAAAATAATCCCCATGCTGGATACAGACGGCTTTGTTGAGGGGTGAAATCACAATTACCTTGGTAACTTCCCCACTGAAAACCGCACGGGCATTTGCACCAGGATCAGTGGTGATTTCGACGCCACTGTTGTGGATAACCAATGATTTGTATACCGGATGGGCCTGGTTACCGTAACCCAAGGATACAAAGCCTTTTTCAACCGGCCAGGGCAACAGTCCTTTGTTGGCCTTGAAGTTGTTGGACAGCAATTGGCCTTCGGGTGTGAGGACGATTTTGGTAGCGGTTTCCGTTGCCTTGGTTTCGGCCGCTGTAGTCGTTCTCGGATTGGCTTTGGCATTGGCTGCAGCCGTTTTCCTGTTGGCTTCGGCAATGGCTTCACGAATCAGTTTCTGGATCTGGCCGTCGATGCGTTTGCTTTCCTGCTGTTTTTTCTTGATTTCGGCAGCAATCTGCTTTTTGTCTTTTTTGAGGCTGTTGGCTATTTTTTCCTGCTCGAGTTTTTCCTTTTCGAGGTCCTGTTTTTGCTTTTCCTGCTCGGCAAGGAGTTTCTGTTTTTCGGTTTTTTGGCCGCTTAATTTTTCGTTGTGGTCAGACAGTGACTGGGTTTTGGCCTTGATTTCTTCGCCCTGCATTTTCCGGTAGCTCGAATATTGCTTCATGTATTGCATCCGTTTGTAGGCCTGCAGGAAGTTTTCTGATGACAAAATGAACATCGCACGGCTTTGGGTAGAACGGCTTTTGTATGACTTGACAATCATTTCGGCATAGTCTTCCTTAAGATCGACCAACTCCTTTTTGAGGTGGTTGATTTGCACCTGGTTGATGTACATGTCGTTGCTGAGCAGCTTGGTCTGTTTTTCGGTGGTGGAAATCAGTTTTTGTTTCAACCCAATTTTGTCTTTTTGTATCTGCAGCAATTTCCCGACAGATTTTTCCTGTTTTTTTACGTTTTGGAGCAGCATTTCCTTTTCGCGGATTTCTTCTTGCAATTTGGCTTTTTTCTGCTCCAGTTCTTCCTGGCTTTGCTGTCCGAAGGCGATGGCTGACAGGCAGACCAATAAAAAGGTGTAAATACGGTTTTGCATGTGGGTTACTTTTCTATGAATGTTCTTTCGTATCCTTCCGGAACGCTGTAAGGGAAGGACAATTCTTCGTTAAAGGAGGCGTTTTTATAATCGATGTTGATGGTGGTTTTTTTTCCTTTCTGGAAGGCGTTGATGTCAAAAGACAAAGGTAAAATCATTTCGTCGTATTTTTTGTACTCCGGATAGCTGATTTCGATGGACCGTTCTGCGCTTGGCTGGTTGATTTCCTGTTTTTTGAGCAGGAAATTTTCGGCTTCGAAAGAAAACGATTTCAGCGTAGCATTGTTCTTGCTGTTGTCCAACCTATACATCGCATTGGCCACAGCAACCAGGAATTTAGATTGGGTAAGGTCATCCATCGGACGGCCAATCAGGATGTGCTGTACTTTCTGGAAATCAAGGTCGGTACCCAGCCATTGGCTCAATGCCGAATAATCGCCTTCGAAATATTTCTGGTTGATTTTGTCATAATATTTTACTTCTGTGGGCGTAATCAGTGCCTTGGCCATCGTGATGCCCAGGAACCTGATGCTGACCAATATGGTTTCGTTTTTCTTGATTTTTATTTCTGCCGTGACGTTCTGCGATTGCCTGTCGTCTTTGTAGCGCGCGTTGGCTTTAATATATAATGTCGAAAAATCGCTTTTATTGTTGTAGTGGTTGGCAATTACTTTTTCGGCAGATAATGAACCGCTAGCCGCGCCTTCAGCCAACACCGCTTTGGTTTTGCAGGAGGCAAGCAATAAAAAGACCGAGAGCAGGGTGATGTATTTTTTCATTAAAGGGGTGCTTCCTGTTTATTGTTTCTTTTGTTTTTTGAGCAGTTCGTTGGCTTTGGAGAAATACAAATCCTTCTTTTTGGCGTCGCCCAAACCATTGTAGGCTTCTCCCAACTGTAGGTAAATATTGATTTCGAGCGAAGGGTCTTCCACGATGTTGTCAAGGCCCAATTCAAGATTGTCCTTGGCTTTTTTAAAGTTGCCCAATTGGTTGTATCCCAAACCGGAAAAATAGTAAAACTGCGGCTGTGACGGAAACAACTGCATCCAGTCATCGGCGGTTTTGACTACTTTGTCAAACTGTGCTTTTTCGGTGAGTGACTGCAACAGCAAAATACCCGTTTCATAATCGTCCGGAGTGGTTTTAAGGTGCATTTCATAGTATTTGATGGCGTTGTCCCAGTCTTTTTTGTTGGCATAGAATTTACCGATTTCCTTGGCCACTTTTACTTCTTTGTCATCGGCAAAAAAACGGATGGCCTTGTCAAGGTCGGCGGCATATTTCGGGTCGTTTTTACTGAAAATAAGAAACTCGTTGAAAATGCGGTGCTTGATTTTTTTATCGATTTTGTCACTGGCCAGCACAATATTCATGGCCTTAACGGCTTTTTCCCCATCGTTGTTGTTCAGGTGGAATTTGAAAAGGCTGACCTGTGCCCAGTCTGAATTGGGGATTTCGGTTTCGAGTTTTTTGGCGATTTCGAGCGCTTTTTCTTCCTGGTTGCTTTGTGAATAAAGGTAAATAAGCGCAATATAATTGGATTCTTCCTTGGGGAATTTCCTGATTTGTTCGAGCAGGTTGTTTTTTTCTGGACCTTGGTATTTGGCATCCTGAAGGATTTCGGCCTTGTACAAATCCCTTTTTTCAGACTTGCCGATGGTTTGATTGAGTTCGTTGATCAAATCAAGGGCTTTATCAAATTGTTGGGTGTTCATATAAAGCGAAACCAAGTCTTCTTTGTAATCGTTTTTGAATTCAACGAGTTTTTGTACAATGACAATCGCTTGGGTATAGTCGCGGGTTTCATAGCACACATCGTACATCCCTACCCAATACCAGCGGTTTTTAGGGTCAAGCTGGGTGGCTTTTTCAAAATTGTCGTAAGCGTCCTTATACTTTTTCTGGGACAGGTAGTTTTTGCCCAATTCGCCATAGAGCACGGCATTTTTGGGTTGTATTTTAATACATTTCTCCAATGATTCGACCGCCTTGTCGTAGTTTTCCATCCCTTTTTGTTTGAGGGATTCATAGAAATAATCCTGGAACTGGTCAGTGTCCAAGGCAACCTCATCGGGTTCGGTTTGTGCCAAAGCCGTCAGCGGAAAGTGGAACAATCCGAAGAAAATAACCAATAATACAATCTTTTTCATTTGTTTGTTTTTATTCCAAAACTGAATAATCACCAATGCTGATGCTGGTAAAATTACCGTCATAACTGGCGTGGTTGCCTATCATGGCGTTGTCCAGACTGGCGTTTTTAATGTGCGCATGGGTCTGGATCAGGCTGTTTTTAATGGTGCTGTCACTCACATGGCAACCTTTCCCTAACGAAACATTCGGGCCGATGGTTGCATTGATGAGTACCACATCTTCCCCGATGAAACAAGGCGGGATGATGGTGCTGTTTTGCTGTTTCACGTCATAATCAATCAGGTGTTCGCCATCGTTGTGCAAAAAGCCCAGCATGCGCGAATTGGTTTCTACCGTAACTTCTTTGTTGCCGCAATCCATCCATTCGTCTACTTTACCCGGTACAAATTTCATGCCCTTTGCCATCATTTGCTTGATTCCGTCGTTGATTTGGTATTCGCCACCGTGGATGATGTTGTTGTCGAGCACGGCCTGAAGTTCATTTTTCAGCACAGCCACGTCCTTGAAATAATAGATACCAATCACCGCAAGGTCTGACACGAATTCTTTTGGTTTTTCGACCAACTCTATAATTTCATTGGCTTCATTGAGTTTTACTACCCCAAAAGCTTCCGGCTGGTCTACCTGTTTTACCCAAATGACACTGTCAGCGGTGGTGTCGAGGTCAAAATCGGCACGAATCAAGGTATCTGCATAAGCAATTACCGCCGGACCATCCAAAGAATCTTTGGCACACATAATGGCGTGTCCTGTACCTAACGCTTCATTTTGGTAATATATTGTGCCTTTGGCTCCCAATTTTTGGGCGATGGCAATCAAATCTTCTTCTGTTTTTTTACCGAAACTTTCGTGGATGATAAAAGCGACTTCCTCAATTTTCTGATTAAGCACACCAGCTATATCTTCTACCAAACGGTGTACAATCGGTTTTCCGGCTATCGGAATCAACGGTTTCGGAATTGTTAAGGTATGTGGGCGGAGACGTGAGCCGCGTCCGGCCATAGGGACTATTATCTTCATATTTCTTTATTGAAAGATTAAAAGATTTAAAAATTGAAAGATTAACGGTGAATCTTTGAATCTTTAAATCATTAAATTATTTTACTCCTGTTGAGCCAAATCCGCCTTCGCCACGGGAAGTTTCAGATAATTCTTCAACCTCTGCCCATTCAGCGCGTTCGTGTTTGGCAATAATCAATTGGGCAATTCTTTCGCCATTTTCAATGACAAAATCTTCATTGGATAAATTTACTAAAATTACACCAATTTCACCACGGTAATCGGCATCAACTGTTCCGGGCGAATTCAATACGGTAATGCCTTTTTTGGCAGCCAATCCGCTGCGTGGTCTCACCTGTGCTTCATACCCAATCGGCAATTCGATAAAAAGGCCTGTTTTGACAATGGCCCGCTCCAATGATTTCAAGGTGATGGGTTCGGTTAAATGGGCACGCAAATCCATTCCGGCAGAAGCTATGGTTTCATAATTGGGTAAGGCGTGCTGCGATTTGTTGATGATTTTTATGGTCATGGTTTTGCTTTTCTGTTGATGATTCTCAGTAAGGTTTCCTTTTCGCTGTAATAAATGAAATAGAGGAATAAGGCCAGTAAAATTAACTTGATGGTGTAAGTTTCCCTTACGTAGGGGATGTAAAACGACACCGCCGAAAAAATGATGGTGAGGGCCAGGTAACTGAATATTTTGTTCATGTCATAAGGAATCGGATAGCTTTTCTGACCCATTTTATAGGAGATGATCATCATGCTTCCGTAAGCGGCAATGGTGGCAATGGCCGACCCGTAATAACTGTATTTCGGTATCAGAAGGATGTTCAGCGCCAGCGTGATAAAAGCCCCGACGATAGAAATATAGGCGCCGATTTTGGTTTTGTCTATCAGTTTGTACCAGACCGATAAATTGGTATAGATACCCAAAAAGAAATTGGCCAATACAATGAGCGGCACCACTTTGATGGCGTCCCAATACGCGGCGTTGGGCACTAACGGTTGTTTGAGTAAATCGATAAAGGCAATCACGAACAAACAGATGAATGAACCAAAAATAACAAAATATTTGGTGATGGTCGCATAGGTTTGCGGGGCATTCTCGTTGGCCGCGTGGCTAAAGAAAAACGGCTCAATACCCAAAGTATAGGCGGTGCGGAACAAGACCATGAACATCCCGATTTTGTAACAGGCGGCATAGGCCCCAATGTCAGACTTGGAAACGTGCAGCCAGTCGAGCAGGATTTTGTCAAAGTGTTCGTTGATGGCAAAGGCAATCCCGGCAATCAGTATCGGAAAACCGTACTGCATCATTTTCTTCCAAAGGGCTTTGTCGAATTTCCAGGAAATCTGGAGGTAATTCGGGAGCAGCACCACAAAAGTGAGCAAACTCGCTATCAGGGTTGCCACAAAAATATACCCAATCTGGAAGTTTTCGATATAGATGGAACCCATGAATCCGTCTGGGTTTTGTGCCGCCCATTTCGGAAGCAAGGCCAGAAAGAAAATACTGAACAACAAATTCACCGTCACATTTCCTACCTTGATTACGGCATACCGCATCGGCTTTTTTTCTGCCCTTAATTTAGAAAACGGGATGATAGCAAGTGCATCAAGGGTCAATATCCAAATGGTATAAGTGATGTATTCCACACTGATTCCGGCCCAGGACGACAAGGTTTTACGGAACAGCAGGGAAAGGACCAAAAACCCGAGGGAAGACCAGAACAGGGTGATGGTGGAGGTGGAAATGACATTTTTCTTGTTATCCTCAGAATTGTAAAACCTGAAAAAGGCTGTTTCCATTCCGTAAGACAGCAATACATTGAAAAAAACCAGGTAAGAAAAAATAACCGACACCTCACCCATATCGCTTTTGTCTTTCAGGTAATACACAAACAACGGGTTGAGGATGAAACTGATGATTCTCGGCAAAACCGTGGCCAGTCCGTAAATCAGGGTTTGCTTGAAAAGGTTTTTATATAAACTCAAGGTGGTGCTTTAGGTTTTACTTCGTGCCGTTTGATCTTACGGTTCCGGCTAACAAAAATAACTAATTTCTTGTTGTGGTCGTGGTTAATATAAACATAAAAATCGCCCCATAAATGTTAGTTCTTTATTTATGAGCTGAGTTTGTTTTTTTGCTTACCTTTATGAATCAACAATGATAACCCATAATCCGAACAGTTATGAGAAAAACATTACTCTTATTTTTAGCAGGCTTTCTGGCTTTTAATTTTCAGATGGCCGCACAGGTAACTGTCTCTTTAGGCACTTCAACCGGTTCTGCTTCAACAAATGTCTTATTGTCTACGAGTACCACCATCAATAGGTATTCCCGAACGATGTCGCTTTATACAGCACAGGAAATTACTGCCGCCGGAGGTATGGCTGGTGCCATTAGTAAATTGGCTTGGAGTAAATCAGGAACCGGGGAATATACCTCTAATGATGCTTATATCAAAATACTGCTGAAAGAAACCACAACCAGCGTTTGGCCCACCAGCCCTGTCCCGGATTGGAATACAGAAATAGTGGGTGCCACACAGGTTTTTACCTCTTCAACTTACAGTATCCCAACAGGTACCGGATGGAAAGATGTGCCTTTTACAACATCTTTTCAGTGGAACGGAACCTCCAATATCATCATTTTTGTGGAATGGAACAGGTCCAGCACACCAACAGCAGATATTAGTTGGGGAAGGTCAACCAATACCAATACCAATGCCACACGTGTCGGAAGCACCAGCCTTGCTGCCTTGGTAATGCTGGTTAATTCCAACAGGCCCTTGGTTCAATTAACTATTACCGGAGGATTGACTGCCAATGAATCTGAAAGTGCTGCTTTTAAACTTTACCCCAATCCGACGAAAGACGTATTATTTTTGGCTTCGGAAAAAAACATCAATAAATATGTGATTTACAGTACCAAAGGAGAAATAATTAAAGAGCAGGATTTTCAAATAACCAATCCGGAAATTAATGTGTCTGATTTATCCTCAGGCGTTTATTACCTAAAAGTATTCTCAGGAGAAAAAACAGAAATTTTAAAGTGGGTCAAAATATAAAAAATCCGCTGGACTAATTTGGCTCGGATTATTGGCATTGGTAACAACCTCTTCTTTACTTCCGTCAGGATATTCCATCTGACCAGCCATCGTTAAAAATAAAAAGGGCCAACAAATTGTTGGCCCTTTTCGTGAATATCTGAATATCAATTATCCTTTTAATGCTTCTGCACCACCAACAATCTCCAGGATTTCATTGGTAATGGCTGCCTGACGTGCCTTGTTGTAGGTCAGTTTCAATTGGTCACGCAATGCCGTGGCGTTGTCTGTTGCTTTGTGCATGGCCGTCATACGGGCACCGTGCTCAGAGGCAAAAGAATCGCGTACTGATTTGTACAATTGTGTTTTTAACGATTTCGGGATCAGGGTCAATACGATTTCCTCTTTGGAAGGTTCGAAGATATAATCACCGGTTGTCGCTGCAACATCTGATTGGATGGGTGCCAAAGGTAAAAATTGTTGTACCCTTACGATTTGGGTAGCCGCATTTTTGAATTCGTTGTAAACGATTTCAATTCTGTCGTATTCCCCCGAAACGAACATATCCATCAAGGTTTGCGCAATATCGGAAATGTTGTCAAAAGTAAGATTGTCGAAAACATCGCTCCTGTTTTGCACCACGTTGTGGGTTTTTTTCAGGATGTCGTTTCCTTTTTTACCAATAGCGAAGATGTCTACCTGTTTGCCTGCATACGAATCAGCGACCACTTTGGCCTCCTTGATTACGTTGCTGTTGAAAGCACCGGCCAAACCCCTGTTGGAAGTAATCGCCACAAGCAAAACTTTATTAATTTCACGTTGTTTGGTGAATTCCCCACCGGCATCGCCATCAAGCGTAGTGGAAAGATTTTGCAATAATTCCGTTAATTTTTCGGCATAAGGGCGCATCGCTGTAATGGCGTCCTGCGCTTTTTTCAACTTGGCTGCAGAAACCATTTTCATCGCCGATGTGATTTGCATCGTAGACGAAACGGAAGTAATCCTATTACGTATTTCCTTTAAGTTTGCCATTTTATTTTGAGTAATTAGTAAGGAGTAATTAGTGATTAGCCTATTTACTAATCACCAATTACTTTTCACTTTATTAGTTGTATTTCGCTGAAATTTCTTTCGCTGCCCTTTCGATAACATCAGTGATGTTGTCATCCAGTTTTCCTGCTTTCAAGGCATCAAGGGTGTCCCTGTGCTTGTTGTTCAGGTAAAGAATGAAGTCTTTTTCGAATTCTTTTACCTTGTTTACAGGAACGCTTCTCAATAGGTTTTTAGAACCGGCATAGATAATGGCAACCTGGTCTTCAACCGTATAAGGAGAGTTCAAACCTTGTTTCAGGATTTCCACGTTTCTTTTTCCTTTTTCGATAACGTTCAGGGTTACCGCATCAAGGTCAGAACCGAATTTGGCGAAGGCTTCCAATTCACGGAATTGTGCCTGATCGAGTTTCAAGGTACCTGCTACTTTTTTCATTGATTTGATCTGTGCATTACCTCCTACACGTGATACCGAAATACCCACGTTGATGGCCGGACGAACCCCAGAGTTGAACAAATCTCCATCAAGGAAAATCTGTCCGTCTGTAATCGAGATTACGTTGGTTGGGATGTAGGCAGAAACGTCACCCGCCTGAGTTTCGATGATTGGCAAGGCTGTCAATGAACCACCACCTTTTACGATACCTTTCAAAGTATCTGGCAAGTCGTTCATGTTTTTGGCGATATCGTCATCGTTGATTACTTTACAAGCTCTTTCTAACAAACGGGAGTGTAGGTAGAAAACGTCTCCAGGATAAGCCTCACGACCTGGTGGCCTTCTTAACAAAAGAGATACCTCACGGTAAGCTACCGCTTGTTTAGACAAATCATCATAAACAATCAAGGCAGGACGGCCTGAATCACGGAAATATTCCCCGATTGCAGCTCCGGCCATTGGCGCGTATACTTGCATTGGTGCAGGATCGGATGCATTGGCAGCTACGATTACTGTATAAGCCATGGCTCCTTTTTCTTCCAACATTTTTGCGATTCCGGCTACCGTCGACGCTTTTTGTCCGATGGCAACGTAGATACAAAATACTGGTTTTCCTGCATCATAAAATTCTTTTTGGTTCAAAATGGTATCGATACAAACGGTCGATTTACCAGTCTGACGGTCACCAATAACCAACTCACGTTGCCCACGACCTACCGGAATCATGGCGTCTACCGCCTTAATACCTGTTTGTAATGGTTCGGTTACCGGCTGACGGAAGATAACTCCCGGCGCTTTTCTTTCCAATGGCATATCATAGAGTTCACCGCCGATAGGTCCTTTACCATCGATTGGGTTTCCTAAGGTATCCACCACACGACCAACGATTTGTTCCCCTACTTTCAGGGAAGCGATACGTTGTGTCCTTTTTACGGTTGAACCTTCCCTTACTCCGGTTGATGGCCCTAAAAGTACCACACCCACGTTGTCTTCCTCGAGGTTCAATACGATGGCTTCCAATCCGCTTTCGAATTGTACCAACTCTCCGTATTGTGCGTTTGATAAGCCGTAAACACGGGCAATACCATCCCCTACCTGAAGTACTGTTCCTACTTCTTCTAACGATGCACCTGATTCAAAACCAGATAATTGTTTTTTCAATATTGCTGAAATTTCAGCTGGTTTAATTTCTGCCATTGTGATATATCTTTAATGGTATGTTAATTACTGAACTCGCGTTTTAATTCATGTAGTCTGTTCGCTACAGACGCATTGTATTGCTGATCGCCGATACGAAGGATGAATCCGCCGATGATGGCTGGGTCAACTATATTTTCTATGGTAATTTTCTTGTTTGAGAAAGTAGCTATCTTGGCCATGATTTTTGCTTCAAGGGCCGCATCCATAGGGATGGCGGTAGTTACTTTGGCTACTTCCACACCGTTCATTTCGTCAAACAATTGCTTGTAATTGGCCGCTATGGCGCTCAAAATTTCAAATCTTTTGTTTACGAACAACAGGTGGAAAAGGCTTTTGGTTACCGGATTGACAGCGGCAAAAATTTCCAATAAGGCATTTTCCTTTGACTCCACGCTGACAGTAGGGTTTGCGATGAAACCACGCAATTCTTCATTGTTGTCAATGGTTGATGCAATAGAAACCATATCGTCACTCACTTGTTGGGCCGCATTTTTTGAATTGGCTTCATCAAGGATGGCTTTTGCGTATCTGATTGCTGCTCTGTTTCCTGCCATAACGATTAATTTAATTTGGCGTCACCCAACAGTTGATCGACCAATTTGGTTTGGGAATCTTTGTCGGATAATTCGCTTTTTAATACTTTTTCAGCAATTTCAATTGACAATGATGATACCTGGTTTTTCAAATCAGCCATGGCTGCGTTTTTCTCGCTTTGGATGGCGGCTTTGGCCTGCTCGATCATTTTCAATCCTTGTGCCTGGGCTTCGGTTTTGGCGTCGTTGATCATTTTGTCTTTGATTTCACGCGCTTCCTTCATCATGGCGTCACGCTCCAACCTGGCTTCGGCAATCAATTTCTCGTTGTCTGATTTCAGGTTCTGCATTTCCAGTTTGGCATTCTTGGCCGAAAGCAGGGCTTCCTTGATCCCTTGCTCCCTTTCATTGACTGCATCAAGAATGGGTTTCCAAGCGAATTTTTTCAATAAAAGAATCAATCCGACAAAGATGAGCATCTGCCAGAAAAACAATCCGAACGAAAAATCATTTATTAACTTATCCATAGTATAGGTTTTATAATCTTTTTAATTTAATGGTAAACAATAGCTGCAACCAACCGTTGCAGCTAATTTGTTTTTTTTCTGATTAGGCATTTTCAGCTACAGCAAACAAGGCTGCAAATCCGATACCTTCCACAAGAGCCGCTGCAATAAGCATCGCTGTCTGGATTTTTCCGTAAGAGTCTGGCTGACGTGCAATAGCGTCCATTGCTGATCCACCAATTCTTCCTACACCAATTCCAACTCCGATTACTACTAATCCTGCTCCGATAATTCTTGGCATGTTCATAACTACTATATTTAAAATTAAAAATTCTTTTTTGTGGCAACCGGCGTAAGCCAATTACATTAATGGTGTGCTTCTTCTCCTTCGTGGTGGTGCTCCTGTACGGCTGAACCAAAGTACAAGGCAGTCAGAATGGTAAAGATGTATGCCTGTAACAAGGCCACCAAAATTTCAATGATTGAAATCATGAATGACAACATGAATGACAAGCTGCTTCCTACCCAGTTCTTGAAGATGAACATCAAACCAATCAAACTCATCAATACGATGTGGCCCGCAAACATGTTTGCATACAAACGGATCATCAATGCAAATGGTTTGATGATAACCCCCATCAACTCGATAGGCGCCAAGATGATTTTCATCGGAACCGGTACGCCCGGCATCCAGAAAATGTGTCCCCAATAATGCCTGTTGGCAGAAAGGTTGGTAATCAAAAAGGTCACTACGGCCAAACCGAAAGTGATGGCAATGTTTCCGGTTACGTTAATCCCTAGTGGGGTCAACCCGAAAATGTTAAGGAACCAGATAAAGAAGAAAACCGTCAATAAGTGGCTCATGTATTTTTTATAGTGTTTTTCACCAATGTTCGGGATGGCGATTTCATCACGCACGTACAATACGATTGGTTCGAAGAAACGTCCGGCACCTGAAGCGATACCGCCGTTTTTCGGGAAAGATTTTGCCAAACTGCTGAACAATAAAAACATCAGGATGGCTACCACAAGCAAGGTCAGTACACTTTTGGTGATTGAAAAATCAAGTGGCTGTGCATTGGTTGGGTGGTGGTGCTCATCTAGCGTAAGCTCTTCAGTGGCATTAGCCACCTTGTATATTTTTTCGTGGTGTAACCTGTAGTAGTTTCCGTTGCTTTCGGCAGCACTTTCACCATGGTGGAATTTGGAAGAAGAAAAAATGTGCAATCCGTTGTCCCAAAGAATAATTGGAAGCGGGAAGCCATAGTGTTGTCCTGTTTCAGAATCTTCAAAAAGGGTAAACTCATGTCCGTCCAGAACGTGGTGGGCTTTAACTTCGTCAATCTGCTTCCTGATTTCGGCCGTAGGGTCTGCCGGTTTGGCTTCTCCTGCAGCTTCATGGCTTTCATGGGCACCTTTTGGAGCCTCATTATTGGTGTTGGCAGATGAAAATAAAGGAAGGCAAGCTATTAAAAAGGCTAGTATAAATCGAAGCGGTTTATTAGAAAGCACCATATCTATTGAATATCTAAGATTTGTTTTCTGAAATTTGGTGCAAAGGTACATCTTTTCTTAAAAAACACAAGAATAAAAAATACTTTTTTGAAGAAAGTCAGGTTTCGTGGCCTTATTCCTGCTTATTGTTTATCAATCGTATAGTAATTAAGGTTTCAATGGTCAGAAACAGCAAAAAAACAATCAGGAAATTGGTCCGTTCCAAACCACTGTGCGGGAAGTTGGCTTTCAGGACTGGTTTCAGAAAAACATAGGCAATACCCATCTTGAAAGTGGTCAACAATATAAAGGTGAGGCCTACATGGGTCACGCTGGCTTGTGCTACCTTAATTAATATAAAAAGGATGGAGGCCGAGAGCAGGAAGAAAAAACCGTATAAAACAGTTAAAGGGTACACAAATTCCGTTTCCAGATCTGGAGCCAGCACAAACAGGAAGATCAATTTATGGATGGCCAGGGCCGCAAGGGAAACCAACGTTAAAGAAAGTAGGGCTTTGTATTGTTTTAAATTCATGGATCAGTCGTCTGCATTGATGTCTTTGAGTTGCCGGTTCAGGTTGTAAAACGCGATGGCAATACCGAGAAGGGTGATGATTTTTACGTAAATATTATGGGTATTCGGGAATTTCTGGTCAAGCCAGATGCCGAGCCGGGAAGACAAATAAATGATGATGCCCATCTGGAACGGGATGCTCACGAAAGCAAGCCATTTGTTAGGCCGTTTTTTCTGTTGGTTGTCCACTGGGGATGAGTTTGGTGGGGGTTTTCATGATACAGGTCGCACTGAATTCGGCACCTGGTTCTACCGATAATTTTCCGCAGACGACTTCACCATGAATGATGGCCTTAGCCTTGATGTTCAAGGTTTCTGCCACTTGGATTTTGCCTTCAAACTTGCCCTCAATATCGGCATTTTTGCAAACGATATCGCCTTTTACGCTTCCGGCAGGACCGATGACAATTTTTCCTTTGGAATGAAAATTGCCAACCAAGTGGCCGTCCAAACGGAAATCAGCCGGAGAAAAGATTTCACCATTAATAGTGGTTCCTTCCACAATACGGTTGGTTTTCCCTAAAAGGTCGGTGTATGATTTGGGCTTTTTATCAAACATGGTATTAGCCTTTTTTGGTCGGCGGAGGACCCGTTGGCGGAAACATATTCGGAGCGGACTGGTCTGTATCTGTCCCTTTTTTAGGATTATTAGACTCCTCCATGATTTCCTCTTCCTGTTGTTTTTTCAGGTTCTCGGCCTCTTGTTGTTTGTTGGTTTCCTGAGGTTGTGCTTTGGGTTCCTCTTTCGGGATAATGATTTCAGGCTTTTGTTTGGGTTCAAAATTCGGGCCCGTGCCTGCAACATACTCTTCAAGGTTTTTGAACACCTGTACAATTTTGTAATTTTCACTTGAAATGATTACATAAGGGTCTGGTATTTTATATTCCTTGTATTCCTTAAGCACCTGGGCTATTCCTTTGGCGGTATCTTCATTATTGATACCGTGTATCACAATGAGGTTCCTGTCTTTGGTATACACATCTGTAGAAACAAACAATTTGTCAACAGACCGCTCCTTGATGAATTTGGTCAGCTTATCCAACAACGGCTTGTCATTTTTCGGGTCGAGTGTTTTGGGTTGGTATATGATTTTCCAACTGGTTGGCTTGGCATCGTTGAAGTACAACGATTCCAATAACGGGATTTTTGTGGCGATAAATTGCTCGGTCGCTTTTCCTTCTTCAGCATTCGGATAGGTAAGTGCTACAAAATTCAATGCTTTTTTGTATTCAGCCAGACCATACAATTTTCCGATTAGGTTGGCTTTGAGCAATTCGTATTTCGGAAGTATTTCCTCGGCAGCAAACTGGACGATGGCCATGTCTGTCTGAACCAGGGTTTCCCTGTAATTGCCTTTTTCGTATTCCCTGAATAACTTGTTGTAGTTCTCTTCAGGCGAACCCAATTCGAGGTTGATCGCATTGTTGTTGAGCAGCTGCGCGTAACGCGATTCCGGATAACCTGAAATAATCTTGTTTTTGATTCCCACTGCCTTGGCCGGATCGATGATTTCGTATATCTTGTATAAGTTGTACAAGGAAGGAAGTACCAAACGCTCTTCAGGGTTATAAGTGAACAATTTTTCGAGTTTGTCGGCTGCCCTTTGGTATTCCTTGAATTTTTCTTTGTAAATCACCCCGAGTTGGTAATAGGCGAAATTTCTTTCTTTGGCAATACTGTCGAGGGCCGTCTGGTTCGTAGGCAATTGTTTGATGTAAAAATCTGTGGTATAGCGCGGTTCGGTTTCTGTGGCAGAAGCGGTGTTTTTGTCATTATCATCATTGCTTTTCCCTTTTTCTTCATCGCCTTCGGTTCTCCAGTTGGCTACATGCCCCCTTTTCCCCCATTTGGAAATGAATTCTTTTTTACCTCTTTCTACCGTGGTCGCATTATAGAAATAAAAATCGCCCGGTTTGGTTGCAAAAGCCACATTGTTGTTTGGGGACCCTGACTGGCCTTTATCTTTTACGGCATTTTCGTCAGCGACAAAATCTTTGCCTGCGAGGGTTTTACCTCCTTTTGGTTGTGCTGCCTGTTTGGCCGCTTCTTTTTCCTGAAGTATTTTGGCTTTTTCGTCGTCTTTTTTCAGTTTTTCAATATAGGCCTGGTAATAGGTTTCCCTTTCCGCATCAGACAGGGAAGCCATTTTCAGAATGCTGTCGCCTGTCTGGGCAATGCCTTCATATTTAATGACGTCTTCAAGGTTTTCCCTTTTCTTTTTTATTGCATTGTACTCACGGGTGCGCGGCTTCAGGTTGACCAGTGTGCTGTCAAAATATTTTCCGGCAGTTACATATTTGGCCTTGTTGAAGTTGATGTCTGCCAAATTCCTGTAGTTGGATGCAATAAGGTACGGATCGCGCGATTTGGCCTTGAGTGAGGCATTGTAATATTTTTGCGCCAAATCGTATTTCTTGTTCTTGTCGTAAAACAAAGCCATTTCATGGTTCAATACGTCAAGGTACGGGCGGTTTTCGCGGTCTTTGAGTAAGTGCCTGAATTTTTTGAGATAGGCTACGGAATCGCCCTTTTCCAGATCAAATTGTTTGGACTGCCTCACATGGGCATGGATTACATATTGCCTGGCCGACCTCCTGTTCATGTCGATGACATTCTGGTAAGCGGCAAATGCACTGTCTTTGTAGCCCTGGCCTTCATAAATTTGACCCAATATAAAGTTGTAGCGGGCTTTTTCCTCATTTTCCTTGGTGAACTCCCGGGCCAGTTTGAGTTTGGCAATGGCACTGTCTTTTTGTTTCAAATTCAGGAACGCCTGGGCCAGTGTGGCATTGGCATCAGCATAAATCTGGTCCTTGAATTTTATTTCCTTCAACAGCTTGGTCAGGTTGGTTACGGCCAAGGCATCGTTTTCAAGACGCATGTTGGTTTTTTCCCTCCAGATTTTTGCCTCATATATTTTATCGCTGTTCGGATATTTATACAGTACATAGTTGAATGCCTCCAGCGCAGGGATGAACCTTTGGTCATAGTAACGCGACTTACCGAGCATCAGGTGGGCTTCATCCATCTGTGGATTTTTTTCACCGCCATCTATGTTCATAGAGTGCTTCTGGATGGATTTGGTTGCTTTTTCCTCGGCCCTTTCGAAATTGGCATTCTTGGTCTGACCCGGAAGTATGGCTTCTTTAGACACCTGCATCCGTTCAACGGGAAGGATTTCCCAGAAATTGTCGTTGTAGCCCGTTTTAAGCTCGTCAATCCCTTTATCCAGGGCAATGTCACCGTTGTATAGGATGTTGTATTTGGTACTTAAAGCATGGGAATTCCTGGAAAGAAAAGTATTTTTCTTGGTGGAACAAGCCGCCAGAAAAATAACAAATCCTCCCAAAAAGAAGTATTTTGAGGTAGAGCTTTTCAAGGTAAAAACGTTTTTATTCATTAACTACTAAAAATCGGTTTTAGTATAACTGACTGGTAAAAATACGTTTCTTTTTGATATACTGAAATAAATTGTGATTTTTTTGCGTGAGAGGCCGAGTGGCGAACAATTACCCGGCGGACGGTTTTGGCGATGGAACCAGATGGTTTGGAGGTCAATCACGTGTAAAGTGACAAGGAACTACAATATAAAATGAAAGGAAGGCCACAAATTTTTCTTTTGTGGCCAAGCCCTTAATTTTAACTAGACTGCAAAGAAAGATTCGAGCTCTTTCAGGGTTTCGGGAGAAGTTTGGATGTCTTTGACGATTTCACCTTTGTTCAAGGCTACGATACGGTCGCAAACCTCAACGGTATGCACCAAATCGTGGCTCGAAACCAAAATGGTGACGTTTGGGTTTTCGGCGAGTTCCCTGATGATGATTTTAAGTCGGTTTACCGTAGTCGGATCGAGGTTGGCAAAAGGTTCGTCTAGGATAATGACTTCCGGGTTGCCGATGAGCGTGGCAATGATGCCTACCTTTTTCATGTTCCCTTTAGAGAGGTCGCGAAGGTATTTCCTGCTTTTGAGGATTTCACCATTGAAAAAACTTTCGTGTTTGGCCAAAAGCGCGTCAACATCAGCCTTGTTCTGCCCACGCAAATCGCCAATGAAATAGAAATATTCCTCTGCAGTAAGGTACCCAATCAGGAAACTTTCATCAATAAAGGCAGACGTGAACGGCTTCCATTCTTCGCTGGTGTTGACCTGGATGCCCTTGTTTTTGATATCTCCCGTACTGGGTTGGATCAAATCGAGCAACAGGCTGAAAAAAGTGGTTTTCCCTGCGCCGTTGTTACCCACCAGTCCGAAACTTTGCCCGGAAGGAATTTCAAGCTGTCCGATGTTCAAAACTTTTACACCGTTGTTATAGGTTTTCGAAAGGTTGTTTACTTGTATCATGGTTTTGGTTGTTCAGTTATTAGTTTTTTTGTTTGTAAGCGGCTATGGTCGCGTATTTTTCGGTTTTATAGATTTTTTCGATTTTAGAGAACATATAGTCCCTGAAAGCAAAACCCAAAATACCGGCACCGGCCACAAAAAGCAAGCCGATATTGGGGGAAAACACATAATAACCCAAAGCATATAAGCCCATGGGCAGGGCCAACTTTGGGATGGCAATCAGCATGGTCTTTACGTTAAAGGCTTGTTTATCGCCAAAGGCCCCTTTGCCCGTGGTAAGATCAATTGGCGTTTTTACAAAAGCCCCACCCAGCATGACCAAGTGCGAATTGACTCCGATATTAAAAATGGCACCCACTACAATGAGTAAATAAATATGTACCCCAAAATACAGGTAAAAAGACGCCAGAATGGTAGAGATAATGGTTCCGATGACCATCAGCCACCATTTTGATTTGATGTAATCTTTATAAGGAATGTTCTGGCTCATCATCAATTGGTAATAGGCACTGTCCCAACTCGGGATGAACTGTCCGAAGGTAAACAGAAACCCTCCCGAAACAAAAATCCCGGCAAAAACCTGCATGGCCGGACTGCGGTAGGTTTCTATCGATTGGGTAAAAAACAACAGGCCGTAAAAAATAAAAATCACACTCATGATGACTGTTGTGCGGGAACGTTTGTTTCTTTTGAGCAGGCGGATGTCATTTTTAAGAAAGGTTCCCAAAGTACCGAACTGGTTGAGCCAGGTATAGTTTTCGGTTTTGGCGACATCGCTTTTCCTGGCCAGCCCTTCATCAAGGTTCAATTGCCCTTTGAAAAAAGTAAAGGCGGCGTAATACAAGGCGGCTAAAGCAAAAACCGGAACCAGGAACAGGTAAGGCGTGTCAAAAATTCCTTGAAAAAATGGCTTTAACAAGACCGTAATATCAAACCATTTATAATATTGGGCCAAAGCAGCACCGGCCACAACCAACAAAACCGGATAGAAAATGCTGTTTTTGTTGTTGATCAGTACATTGATAAAATTATTGCTGTAAATCAGCGCAGCGATACCGATATTCCAGAGAAGTACCTTTACCGGATCATAACCATTGACCAACAGGGTAATGGAAAACGGAATGAAGAAAAAAGCGTGCAGCCAGTTAAAAAATGACAGAATGGTCTTGCCCAGTGTAAAATGTACGATGACATTTTTCTTGATGGGCAGCGTCAGCAAAGGCTTGATGTTGAGCACCGGCATCTTCTGGAAAAAATACCGGATGACCAAATCAACCACCAGGTAATAAATCAGGAATTGGCTCACGGCGGCTACTGGTTCCAGATGCAATTCTTTTTTGAGGATGTAAAAAGCACCTATGCCGCTGGCCACAAAAATGACCATGAAGTAAACAGCCATAAATCCCATCAGGATTTTCATGGCAATGTTGGCGCCCATGCCTGCCGACCTGAAAAAAGATTTCCACTCGAGGGTAATAAAATGTTTGAACATCTTGGGTTGGTTTAGGTTTTGAAATTAGTTTATAAAAATAGTAAAATGTTACAGCTATTTTTCAAACTTCGTTAATTTATAACTTGGCGGTATTTCTTACCTTTGCCAGAAGTAAAAACCACGCCCATGTCATCATTCTATAAATTACAGATAAAAGAAGTAAAACGCGAAACCGATCAGGCTGTTTCCATTGCCTTTGCCATCCCCGACGAATTGAAACCCGCCTACCAATTTGTGGCCGGACAATACGTCAACCTCAAACTAACCCTGGACGGTGAAGAAATCAGGCGGGCTTATTCGATTTGTTCGGCACCCGACAGTGGCGAATTGCGCATTGCCATCAAATCGGTCAAAAACGGCCATTTCAGTGCCTTTGCCAACCAAAACCTCAAGGTGGGCGATTTGATTGAGGTGGGCCAGCCTGAAGGAAAGTTTACTTTTGAACCCCATCCGGAAAGGCAAAAAAATTACGCGGCTTTCGTGGCCGGAAGCGGAATTACACCCGTCATGTCCATCCTGAAATCAGTGCTGAAACATGAAAAAGACAGCACTTTTGTATTGGTTTACGGAAACAAAACCCCCGAATCGACGATATTTTATAATGAGCTGCACGAACTGCAACTGCAATATGTCGGGCGGTTTTTTGTGCATTTTGTATTCAGCCAATCGAAGGTAGACAATGAACTTTTCGGTCGGATT
This sequence comes from uncultured Flavobacterium sp., assembly GCA_964642945.1. GTDB lineage: Bacteria > Bacteroidota > Bacteroidia > Flavobacteriales > Flavobacteriaceae > Flavobacterium. Next base: position 42,282 of record CAZXRX010000007.1, on the reverse strand, counting down.
GAAAAATCGGCCGTTAATTTCGTGCTCAAAAACAAACACAAGGAAAAGGAATTTGACAAGTTTTACCTTTGCGGACCCGAAGAAATGATCAACCTTGTGGCCCAGGTGCTCAAGGAAAACAATGTTCCGGACAAAAACGTGAAATTTGAATTGTTCTCGACAACTTCCGTTGAAAATAAAGGCGCCGCTTCACACGAAGGCCATACGCAAATTACCGTTTTGGTCGATGGGGAAGAAGCCACTTTTGAAATGAGCCAGAAACAAACCCTGCTTGAGGCAGCCCTCAAACAAGGGTTGGACGCTCCTTATTCCTGTCAGGGCGGCATCTGCAGCAGTTGCCTGGCGCGTATTACTTCGGGTACTGCCGAAATGAAAAAGAACGCCATATTGACCGATGGGGAAATTGCCGAAGGCTTGATTCTCACCTGTCAGGCGCATCCGACCTCAGCCACAATCACCGTAGATTATGATGATGTGTAAATAATTATGTGTTTTAGCGTAGGGTTGCCACCACTGTTTCGGGTAAAATCGTCCGCATGGCGTTTTCGTATCCTTTTACTTTTTTGTTGCCATAGACCGATGTCGGCAGTAACGGATATTTTTCGCGGTCTGACACCAAGGCATTTGCTGCGGGCTGGTGGAACGGGGCAAATCCGGCATACGGATGGGTAGCGCCCCAAAGTGTTACGGTGTTGACACCCAGCATGGCGGCTATATGGGCGTTTCCGGAATCCATGGAAAGCATGACATCAAGGTTGGAAATGAGTTGCATTTCTGCTTCCAAAGGCCATTTACCTGCAATGACTACCACGTTTTTGCGGCCTTTTGAAAAGTTTTGCAGTTCGGGGATTTCTGTTTTGGCACCAAAAAGGAATAGTTTGTTGTTGGGGTCGGCGGCCAGTTGGTCTACCACTTGCTGCATCAAATCTTTAGGATAGACTTTACCATCATGTTGGGCGAATGGTGCGATGCCAATCCACTTTGCCTTATCTTTTTCACCTGTTTCAGACAGGATTTGGAAAGACAGCATGGCTTTTTCCGGAAACGATGGGTTTGACAAATCAATCGGGAAACCCAATTGTTTCAAGGTATCTGCATGCCTTTCGGGCATGGTTTTCAAGGGTTTGAAAATTTTGTTTTCACTGCGGGTGAGGGCCTTTTTTTCAGCACGGCCTTTGTCAGTGAAAGCGGTTTTTTTTCCGGCCAGGGCAAATAAATTACGGACTATTTTCGAACGCAGGACGTTGTGCAAATCGGCAATGGCATCGATGTCCAATTGCCGCAAATCGGAATACAACCGAAACAATCCTACAATTCCTTTGTGCCTGCTTTTTAGATCGACAGCAAAGAAATCCAGATTCGGAATTCCTTCAAAAAGAGGTTGGAAAAATGGCCGTGAAACGAAAGTGACTTTTACATTGGGATGTTGGGCCACAAACGCCCTTATAACAGGAACTGTCATTGCGACATCGCCCAGGGCAGAAAGTCGAATGACAGCTATATGTTGCTTTTTTTTTGACAAAATTTGCCGGAAATTACTTTTTATTCTGGTACAAAACCGGATTCAAATCGTCATCATTGTACATTTTCATCTGTTTGTAGACTTTCATGAATTTGTCGCCGTTTTCGATATCAGTCAACAAGTCATCGATGGCTGTTGACAAATCGGTGCGTTGTTCCAAAAGTACGTTGAGCTTTTCCTTGCATTTATCACGGTGCTCCTGTGAAGCTTCGGCACGCGTGGCTTCTTCGTTCATGTGATAAATTTTCAAGGCCAAAATCGACAAACGGTCAATCGTCCAGGCCGGGCTTTCAGAATTGATTTTTGCGGTTGGCTTTACTTCTACCTGCGCATATTTCTGAAGGAAATAACTGTCTATGTATTCCACCATATCAGTACGTTCCTGGTTGGAGGCATCGATTTTTCTTTTAAGCGTAAGGGCTGCCACCGGATCGATGTTCGGGTCACGGATGATGTCTTCATAATGCCATTGCACGGTGTCAATCCAGTTTTTGAAATACAACAAATGCTCTATTTGGTCCTTTGGGTACGGATTGTCAATAGGTTGGTTTACATTATCGTAGATGTGGTAATCGGCAATGCTTTTTTCAAATATCGAATAGGCTAATTTTGAAAACATAACGGTATAATTTTTTTGCAAAGATAGTTTTTATACTTTTGAAAACGGTTTATCCCTTAAAATTTTTGCGGATACGGCCACAACGGCACCATTCGAAACAATACTAAATCCTACCTGAAAATGCAAGTTCATTACATTTCCGAAAACAACAGCATCCTCAACCATTTTTTGGCTGAAATCCGCGATGTAAACATCCAGAAAGACAGCATGCGCTTCCGTAAAAACATCGAAAGGATTGGCGAAATCATGGCCTATGAACTCAGCAAAACCCTGGCATACAAACCCATAGCTGTGCAGACGCCCTTGGGGATCAAACAAACGTCAACGGTAGCCGACAATGTGGTTTTGTGTTCCATACTCCGCGCCGGACTGGCCCTCCACCAAGGGTTCATGAACATCTTTGACAATGCTGAAAACGGGTTTGTATCGGCTTACCGCCACCACCCAAACAACGATGACTATTTTGACATTTTGGTCGAATACCAGGCTGCTCCTTCTTTCAGCAATAAAAACCTCATCCTGATAGACCCCATGCTGGCCACCGGACAATCGATAGTTGCCGTGTTGAAAAAACTGCACCTCGAGCAAAAACCTAAAGAAATCCATATTGCCGTAGTGATTGCCGCCCCCGAAGGCATTGCCTACTTACAGCAAAACCTACCTGAGAACTGCCATTTGTGGGTAGCCGCGCTCGATGAAAAACTCAACGAAAAAAATTACATTGTCCCCGGACTTGGGGATGCGGGTGATTTGGCTTATGGAAGCAAGTTATAAAACTGTTACTTGCTGCGGAACTAAAGTCTGTATTCTTTAAGCCCACTGCGCTTCGTCCTCTTCATATTAAACGGCAGCAAATTATAACTGGGTAAAAAAACAAAGGAATGCGGCCACTATCGTAAGGGCCAATATCAGTTCGTTCTTGAGTCTGATCTGGGAATATTCAATCGCGTTGGTGGCCATGGCCGACAAAGGAAAGAAGGTAAACACCAATAAATCATTGCTTTTGCCGGTCGAAAGGATGAAAATGGCCGCCCCGATAAAAAAGGAAATAATCATCTTTTTATAGGAAGCCTGTAAGTTCAGCGGCCTGCTGGTCAAGGCCAACATGGCTGAAAAAACAAAGAAAACGGCAAAAACCGTATAGGCAGACAGGGCAAAATTCTGAAAGGTATTGGTAAAATAATCAAGCTGTATATTGATGGCGGCCCGGTCAATATAGCTTCCTATTAAGGATTTGTCAAACAACAAGGCATACAAGACAAAGAAAACAGCAGTCGTAAACAAGGCGACAATCGGTAAGAGCCAATTCCTGTAGTCGCGCGACACATGGAAAAGGATGGAGACATATACCAGAAGGATAAAAAGTACCGCCCAGAATTGGAACAGGGAAGCCACAAAAATCCAGAGTGAAGCATCAAATATTTTCTCTTTTGGCGCCTTCAGGGTTTGCAGTGAAACCAACCTGCGCATGGCCAGCAACACAAAAAAATTGGAAAAAACCAGATTGATATTGGTCAGAACTGAAGGAAAAAAAAGGAAAAACAGCAGGAAAAAAAGAATCGTATAACTGCTGTTTTTGGTTAGTGCATTTTTTTTGACGATAAAATTGGCCAGGAAAAAAGAGCCCAAAAGCAAAAGCAATATCACTGCCATTTGAATGGTATTGGCTTGCAAAACAGCAGGTTTGGCCGCACTGAATTGGTATAAAAAAAAGAAGACGAACAATAAAACCGCTACCAGTGAATAATTTAGTGGTGTAGATTTTTTAAAAATTGTTGTTATCATAAGGATATTTTATACTTTTGTGGATGTAAATATAACACTTGTTTAAAAACCAAGTGGGCAGGCGAGGTTTTTTTATTGAAACTGAAAGGCCGCAAATTACATCCGATATATTGACTGATAAAACGTAACTAAGATGAGAGCATTTTTCGAAGGAATACAAACGCTTTTTGTGGATTTCCTGTTCAAACCCCTTGATTGGCTTCGTGCCCTTGAGTTGGATAACTGGTGGTTGGCCAACATTTTCAGTTGGATTGCCATTGTGGTTTGTATGTATTACACTGTATACTGGTGTAAGGAATTACAGAAACACCAGGACAGCGGAGAAGAAAACCAAGATACTACGGCACACTCTTTCCTAAAGTAAGTCGTTGCCGATATCTTTCCTGAAATACATCTTATCAAAATGCAGCTTGTCTATGTTTTGGTAAGATTTTTTTATGGCTTCCTGAAAATCATTCCCGTAGGAAGTCACCGCCAGTACCCGGCCTCCATTGCTCACTACTTTTCCGTTTTCGGTTTTGGTTCCTGCATGGAAAACCATGGAGTCCTGAATGTTTTCCAATCCTGAAATCACTTTGCCTTTTTCATAACTTTCCGGATAGCCTCCAGAAACCAACATGATGGTTGTGGCACTTCTAACATCTATTTCCAAAGAAACTTGATCGAGCTCCTGTTTGGCAACAGCTTCAAAAAGTTCAACCAAATCTGATTGGATGCGCGGCATGACTACTTCGGTTTCCGGGTCGCCCATACGGACATTGTATTCAATCACCATTGGTTCGCCTTTCACATTGATCAAGCCGATAAAAACAAAGCCTTTGTATTCGATTCCGTCCTTTTGCAAACCCTCAATGGTTGGCTTTACAATGCGGTTTTCTATTTTTTCCATCAAAACGGCATCTGCAAAAGGCACTGGCGAAACAGCACCCATACCGCCGGTATTCAGTCCGGTATCGCCTTCCCCTACCCGTTTGTAATCTTTGGCAGTAGGCAGGATTTTGTAATTTTTGCCGTCTGTCAGCACAAAACAACTCAATTCAATTCCGTCAAGGAATTCTTCTATCACTACTTTTGAACTGGCAGCGCCAAATTTGGCATTGACCAACATGTCGCGCAGTTCTGACTTGGCTTCCTCAAGGTTGTTAATAATCAAAACCCCTTTTCCGGCAGCCAATCCATCAGCTTTCAAAACATAAGGCGGTTGGAGTGTTTCGAGAAAATTACAGCCTTTTTCGACCGTTTCAGCAGTAAAACTGTCATATGCTGCTGTAGGAATTTTGTGTTTAACGAGAAATTCCTTGGCAAATTCCTTACTGCCTTCCAATTGGGCTCCGGTTTTAGACGGTCCGATAACCGGGATGTGACGAAGTTGGTCATCATTCTTGAAATAATCGTAAATACCCAACACCAGTGGGTCTTCAGGGCCAACCACGACCATATTGATCTTTTCGGTCAGACAGAAATTTTTTACTTCTTCAAAGTTATTGGGATTGATGGCAATATTGATGGCTATTTCGTCAGTACCAGCATTTCCGGGGGCTACAAAGAGTTTGTGGCATTTTGGACTTTGAATCATTTTCCAGGCGAGTGCATGCTCCCGTCCGCCGGAACCGAGAAGTAAAATTGTCATTTTAGGTAGATTTTAGGGTGCAAAAATAAAGTTTTAACAATAATTTCTAAGTTAATCTTTTGTATATTTTGATTTTTTTGATAGATTTGTTCAAATTATTAAAATAAAAATTATGAAAAAACTATTACTTTCTTTATCATTTATTGCTTTAGGTTCTGCTGCAAACGCCCAGTGGGTAGCCCAGAATACTGGCTTTTCAGCTCCTTCCAGGGGTTTGAGCGAGGTCAGGGTTGTAGATGCGAACACCGTTTGGGCTTTGGCTTATGACGGATCAGGTGGCGGTGCCAACGTACAGGAAATGACAAGAACCACTGATGGTGGAGCCAATTGGTTCCCAAAACTAATCAACCTGGGAGACCCACTATTGGAAATCAACAACATTTGTCCTGTAAACGCAACAACTGCGTGGGTTAGCGCCTTGGTTCCTACTGACGGAAATGGGGTTATATATAAAACTTCTGACGGAGGAGATACTTGGGTACAACAAAACGCTGCTGCCTTCCAAACTACCGGACAATCTTTCCTTAACTGGGTACATTTCTTTGATGCCAACAATGGTTTGGCTACTGGTGACCCTGTTGGAGGCGAATTTGAAATCTGGAGAACTACTGATGGTGGTAACAACTGGACACAAGTACCGGGTACCAGCATTCCTAACCCATTGACCAGCGGTGCGGGTGAATATGGTTTGAACGGAGGAAATTCTGGTGTTGCCGGAACATTCTGGTTTGTTACAGATAGGGGCCGCTTATTCAAAACAACAGATATGGGTGTTACCTGGACTGTGGCACAAGCGCCATTAACGAGTTTCGGAAGTACTGCACAAAGTGGAACTGCTATTTTTTCTAATGCCACTAATGGTTATTTGTTGAAAACAGTTGGTACAACTTATACTTATTATACGACTACCAATGGGGGTGCTACTTGGAGTGCTGCTAACACATTTACAGGAACCAGAAGAATCCTCAGCTATATCCCTAACACCAGCAATATCGTAGCTACTTCATTGGCTGCACCAACCGGAACTTCATTGAGTACTGATAACGGAGCAACTTGGACTGAGGTAGAATCTGCTGCCCAAAGGGGTGCCAGCGGATTTGTAGATGCTACTATTGGTTGGGCTGCTGGTTTTTCAACCAGTTCAACAGTTGGTGGTATCTTCAAATTGAATGCGCCATTGGCTAACACTGATTTCGCCTCAACTTCTAAATTTACTGTTTATCCTAACCCAGCTTACAACACGGTGAACATTTCAGTTGACAATGTAGAATCATACAACTTGTCTGTTACTGATCTTACAGGAAAAGTAGTGATGCAAAAATCTTTCTCTGGAATGGAGAACAGTTTGGATATTTCAGCGCTTTCAAGCGGTGCTTATTTCTTCACCCTGAATGCTGACAACAAATCAGAAACTGTAAAAATTATTAAGAATTAATTCTAAATAAATAGTATTTTTAAGGGCTGACATTTGTTGGCCCTTTTTTTATTCCAGATGGTTCCTCTTTTTCTACATGCGTTGCGTTTGAAAGGTTTCCCAATAAAGGAAGCACTTACGGCATTTGAAAAAATACAAACTATCCCTGAAACTGGTTTTGACCAATATGTGGCAGATTGTAAAAATGCCATCCTGGCCTACCATCTGGAACACAACCCTTCCTACAGGGAATTCGCCGGTATAAAAACAAACTCCTGGAACGAGCTTCCTGTAATGACCAAAAAGGATTTTCAAAAGCCATTACCATCCAGACTTTCTGACGGATTTTCTACAAAAAATGTATATGTCAACAAAACATCCGGCTCCAGTGGTGACCCCTTTGTTTTTGCCAAAGACAAATTCAGCCATGCCTTGACCTGGGCCAACATCATTTCCAGGTTTGGTTGGTATGGTATCGATTTCAACAACTCATTACAGGCCAGGTTTTATGGGATTCCATTGGATTTTGTCGGAAATAAAAAAGAGCGGCTCAAAGACTTCCTGAGCCACCGATACCGTTTCCCTATTTTTGATTTGTCTGATCGGGTACTGGAAAAGGTGTTGGGAAAATTTGAGGTTAAAAAGTTCGATTACATCAATGGCTATACCAGTTCGGTGGTATTGTTTGCGAAATTCCTCCAGAAAAAAAACTTGGTGCTCAAAACGGTCTGTCCTACTTTGAAGTGTTGCGTAGTGACCTCCGAAATGCTTTTTGAAGACGATAAACTATTGATGGAAACGTACTTTGGCGTCCCTGTCATTAACGAGTATGGCGCTTCTGAACTCGACCTGATTGCTTTCCAGAACCCCAAGGGTGAATGGCAGGTCAATTCTGAAACCCTGTATGTTGAAATCCTTGACGAAAACAACCGGGTACTTCCTTACGGGCAAGAAGGGCGCATTGTCATTACCTCCCTATACAACAAAGCACACCCGTTCATCCGTTATGACATTGGCGATGTGGGCATCCTGGATGAAAAAAGCACACCCCAAAAACCCATCCTTAAAAAACTGCTGGGCCGCACCAATGATGTTGCCCTGTTGCCCAGTGGCAAAAAATCGCCAGGACTGACCTTTTATTACGTAACCAAAAGCATCATTGAAGATGACGGAAATGTAAAAGAATTTGTCATAAAACAATCCAAAATTGATACTTTTGACATTGAATATGTAAGCCGGGAAGCTTTGACAGAAAGCCAGCTGGCCCAAATAGAAAAAGCCATAGCCACCTATCTCGAAGAAGGCCTAACCTTTACTTTTACAAGAAAAACCATGTTGGAACGCAATAAAAGCGGCAAATTGAAACAGTTTGTTTCCTTGGTAAAAAATCCGGAGCAACCATGAACATTACCATCATAGCGGGTGCCAGGCCCAATTTTATCAAAATCGCACCCTTAATCAAAGCCATTGAAAAAAAGCAAGCAACAGGTGCTCCCCTTTCCTATCGTTTGGTACACACCGGGCAACATTATGACAAAAACCTCAGCGACACTTTTTTTGAAGAACTGCACATTCCGCACCCTGATGCCAACCTCGAAGTAAAAAGTGGTTCGCAATCAGTACAGACGGCCGCCATCATGGTCGCATTTGAACAGGAATTGCTACAACACCCCTGTGATTTGGTTTTGGTGGTAGGCGATGTCAATTCGACTATGGCCTGTGCGCTTGTAGCCAAAAAAATGCAGCTGAAAGTAGCGCACGTTGAGGCAGGTATCCGTTCAGGCGATTGGGCGATGCCGGAAGAAATCAACCGTATCGTAACCGACAGCATCACCGATTATTATTTTACCACTTCAATTTCAGCCTCAAAAACCCTCTTGCAACAAGGTGCCAACCCTGCCCATGTCCATTTTGTCGGGAACGTCATGATTGACACCCTTTACCAAAATTCAGGGCGTTTTCTAGCACCTTCTTTCTGGGAAGATTTCAACCTGGAGGAAAAAAATTACCTCATACTGACCCTTCACCGCCCATCGAATGTAGATGAAGAAAAATCCCTCGTCCGTTTATTGGAAGGCATAGACCAAATGTCAGGAAACAAGAAAATAATCTTTCCGGTACACCCCAGAACCCAAGCCGTGCTGGGCGAAAACAGCAAAACATTCCGAAACATCTGTTTGGTGGAACCACAGGGTTACCTGCATTTTATGTACCTCATCAAAAACAGCTTTGCCGTTATTACTGATTCGGGTGGGATTTCAGAAGAAACCACCGTGCTCGGCATACCGTGTTTTACCCTACGCAATACAACCGAAAGACCCGAAACGGAAACCATCGGCACCAACAAATTGGTAGGCACCACCATTGAAAACCTGAAGCTGCAATTTGAAACATTTTTACGCGATGGGCTCGGAAATGTAGGTATTCCGGAACTCTGGGACGGAAAGGCTTCTGAAAGAATCATCGAAATCCTGCTTGCCAAATGATGGAAGACATCCTGATTATATCCAACTATTACCCACCTGAAAAAGGAGCCGCTGCCAACAGGATAGAGCAACTGGCAATTAAACTCAGGCAAAACCACTATAAAGTTACGGTATTGTGCCCCTTGGGAAATTACCCAAAAGGAGAACTGTTTCCTGAATACAAAGGGAAATTCCGGGTTACTGAACTGCGTGACGGTATCACGGTAAAACGCCTTTGGATTTATCCGAGTGTGAGCAAAAAAATACTCGTCCGGTTGTTGTCAGTGTTGTCTTTTTCCTTGTGCTTATTCGCTTTCCTATTGTTCAAAAAAACACCCAAAAAGGTAGTGGTGCAATCGCCACCTTTGTTGCTTTCGTTTATTTCGGTTTTGGTGCTTTCACTCAAACGAAAAAAAATCATCCTTAACATTTCAGATTTGTGGCCGCTGGCAGCTGTTGAATTAAAGGCAGTAAAGGAGCAGTCGTTTTCCCATCGGGTTTCCCTACTCCTGGAACGGTATCTGTATAAAAAAGCGGCAGTCATTCTCGGGCAGTCAAATGAAATCATCACCCATGTAAAGTCACGGTTTCCTGAAAAAAGCTGTTTTTTATACCGGAACTTCCCCGAACACCAGTCTGAAAAAATGACCTTGCTTAGCCTGGGGGACGAGCCTGTAAGGTTGTTTTATGCCGGCTTGCTGGGTGTGGCACAGGGCATACTGGAATTGTGTGAAAAAATCGATTTAAGCCCTCCAAACATAGAATTGCATGTATTTGGTGACGGTGCAGAAAAAGCACAGCTGGAAGCGTTAATTTCGTCAGGAAAAACAACCAATATCTACTTTCATGGGATGGTTGACCGGCACCAACTGCACGACAGGTTACAGGCTATGGATGTGGCCATTGTTCCTTTAAAAACCCGGATTTACGGATCGGTCCCTTCCAAGATTTTTGAATTCGGGGCCATGGGTTTCCCCATATTGTATTTTGGGGGCGGCGAAGGCGAAAAACTGGTATTGGAAAATGAAATGGGATGGGTGGCACCCGTGGCCGATTATAACGCTTTTAATGAAATAGTACGGGAGATTGCTCAAACAGAAAAAACGACCTTGCACCTGATGAAAAAAAGGATTTACGACCACGCAAAATTAAACTTCAATTTAGACCGTCAGGTAAAAGATTTGATTTCGAAAAAGGTTTTTTAGTAGGCCTTCTCCTCCCCTTTGATGGTATTCAAAACGGTCATGACCACAATTTTCAGGTCAAGCAGCAACGACCAATTCTCGAGGTAAAAGATGTCATATTTCACCCTGTTGATGATGTCTGATTCTATTTCTACTTCCCCTCTGTAACCGTTGGTTTGGGCCAAACCGGTAATGCCTGGTTTGATGAAGTGGCGCACCATGAATTTGTCTACCCTTTTGGCATACATTTCGGTGTGGCTTACCATATGTGGTCTCGGGCCCACAACAGACATGTCACCGAGGAATACATTGAAAAATTGCGGAAGCTCATCAATACTGGTCTTCCTGATAAAACGGCCAATCTTGGTGATTCGGGGATCATTTTTGGAAACCTGTTCCAAATCGGCAATTTCATTGAGCGTCATCGAACGGAATTTATAACAATCAAATTCATGGTAATTCAATCCGTTTCGGCGTTGTTTGAAAAAAACCGGACCTTTCGACTCCAGCTTTATAAGTATGGCCAAAACCGGGATGAGCCATGACAAAAAAAGAACAATAACAACAGAAGAAAATAAAATATCAAATGTTCTTTTTATCATCTTGTTCGCAGTGATATCCAGCGGGATGTTGCGCAGGGATACGATGGGGATATAGCCATAATAATCCAATTTCATATTCCTTGAAGTGGCCTCTTTTTCGTCGGGAAGAAATTTCAGTGTCTTGAGGTTGTTGTCGGTAAAATCAATCAAGGCATTTACATCTGTATTGGATAAATCAGACAGGGCGCCATAAATTTCATCAACCCCGTTTTCTGAAACAAAATCAAAACATTCCTGTAACTGTTGTTTTTTTGAGGTTTTCAAATCAAACCATTTGACGAGTTTGTACCCATAATTTGGGTTGTCGTTAAAAAAATCAATCAGGTGGCCGGTATTTTTTTCTTCCCCTATAATGACGACCTTCCTGAAATTCCCGCCAAAAACCACCCGGAAACGCCTGAGGAAATAATAAATAAAAAGTTTTTCAAAGGCGATGAAAAGCATGGCCACCGATACAAATTTTACGATGAGGGAAGGCTCTGAAAACTTAAGGAAATAGCCAATATAAGCAAAGTTGACTATAGTGAAAATAACGTATTGTTTAATTATTTTTTCTAAAATCTCTATTGCCTTGGTGAAACGGTACACTTCATAGAAGCCTACATTCCAGGAAATAACCACCCAGGACAAAGACACAAATAAGTGGTAGTAAAACCCATGCAGGGAGTCCATCAACAGGTAAAATGCCAGAAAATTAATAATGATTAAATCCAGCAGATAAGAAAAGGGCCTGATATAAACGGAAAACCTTCCTGTATGTCTTTGCACTTAAAAAATGTATTTTGAAAAGTCTTTGTGTTCTTCCTTCAACAAGGCTTCAGTCGAAAGGGATTTGAAATAATCATAAGTAATTTTCATGCCTTCCTCCCTGGACACCTTGGCTTCCCAGCCGAGGATTTCCTTGGCTTTTGTAGTATCGGGCTGTCGCTGCATCGGGTCATTCATCGGCAGTGGATGGTAGACAATTTTTTGCTTGGTACCGGTCAGTTTGATGATTTCTTCGGCAAAATCCCTGATGGTGATTTCGTCAGGATTGCCAATATTGACCGGATATACATAATCGGAATGCAACAAGCGGAAGATGCCTTCGACCTGGTCATCTACATAACAAAAGGAACGGGTTTGTGAACCGTCTCCAAAAATGGTCAGGTCTTCGCCACGCAGGGCCTGGCCGATAAAGGCAGGTATGACACGGCCGTCATTCAGACGCATTCTTGGGCCATAGGTATTGAAAATACGGACAATCCTGGTTTCTACCCCATGAAAGGTATGGTAGGCCATGGTGATTGATTCCTGAAACCTTTTGGCCTCATCATACACGCCGCGGGGGCCGATAGTATTGACATTGCCATAATATTCTTCGGTTTGCGGGTGCACCAAGGGATCGCCATAGACTTCAGAAGTGGAGGCAATCAATATCCTGGCTTTTTTGACGCGTGCCAACCCCAACAGGTTGTGTGTGCCCAGGGAGCCCACTTTCAAGGTCTGGATGGGTATTTTTAAATAATCAATAGGGCTGGCCGGTGAGGCAAAGTGCAGGATATAATCCAAGCGTCCCGGAATATGGACAAATTTGGTGATGTCGTGGTGGTAAAATTCGAAGTTTTCGAGTTTGAACAAATGCTCGATATTTTTCAAATCCCCGGTGATGAGATTGTCCATGCCAATCACAAAATAGCCTTCCTTTATGAAACGGTCACAAAGGTGAGATCCCAGAAATCCTGCTGCACCTGTAATTAAAATTCTCTTCATGTTTGCGGGTAGTTGTTTTCCGTTTCGGGCTTTATCAGATTAAAGATACAATAAATGGTGATAAAAAATACAATGCCCCTTTGTCTGCAGAAAAACGATTCAGACAAAAATAGGATTATCATTGTAATTGCGAAAGCAATATGAAGAAAATCTTTTTGTTTCCAGGCATTGCGGTTGTTCAGGTAGAGCATGATAACCAATATCAAAAACCCAAAAACACCCAGTTCAGAAAAGGTCTGTATGTATTGGTTGTGGAAATTGAAGTCGCCATAACCATGGTATAAGGTGTGTTCGGATTCTTTTTCCCTGATTTTCTGTTGCGAGGCTTCCAAGCCGAAACCAGTGAAAAAAATAGGGTTTTCCTGCAGCATTTCTACAAAAATCCGAAATTGGTATACGCGCATGGCGGTTCCCGGAAAAAAGTGGTTCTGCTGGAATTTATCAACCTGCCAGGCCTGTTTGAGGCTTACATTATACACTTTTGCATTTTGGTCTCCTATCTTTTTGTTAACGGTATTGTCGATGAATGCCGTTTCATACTCCAGCAAAAAACGTTCTTTTACCTCTTTGACAAAAACCAGTGAAAACAACAAAAAGCCGGTAACGGTAATCAATGTGGTGCTCTTTACACTTTTCGGGATATCGGCAAAAAAAGAATAATAGCACACCACGAGGATGAAATCAATGGTAATGATGCTTTTTGAAGACAGCAGGAACACTACGATTACCAAAATGGTCAAGGC